>NZ_JBDZDK010000028.1:0-53398 GCF_040049155.1 Sphingomonas silueang
GACCTGTGCGGCGGCATGGGCCAGCGCTTCGGCATGGGCGGCGTCGGCGGTCTGTGCATGACCTTCGGCTTCGGCAAGTCGCGCGTGCCGTTCGGGGAGCGCGGCATCGGCTTCGGCCAGCGCGGCGGCGAGGTGGTCGGCCTCGGCGGTCAGGCGGGCGATCGCGGCGGCGGCGTCCTGCCCCAGCGTCGCCTCGCGCGCATGATCGGTGTCGAGCCGCGCCGCCTGTGCGGCAAGATCGGACAGGCGGCGGGCCGCGGCGGTCAGCTGCGCGCGCAGCGTGTCGCGGGCGTGGGTCGCCTCGCGCAGCGCATCGCGCTCGCCCTGCGCGGCGGTGCGGGCGGTCGCGAGCGCCTCGGCCGCCTGCGCCTGCGCGGCGGTGGCGGCGGCATGGGCGGCGGCCTGCGTCGCGACCGCGCCCTCGGCGGCGAGCGCCTGCGCCCGCGCGGCATCGGCGGCAGCGGCGGCGGCGCGCCAGCGGGCGTAGAGCGCGCGTGCCTCTGCCACGCGGATCGCATCGGTCAGCTCGCGGTAGCGCGCCGCCGCCTTCGCCTGTCGCCGGAGCGCCGCGATGCGCGCGTCCTGATCGGACTGGAGTTCGCTCAGGCGTTCGAGGTTGGCCTCGGTCGCGCGCAGCTTGCCTTCGGCGTCCTTGCGGCGGACGTGGAGGCCCGCGATCCCCGCGGCCTCCTCCAGCATCGCGCGGCGTTCGGCGGGGCGGGCGGCGATCACCGCGCCGATGCGGTTCTGGCTGACCAGCGCGGGCGAATGCGCGCCGGTCGCGGCATCGGCGAAGCGCAGCGCCACGTCCTTCGCGCGTACGTCGCGCCCGTTGATGCGATAGGCCGAGCCTGCGCCGCGCTCGATCCGGCGGACGATCTCCACCTCGTCGCCGTCGCCGTCCTCGGCGAGGATCGTCACCTCGGCGAAGTCGCGCGGCGGGCGGGTGGCGGTGCCCGCGAAGATCACGTCCTCCATCCCCGCGCCGCGCAGCGATCGGGCGCTGTTCTCGCCCATCGTCCAGCGCAGCGCCTCGAGCAGGTTGGACTTGCCGCAGCCGTTGGGGCCGACCACGCCGGTCAGCCCCGGTTCGATCACGAGGTCGGCGGGATCGACGAACGACTTGAACCCGGTGAGGCGCAGGCGGCGGATGGTGAGGGCGGGGGTGGGGGTCATCGCGCCGGACGCGGGGTCGATCGACATTCAGGCGTTGAGTCGTCGAAGCGGCTCCCCTCCCTGGAAGGGAGGGGTTGGGGGTGGGTCGGCCTGCGAGGGAAGGTCACGCCCGCCACCGGGCCGACCCACCCCCGACCCCTCCCTTGTCAGGGAGGGGAGAAACCGGCGCGATCCGAACCTGTCGCGTCAGGCCCCGGCACCCTTCAGCGCCGCCTCGACATCCTTCCAGCCCACCGCATTCTCGACCTTGTTGCCGTTGATGAGGAAGGTCGGCGTGCCGGTGACGATCGCGCCGCCGTCCTCGGTGAGCTTGACCACCTGGTTCAGCAGATTCTGGTCGGCGAGGCATGCGCGCGCCTTCGCCTCGGGCACGCCGCGCTGCTTGACGAAATCGACATAGCCCGCCGCATCGGCCCAGCCCGACACCGCCTGCACCGGCGGGATCGACTGGAGCCGGGCCTGTTCGGACTGGGGCAGCGCCTGCATCCGGTTCAGCGTCGCTTCCTGGTCCTGGTACATCGCCTCGAGCAGCGGGAAGAAGGTGGCGGTGCCGTTGCAGCGGCCGAGCACCCCGGCGGCAAGGTCCGGCGCGCCGTGGATCGCGAAGTCGCGGAACTCGAAGCTGACCTTGCCGGTCGAGACATAGTTGTCGATCAGCGGCTCGAACCCCTCGCGGGCGAAGGCGCCGCAGGCCGGGCAGGTGCGCGAGCCGAACTCGACCAGCTTCACCGCCGCATCGGGGTTGCCGATGCGATAGCCGCCCTCGGGCGTCACCGCGACGACATCGGTCCACTTCTGGCCCGCCGGTGCCGCGACATTGGCGACCGGGGCGGCGGCCGAAGCATTGCCGCCCGCGTCTCCGCCGCCGCAGGCGGTCAGGGCGGCAAGGGCGATCAGGGGGAGCGCGAAACGCATGGGCGATACTTTCTGTGGAAAGGGGTGAATTACGCGGCCGGGACCAGCAGCGGCTTGAGCTCGGCCCAGCCATGCGCCTCGACCCGGCGGCCGTTGACCTCGAACGTCGGGGTGGCGGCGATGTTCGCCGCCTGCGCCGCCTCGGCAACCGCGATCGCGCGGTCGTGCCCGGCCTCGTCGTTCAGGCAGCGGGTATAGGCGGCGTCGGGCACGCCCAGCGTCCGGCCCGTGGCGCGCAGCGGCGTGGCGTCGGCCAGTTGCCGCAGCCGTTCGGCGACGGTCGCGGTGGGCGCCTGTGCGGCAGGCGTGGCGGCGAAGGCCGTGGCCCGGTCGAGCATCGCCGTCTGCCCGGCGAAGATCGCGTCATGGAGGGCGACGAAGCGCGTCGGCCCGCCGCAGCGCGCGAGGAGGACGGCGGTGAGATCGAGCGCGTCGCGCGGCATCGGGCGATAGTCGACCCGCACCTTGCCCGCGCGGACCAGCGCGTGCAGCTCCACCTTCGATTCGCGGGCGAAGGCGCCGCAGTGCGGGCAGGTGTAGCTCAGCCATTCGGTCAGCACGACCTTCGCCGCCGGATTGCCGACCAGCACCCCGCCGCCGGGCTGGAACACGACCGAGCGGGTCCAGTCGCGCGCTGGTGCGGCGGCGGCGGGGCGTTTCGCGCCCTTCGCCTGCGCCTGTGCGTGCGGCACGCCGACGAGGGCCAGCAGGAAGGAGAACAGCAGGATCAGGATGCGCATCAGCGGACCTTGCCGAGGATGGGGATGGCGGGCGGCGGCGGGGCGGCGACCGCACCCGCGAGCGCGGTCAGCACGGCCTTGAGTTCGGGATCGGCGATGTCGCGCAGGCTGTCGCCCAGTTCCTGCGGGATCGCCGGGGCCTCGCGGCGCGGCGGTGCGGCGCGGCGCGGGCGGACCTCGCCGTGGCGGAACACCAGCCGGGCGACGGCGGCATAGCCGAAGAAGCGGTTGACCCGCTCGACGATCTCGGGCGCGATATGCTGCATCATCGTGCCGTGCGCGCCGGATACGGTGAGGGTCAGCACCCCTTCCGCCCGCTTGCCCGGCGGGAAGCGGATCGATTCGGGGGCGGAGACGCGGGCGAAGCGATCGCCGACGATCTCGCCCCAGCGGCTGACCACCGCCGACTGGACGAAGCCGAACTTGCGGAAGGCGGTGCCGCCGATGTCGGGCAGCAGCTCGCTGACCGCGCGCATGGAGCCGCGGCGGCGCGGTTCGGGAATCGTCGGGTGCGGGCGGGTGCGCGTCGTCATTGCGGGCATCCCATGCCATAGGGAGCGCGTGGACGCCAAGCATCTCTCTGTCGCCGATCGCCTGCTCGGCTGGTACGACCGCAACCATCGCAGCCTGCCGTGGCGCGCGGCCCCCGGCGATCCGGCGCCCGATCCGTATCGCGTCTGGCTGTCGGAGGTGATGCTGCAACAGACGCAGGTCGCGACGGTGCGCCCGTACTTCCTGGGCTGGACCGCGCGCTGGCCGTCGTTCGCGGCACTGGCGGCCGCCGACGACGGCGAGGTGATGGCGGCGTGGGCGGGGCTCGGCTATTACGCCCGGGCGCGCAACCTGCTGGCCTGTGCAAGGGTGGTGGCGGCGCGCGGCGCCCTGCCCGACACCGAGGGCGAACTGCGCAAGCTGCCCGGCATCGGCGACTATACCGCCGCGGCGATCGCCGCGATCGCGTTCGGGCGGCGGGCGGTGGTGGTCGATGCCAATGTCGAGCGGGTCGTGTCGCGGCTGTTCGCGATCGGAGAAGCGTTGCCCGGTGCGAGGCCCGCGATCCGCGAGGCGACCGACTCGATCACGCCGGACCTGCGGGCGGGCGATTTCGCGCAGGCGATGATGGACCTCGGCTCGGGCATCTGCACCGCGCGTGCCCCGCGCTGCCTGCTCTGCCCGTTGCGCGCCGACTGTGCGGCCTATGCGCGGGGCACGCCCGATGCCTATCCGGTCAAGGCCGCGAAGAAGGCGAAGCCGCAGCGCCACGGCACCTTCTTCTGGGCGGAGCGCGCGGGGCAGGTGCTGCTGGTGCGGCGGCCCGACAAGGGGCTGCTCGGCGGGATGCGCGCGCTGCCGACCGGGCCGTGGGAAGCACATGATCCGGGCACGGCGGGCGCGCCGTTCGCGGCGGAATGGCGGGCAATCGGTACCGTCCGGCACGGCTTCACCCATTTCGACCTTGCGTGCACCGTCGTGGTGGCGGATGCAGCGCCCGACGACGTTGCGGGCGAATGGTGGCCGGTCGCGGACCTTGCGCAGGCGGGGCTGCCGACGCTGTTCGCCAAGGGTGCGGCTCTGGTGGAGGGAATGCGATGAGAGCGATGCTTGCCGGGATTTCGCTGGCGCTGCTGCTGGGCGGCACGGCCCATGGACAGGCCGCCCCGCCGCGCCCGCCCGCGACGCGCAGCATGGGCGCGACCGAGGCGCTGGTGAAACGTTATGTCGCCGAGAAGAAGGCGCCGGGCATCGTCGTCGCGGTCGGCGGGCCGGACTGGACCAGCATCCATGCCGCCGGGCGCACCGGTGCCGACGCCTCGGGCCGCCCGGTCGATGCCGATACGCTGTGGCGGGTCTATTCGATGACCAAGCCGATCACCGGCATGGCGGCGATGATGCTGGTCGAGGACGGCAGGCTGAAGCTGGACCAGCCGATCAGCGACTTCATCCCCGCGTTCCGGAACATGCGGGTGCTGACCGATCCCGACAATTCGCTGGCCAGCCGTCCGGCGGCGCGGCCGATCACGGTGCGCCACCTGCTGACCCATACCGCGGGGCTCGGCTACAATATCGTCACCAAGGGGCCGTTGCTCAAGGAATATGAGCGCCTCGGCATCATCCCCGCATCGGTCAACGCGCAGGTCGAGGTGGAGGTCGCCAGGGCACGCCCGAAGTCGCTGGAGGAATTCGCGAACCGCGTCGCCGGGCTGCCGCTGATCGCCGATCCGGGGACGAAGTGGAGCTATTCGATCGGGCTCGACGTGCTGGGCCGGGTGATCGAGGTGGCGAGCGGCATGTCGTTCGAGCGATTCCTGCAGACGCGGATGTTCGATCCGCTCGGCATGACCTCCACCTATTGGCAGGTGCCCGAATCGCAGAAGGGGCGGCTGGCGACCAATTACGTGTTCGTCGGCGACAATATGGTGCCGCTCGATCCGGCGGCGACCTCGGTCTGGCTTCAGCGCCCGAGCTTTCCGTACGGCGGCGCGGGGCTGGTGATGTCGGCGCGCGACTATGACCGGTTCCTGCACATGCTGCTGGACGGCGGTACGCTGGCGGGCAAGCGGGTGATGAAGCCGGAGACGGTCGCGCTCGGCATGTCGAACCTGCTGCCGCCGGGCGTTGAGTTCGGCGGGGTCGACGGCGGCACCGGCGGCGAGGCAGGGCCGAAGATGGGGTTCGGCGCGGGCGGATCGGTGTATCTGGAAACGCTGCCCGGACGGCCCGCCAGGGGCACCTATGGCTGGGGCGGGGCGGCGGGGACGATCGCGTTCGTCGATCCGGCGCGGCGGCTGCGCGGCACGGCGATGGTCAACTACTTCCCCGCCGACCGCTGGCCGCTGCGGGCCGATCTGGTCAAGGCGCTGGCCGCCGACCTGACGCCGGCCGCCCCGACCCCGGCCACCAGGTGATCGGCTTCACCGGCGCGGCGCTGGTCCGCCTCGACAACGAGCGGGACGATCCGGCGGCGTTCGCGCGGGCGCTGGCCGATCCGGGCGCGCGGCTGCTGATGTTCGGCGGGCTGGAGCCGGAGGTGGGCGCGGACGGCAGGCTGCTGCTGCACCCGATGGACCCGGCGCGGGGCGACGCGCTGCTGCTGGGCGAACTGGACGGGCATCCGCTGTTCGTGACCGGCGGGGGCGAGGGCGATGCCCCGGCGATGCGGTCGCCCGCGCTGATGACGTTGCTGGCGAACATGCCCGCGCCGGACATGGCGCTGTACGGCATCGCGCGCAGCCTGCTCGACTGGCATGCGCGGCACGGATTCTGCGCACGTTGCGGCGCGCGGAGCAAGGTGTCGCGCGGCGGCTGGGCGCGCGAATGCGGCAGCTGTGCTGCGCAGCATTTCCCGCGTACCGACCCGGTGGTCATCATGGCCGTCGAGCATGACGGGCGCGTGCTGCTGGGTCGGCAGCCGTCGTGGCCGCAGGGGCGCTATTCGACGCTTGCCGGGTTCGTCGAAGTGGGCGAATCGGTCGAGGAAGCCGTCGCGCGCGAGGTGCTGGAGGAAGCGGGCGTGACGGTGACGGGCGTGCGCTATGTCGCGAGCCAGCCGTGGCCGTTCCCGTCGCAGCTGATGATCGGCTGCATCGCGACGGCGCGCGACGTCCGGCTGGCGGTGGATGCGCGCGAGCTGGAGGATGCCTTCTGGGCGACGCGCGACGAGGTGCGGGTGGCGCTTGCCGGGGAGCCGGGGCGGTTCGTGGCGCCGCCTGCCCATGCGATCGCGCATAGCCTGCTCAGGGCTTGGGTGGGGGATGTACCCTCCTGACCCTTCCCGTTCGGTTCGAGCAGCTTCAAGCCTGTCGAGAAGCGTCCGTCGAGAACGTCCCGCCGGGGCCATGCCTTCTCGACTACGGGTCTCGACTGCGCTCGACCCTGCGCTCGAAGCGAACGGGGGTGGCGAAGGGGAGGACTTACCCCCGCTCCCTCGCCCTTGCATAGCTGCCGAGCAGCCGCACCCATTTGCTGTGGAACCGCAGCTCGTCCAGCGCGCGGTCGACATGCGCCTCGCCCGGCCGCCCCTCGATGTCGCAGAAGAACTGCGTCGCGGCGAAGCTGCCCGCGGGCTGGTAGCTTTCCAGCTTGGTCATGTTGACGCCGTTGGTCGCGAAGCCGCCCATCGCCTTGTACAGCGCGGCGGGCACGTTCTTCACCTCGAACACCAATGTCGTCATGCATGGCCCCTCGGGCAGCGTGTCGGGCGCGGCGCGGGCGAGGACGACGAAGCGCGTCGTGTTGTGATCGGCATCGGCGATATCGTCGGCCAGCACCCGAAGGCCGTAGAGCGCGGCGGCGGCGGGCGGGGCGAGTGCTGCGACCGCCGGATCGGCCATCGCCGCCGCCGATGCCGCCGCGCCCGCCGTATCGGGATGCGCCACCGGCTCGATCCCGCGCGCCGACAGCCAGCGACGGCACTGTCCCAGCGCCTGTTCGTGGCTCATCGCCTGCTTGACCGCCTCGATCGGCCCCAACCCCAGCAGCGCGTGGCGGATGGGGAGGAAATGCTCGCCGGTGATGACCAGCCCCGATTCGGGCAGCAGGAAATGCATGTCGGCGACGCGACCGTGGAGCGAATTCTCGATCGGGATGATCGCGCAATCGGCCTGCCCCCCGCGCACCGCGTCGATCGCATCGGCGAAGCCGAAGCAGGGCAGCGGCAGCGCGTCGGGAAACGCCTGTGCCAGCGCGACGTGCGAATTGGCGCCGGGCGCGCCCTGGAACGCGACCGCGCGGTGCGGTTCGCGGGCGGCGGCTTCGGTCATCTGCGCCACCAGCGGGCGCGCCGGGGCGGCGTATTTGTGCATGGGGCCGGGCGATTATCCCCGTGACGCGCGATCGGCAACCCTGTCTTGCCAGTAGGGAAAGCCGCCTCTAAGCATGGCTCCAAACATAAGCACCATTAGGCGAGACGGCTGAGCGCATGGACGACCGGACGAACACGATCGCGGGCTGGGTATTGGCCGGATGCGCAGCCGCCCTCGGCCTGTCGATCGCCAGCGGCATGATCTTTCATTCGGGCCCGCCCGAAAAGCCGGGCTATCCGGTCGAAGGCGCCGCCGAGGCGGGTGGCGGCGGCGGTGCGGCGGCGGTGCCGATCGCGACGCTGCTGGCCAGCGCGGACGTTGCCAAGGGCGCGGAAGTCTTCAAGAAATGCGCCGCGTGCCACACGGTGAACCAGGGCGGGGCCAATGGCATCGGCCCGAACCTGTGGGGCGTGATCGGCAAGAAGCACGGCCATATCCCCGGCTTCGCCTATTCGGGCGCGCTGACCGGCATCCCGGGTAACTGGGACTTCGATGCGATGAACGAATGGCTGACCTCCCCGCGCAAATACGCGCCGGGGACGAAGATGACCTTTGCGGGTCTCGGCAATGCGCAGGACCGGGCGAACGTCATCGCCTATCTCAATTCGCAGGGGTCGAACCTGCCGCTGCCCGCCGCGCCTGCGGCAGGAGCCGAACCGGCGGCGGGGGCGGAAGCCAATGCCGCCGCCCCTGCGGGCAACAGCGCCGACGAAGGCAAGCCCGCCGACAGCGCCGATGTGGTGAACGCCGCGACCCCGGCATCGGGCGCGCCCTCGGTCGATCCGGCGGCGGCGGAGCAGGCGGCGAAGAAGGGGCGGTAATCACGACCGTCGTCATTCCCGCGCAGGCGGGAAGGACGATCCGAATGTTGTCGGAGGCGGTAGGGATCCGCCCTCAACCCACCGCCGCAATCCCCAGCCGGGGGATCTCGATCGCCGGGCAGCGGTCCATCACGACCTTGAGCCCCGCGGCCTCGGCACGCGCGGCGGCGGCGTCGTTGACGACGCCCAGCTGCATCCACACCGCCTTCGCGCCGACCGCGATCGCCTGATCGACCACCTCGCCCGCCGCCGCCGAATTGCGGAAGATATCGACGATGTCGATCGGCTCCCCAATCTGCGAAAGGTCGCGGAAGACGAATTCGCCGTGGAGATGCTCGCCGGTGATCTGCGGGTTGACCGGGATCACCCGGTACCCCTGTCGTTGCAGATAGGCCATCACGCCATAGGACGGCCGACCGGGCCGGTCCGACGCGCCGACCAGCGCGATCGTGCGCGCGGTCGTCAGCAACTCGCGGATGCCGTGATCGTCCAGCATGTCAGTTCCTCGTCAGCCAGTCGCCGACCCGTGCGGCGATACCGAGGAACGGTCCGGCATCGGCCCCGTTCCCCGCAGCGGGGGGTGTGCCCCCGTCCGACGCGCTGCGGATGTTCATCGTGAGCGGCACCCGCCCGAGGAAGTCGATGCCGAGTTGCGCCGCGCGCGCCTCCGCGCCGCCGTGGCCGAACGGGTCCGACACCTCTCCGCAATGCGGACAGGCATAGCCCGCCATATTCTCGACCAGCCCGATGATCGGCACGCCCGCCTTGTGGAACAGGTCGATCGCGCGGGTCGCGTCGATCAGCGCGAGGTCCTGCGGCGTCGACACGATCACCGCGCCTGCCGGGCGGTGCTTCTGGATCATGGTCAGCTGCACGTCGCCGGTGCCCGGCGGCAGGTCGACGACCAGCGTGTCGGCCATGTCCCAATGCGCATCGACCAACTGGGTCAGCGCGCCCGCCGCCATCGGCCCGCGCCATGCGATCGCCTGGTCGGCGGGCACCAGCTGCCCCATCGACAGCAGCGGCACGCCGTGCGGCGTGGCGACCGGGACCAGCTTCTTGTCGTGCGCCTCGGCCTTGATCCCCGCGACGCCGAGCAGCCGCGGCTGCGACGGGCCGTAGATGTCGGCGTCGATCAGCCCGACCCGCCGCCCGGCACCGTGCAGCGCGACCGCGAGATTGGCGGCGAGCGTAGACTTGCCGACCCCGCCCTTGCCGCTGGCGACGGCGACGATCCGCGCGGCGGTGCGCTCGCTGGTCTGGAGGATGCGGACCTCGGCGATGCCGGGCGCCCCGGTTGCGGCGGCGCGGACATCGGCCTCCAGCGCGTCGCGGGCAGGCGCGGGCAGGCCGGTCACGTCGAGGATGATGCTGGCGCGCGCATCCTGCACCCGGATGGTCGCGCGCCCGGCGGCGACGGGGGCAAGGAGCGCGGACAGCGCGGCGGCGGGTTCGGAACGGCTCATGACCCGCGCGATGTAGCGCTGCGGTGGCGTGTTACCACTGTAAAAGGCGCGGATGCCCCCTATAAAGGAGGGATGCGATGGATCATGGGACGCGCCGCTCGCGCGCGGGTGCTGGGGATGAGCGACAACGGCCCATGGGGCGGCGGCGGTTCCGGAGGCGGCTCGGGCGGCGGCGGCGGTGACGACGGGCCGCGCAATCCGTGGTCGATGCCGCCCGGCGGACGGCGCGGCAAGCCCGGCGGCGGTTCGACCTCGCTCGAGGATTTCCTGAAGCGCGCGCGCAGCGGCGGCGGCGGCGGGCCGCAGCTTCCGGCCAATGTCGGGCGGCTGTGGGCGGCGGCGGTGGCCGCGCTGGTGCTGGTGTGGATCGCCTTTTCGAGCATCCATTCGATCGAGCCGCAGGAACGCGGCGTCGTGACCCTGTTCGGGCGCTATACCGGCACGCTGAACCCCGGTATCCAGTTCACCCTGCCCGCGCCGCTGATGCGGGTGCAGGTGGAGGACGTGCAGAACACCCGGACCGAAGTGTTTCCGGCGGGCGGCACCCAGCCGAACCTGATGCTGACCGGCGACCAGAATATCGTCGACCTCGCCTATTCGGTGCGCTGGAACATCAAGTCGCCCGAGGATTATGTCTTCGAGATCAAGAACCCGAAGGAAACCGTGCGTGCCGTCGCCGAAAGCGCGATGCGCGCGGCGGTGGCGGGCGTGAACCTGACGACGGCGATCGGGCCGGGGCGCGGCGCGATCGAGGCCGAGGTGCAGACGCGGATGCAGGCGCTGCTCGACGAATATCAGTCGGGCGTGCGCGTGCTGGGCGTCAGCATCCAGAAGGCGGCGGCCCCGGCCGAGGTCGACGATGCGTTCAAGGCGGTGACGGCGGCGCAGCAGGAGGCGCAGTCGAACCTCAACCGCTCGCGCGCCTATGCGCAGCAGGTGATCGCGCAGGCGCAGGGCAGCGCGACCGAGTTCGACAAGATCTACGAACAATATCGCATGGCCCCCGACGTCACCCGGCGGCGGCTGTATTACGAAACCATGGAGCAGGTGTTGAGCCGCGCCGACAAGACGATCGTCCAGCCGGGCACCCAGGCCTATCTGCCGCTGCCCGAGGTGCGCCGCCAGCAGCAGGCGCCCGAACCGGAGGCGCCGGCCCCGGCCCCCCAGGCGAGCGGAGCGGCACGATGAACCGGGCGCTGCGCAACCCCATCGCCATCGCGATCGTCGCGCTGGTGCTGCTGATCCTGCTGTTCAACACGGTCAAGCCGGTGCCCGAGACGCGGCAGGCGGTGATCCTGCGCTTCCAGCAGCCGGTCGCCATCGTCAATCCGTACCGTGCCGACCAGCCGTTCGGACAGACCGGCGCGGGGCTGATCTACAAGGTTCCGTTCGTCGATCGCATCGTGTGGATCGACAAGCGGGTGCTGGATATCGAGCTGAACAACCAGCCGGTGCTGTCCACCGACCAGCTGCGGCTCGAGGTCGACGCCTTCGCCCGGTTCCGCATCGTCGATCCGCTGCAGGCGGTGATCTCGACCGGATCGGCGGGCAATACCGAGGAGCGCGTCGCCAACCAGCTCGAACCGCTGCTGTCGTCGGCGCTGCGCGCCGAGCTGGGGCGGCGGACGTTCGCGTCGCTGCTCAGCCCCGAACGGGGCGCGGTGATGGACAATATCCAGAACGCGCTCCAGCGCACCGCCCGCCAGTACGGCGCGGAGATCGTCGACGTGCGGATCAAGCACGCCGACCTGCCGACCGGCAGCCCGCTCGATTCGGCGCTGGCGCGGATGCGCTCGGCCCGCGAGCAGGAGGCGGTGACGATCCGTGCGCAGGGCGAGCGCGACGCGCAGGTGGTGCGCGCCGAGGCGGAGGCCCGCGCCGCGCAGATCTATGCGCAGAGCTTCGGCAAGGATGCCGAATTCTATGCCTTCTGGCGCGCGATGCAGTCGTACCGCACCACGCTGGTGCCGCAGCGCGGACAGGGGAACACGTCGATCATCCTGTCGCCGCAGGACGGCTATCTGCGCGAATTCGGCGGGCGGGAACGCTAGGCCCCGTCCGCACATTCAAACCGCGTTCAGCAAGTGCCCGGCACGATCCCGCCTGAAGGGGTCTGCCAAGCCAATCTGAGAGGACCACACGATCGTGCGTTACGCCTACGCCATTACTTCCGCGCTATTGCTCGGCGGCGCCGCCGCCACGCTGACGCTCAACCCGTCGGACGCACAGACCGCCCAGAACGAACCCGGCGCGATCAACGCCGCCAGCGCGCCGCGCGCGGGCGCGCCGATGAGCTTCGCCGACATGGTCGCCCGCCTGTCGCCCGCGGTCGTCAACATCTCGACCACGCAGCGCATCACCGTGCAGCAGCAGGCGAACCCGTTCCAGGGCACGCCGCTCGAACAGTTCTTCGGCCAGCGCGGCGGCGGCGGCGGCCGGTCGCAGGAGGCGCAGTCGCTCGGCTCGGGCTTCCTGATCTCGAACACCGGCTATATCGTCACCAACAACCATGTCGTCTCGGCCGGGGCGCAGGGCGCGACGGTCGAATCGATCAAGGTGACGCTGGCCGACCAGAAGGAATATACCGCAAAGCTGGTCGGGCGTGACGAACTGTCCGACCTCGCGGTGCTGAAGATCGAGGGGGCCAACTTCCCCTTCGTCCGCTTCGGCGATTCGCGGCAGGCGCGGGTCGGCGACTGGGTGGTGACGATCGGCAATCCGCTGGGCCAGTCGGGTACGGTCACGGCGGGCATCATCTCGGCGCTGAACCGCGTCGGGCAGGGACCGTACGACCGCTTCATCCAGACCGACGCCGCGATCAACCGGGGTAACTCGGGCGGGCCGATGTTCGACATGCAGGGCAATGTCATCGGCATCAATTCGCAGATCCTGTCGCCGACCGGCGGCAGCATCGGCATCGGCTTCGCGATCCCCGCCGAACAGGCCAAGCCGATCGTCGACAAGCTGATGAAGGGCCAGTCGGTCACGCGCGGCTATCTGGGCCTGACGCAGCAGGAGGTGAACGAGGACATCGCCGCCGCACTGGGCATCGCCAAGGAGCGCGGCGCGCTGGTCAACGGCGTCACGCCGGGCGAGCCTGCGGCGCGGGCCGGCATCCGGCCGGGCGACGTGATCCTGTCGGTCAACGGCAAGGAGATCAATCCGCAGCAGTCGCTGACCTATCTCGTCGGCCTCGAGACGCCGGGCAGCCGCGTCACGCTCGACGTGCTGCGCGACGGTCGCCGCCAGCAGATTCCGGTGACGCTCGGCACCCGCCCGCCCGAACAGCAACTGCTGGCGCAGGACGAGCGGTTCGATCCGAACGGCCAGCCCGATACGCCGCAGACGGGCAGTGCGCTGTCGGCGACGGCGGGGCTGGCGGTCCAGCCGCTCACCCCGGCGATCGCGCGGCAGCTCGGCTTCGACCAGGCGATGCGCGGCGTGGTGGTCGCGGGCGTCGATCCCGACAGCGATGCCGCGTCCAAGGGCGTCAAGCGCGGGGTGGTGATCCTGACCATCGACCGGCAGCCGGTCACGTCCACCGCGGACGTGGCACGGCTGGTACAGGCGGCGCGGGCCGCCGGGCGCAAGCAGGTGCTGCTGTTCGCGCAGCAGCCGGGTTCGCGCGCGCCGGTCTTCGTGCCGATCGCGATCGACAGCCGCAACTGATCCGGTTGCGATGAAACACGGGGGGCGGCGATCCGGGCGATCGCCGCCCCCTTTATTTTGGGCGATGCGCGGCAGATTAAAACAGGTTAGCAGGACCGGGTAACGCTTTGGGAAACGGCGGATGAGCGACACGACGCAACTGTTCCTCGGCGCGACGGCGGCGGGCGTGCCCCAGTCGCTGGTACTGCGCCGCGCCAACCGCCACGGGCTGATCGCGGGGGCCACCGGCACCGGCAAGACGGTGACGTTGCAGGGCCTCGCCGAAAACTTCGCCGCCGCCGGAGTCCCGGTGTTCGTGGCGGACGTGAAGGGCGACCTGTCGGGCATCGCCATGGCGGGCAGCGCCACCGCCCGGGGCCATGCCGCCTTCGCCGCGCGCGCCGCTGAGATCGGCGACAGCGACTGGCGCTATCGCGACACGCCGACCGTGTTCTGGGATCTGTTCGGCGAGGCCGGGCATCCGGTGCGCGCCACCGTATCGGAAATGGGGCCGCTGCTGCTCGCGCGCATGCTCAACCTGAACGAGGTGCAGGAGGGCGTGCTGACCATCGCCTTCCACGTCGCCGACGAGGAAGGACTGCTGCTGCTCGACCTCGACGATCTGCAGGCGATGCTGGCGCATTGCGCGGAGCGGGCGGAGGAACTCACCCCCCGCTACGGCAATGTCGGCAAGCAGTCGGTCGGCGCGATCCAGCGGGCGCTGCTGCAACTGCGTGCCCAAGGCGGCGACCGCTTCTTCGGCGAACCGGCGCTCGACCTCGCCGATTTCCGGCGGACGGGCGACGACGGGCGCGGTATCGTGTCGGTGCTGGCGGCGGACAGGCTGATGGCCTCGCCCAGGCTCTACGCCACCTTCCTGCTGTGGCTGCTGTCCGAACTGTTCGAGACGCTGCCCGAGATCGGCGATCCCGACAAGCCGGTGCTGGTGTTCTTCTTCGACGAGGCGCACCTGCTGTTCGACGATGCGTCGGACGCGCTGGTCGAGAAGGTCGAGCAGGTGGTGCGGCTGATCCGTTCCAAGGGCGTCGGCATCTATTTCGTGACGCAGAACCCGGTCGACATCCCCGAACGGATCGCAGCGCAACTCGGCAACCGCATCCAGCACGCGCTGCGGGCGTTCACGCCGAAGGAAGCGCGCGCCATCCGCGCGGCGGCGGAGACGTTCCGCCCCAATCCGGCGATCGACGTGGGTCAGGCCATCACCGAACTGGCGATCGGCGAGGCGCTGGTATCGGTGTTGCAGGACGACGGCACGCCGAGCCCGGTCGAGCGGGTGCTGATCCGCCCGCCCGCGTCGCGCGTCGGCCCGGTAAGCCCGGAGGAGCCGAAACCGATGCGATCGGCGACCGCTACGACACCGCGATCGACCGCGACTCCGCCGCCGAACTGCTGGGGGCCAAGGCCGAGGAGGCCAGGGCCGCCGCCGCCGCCGCCAAGGCGCAGGTCGCCGCCGCCAGGGAAGCCGCGTTGCAGGCGAAGGAGGACGCCCGCGCCGCCAAGGAAGCCGAGCGCCAGCGCATCGCCGCCGCGCGCGAGGCGGAGCGGGCCGAACGCGCCGCCGCGCGCGAGGCGGCGAACAGCCCATGGGCCCGCGCCACCCAGTCCGCCACCCGGTCGGCCGGATCGGCGGTGGGGCGGATCGTCGTCAACGAGATCGGCAAGCAGGTGTTCGGCACCACCCGCGGCGGACGCGCGAAGAGTGGCGGGGCGCTGGGCGGGCTGCTGCGCGGCGTGCTCGGCGGGCTGTTCCGGGGCTGAGCGTGGCGGCGCTCCACGCGGTCAGCGGCGGTACCGAGACGCCCGACGTGCCGGCCGCGCTGTTCGCGATGCCGGAGGGGATGGCGATCCGGTACGACCGGCCCGCCGAGGCGCTGACCGACTACGTCACCGGCTATCACCTCTATGCCGCTGCCGGGCCGCAGGCGATGGGGCTGGAGAACTGGTTCCTGCCCGGCACCGCGACGGTCCGCATCCTGCTGAACGCCGGGCCGGTCGCGGTGACGATCGGGCGCAGACGCTATGACCCGCTGCCGCAGGTGACGTTGTTCGGGCCGACCAGCCATGCGGTGCACACCCGATCGAACGGCGGCATCGTGATCGGCTTCGGCGTCAGCGCGCTCGGCTGGGAACGCTTCTTCCACGGATCGGCCGAGCGGTGCCGCGAACAGGTGGTGCCGCTGGCGGAGGTGAGCACGCCGGGGTTCGCGCGGCGGCTGCTGGGCGTGCTGGCGGCGATCCCGGACGAACATGCGATGAAGCCCGCGCTGGATGCGTTCCTGACCGCGGAGATGGGGCCGGTGTCGTCCGACGCGCCGCTCATCCGCCGCATCGCGCAGTTCATCACCGACGATGCGCCCGGCGGGGTGGCGGAGGCGGCGCGGCAATGGGGCGTGTCGCAGGACGTGGTGCGACGGACGTGCAAGCGCCATTTCGGCTTCGGCCCCAAGACGCTGCTGATCCGCTCGCGCTTCCTGCGCTCGCTGATCCCGCTGATCGAGGCGGAGGGCGAGCAGGACTATTCGCAGATCGACGCCGCCTATGTCAGCGCGTCGCATTTCCTGCGCGATGCGCAGGCGGTGCTGGGCACCACCCCCCGCCGGTTCGTGCGCGAGGATCTGACGTTCCTGACCGCCAGCCTGCGGGTGCGCGCGGCTGTACTGGGCTGTCCGACGCAGGCGCTGCACCGGATATAGCGCGTGATGCCATGCAGCGGAACCGTTCGTGCTGAGTAGAGGCTGAGCAACGTCGAAGCCTCGTATCGAAGCACCTGCCCCAGGCGGTCCTTCGATACGCCCCTTCGACAAGCTCAGTGGCTACTCAGGACGAACGGGTATCCTTGAAGTCATCATGCTCTGACGCTTTCGTCCAGGACGAACGACGGGATGCCGTTCGTCCCGAGCGACGTCGAGGGACGTGCCGCGAGCGGTCCGCCCGGTGTCTCGACTGCGCTCGACACGAACGGGAGGCGAGCCCGCGGCACCCGCCTCACATCGTCGAGAGCAGCGATTCGATCGTCACGAAGGCGAAGGCGACCGAGCTGTCGGCCACGCCATAGGGGATGAAGATGCGGTCGCCGTGGCGGATCGCGCCGCACGAATAGACGACGTTGGGCACATAGCCCTCGCGGTCCTCGTTCGCGGCGGCGAGGATCGGTTCGGGGGTGCGCCCGATCACCTTCGACGGATCGTCCTTGTCGAGCAGCACCGCGCCGATCGCATATTTGCGCATCGCGCCGACGCCGTGGGTCAGCAGCAGCCAGCCCTCGTCGATCTCGATCGGCGGGCCGCAATTGCCGATCTGCACCAGCTCCCACGGATAATGGGGCTTGAGCAGCAGCTCGCCCTCGTCCCAGTGGGTGAGGGTGTCGGACTGGATCAGGAACAGGTTCTCGCCGTCCTGCCGCCCGATCATCATGTACTTGCCGTTCACCTTGCGCGGGAACAGGCCCATGCCCTTGTTGCGCGCCGCGCTGCCGGTCATCGGCACGAGGTCGAACGCGCGGAAGTCGCGGGTGCGCAGCAGCTCCGACTGGATCATCGACCCGTTATAGGCGGTATAGGTGCCGAGCCATTCATAGGTGCCGTCGTCATGCTGGAAACGGACGAGGCGCATATCCTCCAGCCCCTTGGACTGGGCCTGGGTGATCGGGAAGATGACCGTGCCCGACAGGGTGGAATCGCGGTGGCGGAACACCGTCACCTCGCCCTCGGGCGCTTCCTCCTCGTCGCCGATCGCGTCCGCCGCGGTGGCGAAGGGCGGTTCGGGGGCGAGCGTCAGTTCGTTCTCGTCGGTGATGATGCCTTCGCGGAAGGCGACCGACGAAATATGGCCTTCGCCGACCGCGCGCAGCGACATGAGGATGCGCAAGCTGCCCTCGGGCATGCCCGACTGGTCGAAATGCGGCACCGCGCTGGGGTTCATCAGTGCCGCTGCGGCATAGCTGTATTCGTGGCAGAAATAGGCGCCGATCAGCTGGCGCTTCTCGTCGCCGATCTCGGCGCCGTTGAGGTTCAGCACCGCCTCGATCTCGTCATAGCGGGTCATGAACACGCGGCGCGTCTGCCAGTGGCGCGCCTCGAAATCCTTGAGCACGGTTTCGAGCTGCGCGCGCGTCTCCTGCGCCGACATCGCCAGCACCTCGCTCACCAGCCGCTCGGTGCGGCTGGGAGCGGAGCCGGTGCGCTGCCATGCGATATGGAAGGGGCGCACCACCACGCGCGAGGGATCGGCATAGAGCCGCAAGGGGTGGTTGTGGATATCGAGCATGCGCGTCCCAGTTTCCGGCCGTGGTGCGCCGCGGCGGATCAGGCCACGGCGCGGCGCGGGTCTGCCACGGATGCGCTGCCCTTTGAAAGGGTTGAAATCACGCACGACGCCAGTTGCAGCGCGAGAATCGACTCCGCGCCCTGGTTGCGGTTGAGGCCGGTCGGCATCAGCCCGTCGAAACAGCCGCCGTCGGCCACGGTCGCCAGCGGCAGGTCGAGGTCGTTGGCGCCCAGATACCAGCGATAGGCCTTGAGCGCCTCGTCGTGCCAGCGCCGCTCGCCGGTCGCCTGATAGGCGGCGGCGCATGCCTCCACGGTCGCCTGCGCCTCCAGCGGCTGCTGGTCGAACGGCAGCGGCTCGGCATAGGCGCGCCCGAAGCTCTCGGTGCCGACCGCGCGGAACCGGCCCTCGGGCGAGGTCTGGCGCGCGACGATCCAGTCGAGCGTGTCGAGCCCGACGTTCAGGAAATCCTCGCGGCCCAGCGCCTGGCCCGCGCGGATCATCGCCTCGGGCAGGCGGGCGTTGTCATAGGCGAGCACGATCTCGAACCAGCGCCATTCGGGGCGGCGCGCGGCATCAAGCAACGTGACCAGTTCGTCGCCGAACCGGCCGGCGATCTCGGTCGAGAGCGCATGGCCCGGCGCGACCTCCAGCATCGCCACCGCCGCCAGCATGGCGAAGGCGCGGGCGCGCGGGCTGCCGAGGTCGAGCGCGATCGAGGCGGTCTGGTCATAGAGCGCGGTCGCCCAGTCGCGATGCTTGCGCAGCTTCGCGTCGCGCGCGGTGATCGCCAACGCCCACAGGGTACGGCCGTTCGAGTCCTCCGACCCCTCGTCCTCGCACCATGTCCGGTCGAAGTTCATGAAGTTGCGGAAGCGGCGCTTGTCGGGGTTCCAGGCGTACTGGACGAACGATGCGTAGATGGTGGTCCATTTGTCGCGCACGGCGTCGTCGAGTTCCCCGATCTGCGACATCAGGATCAGCGCGCGGGCATTGTCGTCGATGCAATAGCCGTGACGGCGATCGGGCACCGAATAGATCGAATGCTGCAACATGCCGGTCGCGTCGCTCATGCGTTCGACGGCGGCGAAATCGGGTTTGAGTACGGACAGGTCCATATCGGTCTTCATCCGGCGCGGTCGCGCGGCGATCGCCGCCGCCACCTCCCCCATGGCTTCCTCGACGAGGCACGGCCACAGCATCGTCCGGCCGCGCGCATAGGCACGGGCGGCAAGGTCGGTACGGCGCGCATCGTCGCCGAGCAGGTCGCGAATCTCGCGCGCGAAGGCGGCGGCATCGCCGAAGTCGACGATCACGCCATGATCGTCGGCAAGGATCTCGGTCGCATGGACGTACGGCGTGGAGACGACCACCTTGCCCATCGCCACCGCATAGGACAGCGTGCCCGAGGTGATCTGCGCCGGGTTGGAATAGGGCGTGACATACAGGTCGGCGGCCTGGAGATAGTCGAGCAGTTCGTCCTGCTCGACGAAGCCGTCGAGGAAGCAGACATTGTCCGCGACGCCGAGCGATGCCGCCTGCGCCTTCAGCCGGTCGCGATAGGCCTCGCCCTCATGCGCCACCAGATGCGGGTGGGTGGCGCCGAGCACGACGTACAGCGCGTTCGGATGGGCGGCGGCGACGGCGGGCATCGCCTCGATCATCGTCTCGATCCCCTTGTTCGGGGCGAGCAGGCCGAAGGTCAGGATGACCTCGCGATCCTCCCAGCCGAAGCGCGCCTTCATCCCGGCGGGGGCGACGAACGGGCGGTCGGGCACGCCGTGCGGGATCGTCACGATCTTGCGCGAATCGGTGCCGTGGACGCGCATCAGTATCTCGCGGCCCTTCTCGGCCATCACCACCACCTTCGCGGCGCGACGCAGCAGCGCTTCGAGCACGCGGCGCTCGTCGGCGTTGGGATGTTCGAGGATGGTGTGCAGCGTGACGAGCACCGGCACGTTCACCCGGTCGAGCAGCGCGACGATATGTTCGCCCGCCGACCCGCCGTAGATGCCGTATTCATGCTGCACCCACACCGCCTGCGCGCCGCTCGCCTCGATCCGGCGGGCGGCATCGAGATAGGCGATGCGATCGTTCTGCGGGATCGCATGGGTGACTTCCGGCGGATAGGCATAGGCGCCGGGCCGGTCGTCCATCGCATAGACGTCGACCTGCATGTCGGGATAGCGATCGACGAGCGCGTTGAAGGTATCGGTGGTGAACGTCGCCAGCCCGCATTTGCGCGGCAGGAAATTGCCGATCAGCGCGATATGATCGAGCGATTCGAGGGCGGCGGTGCGGTCCATCCGGCTTCCTTATGGTTGGGACACCCGCACTGATTCAGGCGGGGTACGCCCAAGGAAACATTTTGATACGTCAATAGTTTCATCGTCGCCGTATTGCAGTGCATCATTTTCGCCGGGACGTAACAAACCGTCGCCAGGGCGAGGGATCAGCCCCGCCCGCGATAGCCCGCCACGCCCTGATCGGGCACCCACACGCCCTTCGGCGGCTCGCCCGACTGCCAGAACACGTCGATGGGGATGCCACCGCGCGGATACCAATAGCCGCCGATGCGCAGCCACACCGGCCGCATCTCGGCGAACAGCCGCTCGCCGATGCCGACGGTGCAGTCCTCGTGGAATGCCGCATGGTTGCGGAACGATCCGAGGAAGAGCTTGAGCGACTTGGATTCGACGATCGTCTCGCCCGGCACGTAATCGATCACCAGATGCGCGAAATCGGGCTGGCCGGTGACCGGGCAGAGCGAGGTGAATTCGGGCGCGGCGAAGCGCACCAGATAGGGCGTGCTGCGCGGGTTGGGAACATAATCGAGTTCCGCGGCTTGCGGATTGGGCGGCAGCGTGCTCGCCCGGCCAAGGTGTTTCGCGTCCATGGCCGCCCATGTAGGAGGCAAGGCGGCACAATGGAACGGGTGTTGATCCCGGTGCTGGGCGACCAGCTGTCGATGGACCTGTCGTCGCTCGACGGTGCGGAGAAGGGCGCGACCACCATCCTGATGATGGAGGTGGTCGAGGAGGCGACCTATGTCCGCCATCACCCCAAGAAGATCGCCTTCCTGTTCGCCGCCATGCGCCATCATGCGGCGGCGCTGCGCGCGGGCGGGTGGGAGGTCGACTATGTGACGCTCGACGATCCCGACAATGCGGGCAGCTTCACCGGCGAGGTCGCGCGCGCGGTCGAACGCCATGATCCCGCGCGGATCGTCGTGACGGAAGCGGGCGAATGGCGGGTGCAGGCGATGCTGGAGGCATGGGAGACGATCTTCGGCATGCCCGTCGACATCCGCGCCGACACCCGGTTCCTGTGCAGCCACCAGCGCTTTGGCGAGTGGGCGGAGGGGCGGCGCGAGCTGCGCATGGAATATTTCTACCGCGAGATGCGGCGCGAAACCGGGCTGTTGATGGACGGGGCCAGGCCGGTCGGCGGGCAATGGAATTTCGACAGGGACAACCGCAAGCCCGCCCGCCGCGATCTGATGATGCCGCGCCCGCTGTCCTTCGCGCCGGACGCGGTGACGCGGGACGTGCTGGCGCTGGTCGCCGACCGGTTCGGCACCCATGCGGGGACACTCGACGGGTTCGACTTCGCCGTCACGCGCAGGCAAGCCCTCCGCCAGCAGCATGCGTTCCTGAAGCACGCCTTGCCCGGCTTCGGCGACCATCAGGACGCGATGCTGACCGACGAGCCCTATCTGTGGCACGCGGTCCTCTCGCCCTATATCAACGCCGGGCTGCTCGACCCGATCGAGCTGTGCCGCGCGGTCGAGAAGGAGTATCGGGCGGGCCGGGTGCCGATCAACGCGGCGGAAGGCTTCATCCGCCAGATCATCGGCTGGCGCGAGTTCATCCGCGGCGTCTATTGGCGCGAGGGGCCGGACTATGGCAGCCGCAACTTCCTCAACGCGACGCGCGACCTGCCCGGCTTCTACTGGACCGGCGATACCGACATGCACTGCCTGTCCCAGGCGATCGGGCAGACGCTGGCCAACGCCTATGCCCATCATATCCAGCGATTGATGGTCACGGGCAATTTCGCGCTGCTGATCGGCGCGGACCCGGTGCAGGTGCAGCGCTGGTATCTGGAAGTCTATGCCGATGCCTATGAATGGGTCGAGCAGCCCAATGTGCTGGGCATGAGCCAGTTCGGCGACGGCGGATTGTTCGGCACCAAGCCCTATGCGTCGTCGGGCGCCTATATCGACCGGATGTCGGATTATTGCGGGCATTGCCGCTACGATGTGAAGGCGCGGACGGGCGGGGATGCCTGCCCGTTCAACGCGCTCTACTGGGACTTTCTCGACCGCAACCGCGACAAGCTGGGGCGCAACCCGCGCATGGGCATGCCGTACCGGACATGGGACAAGATGGCGGAGGAGACGCGGGAACAGCTGCTGGCGCAGGCGAAGGGGTTTCTGAAGAAGCTCGACGCGCTGCCGAAGTACGAGGGGTAGGGGTTTCCCGTCCCCGTTCCGTCATTCCCGCGAAGGCGGGAATCCATACACGCAGCCGGTTCGGCTTCATCCGCGACACCAGCGTCTATGGATCCCCGCCCAGGCGGGGATGACGATCGGGGTAACGCGCTAACAGCAGCGCACCACCCGGTCCTTGCCCGAGCCGCCGCCGTAGCGCCGCTCCACCCGGTCGCGGTGGAACTCGGCCAGCGTCATCACCGGCTCGCCCGGATGCGCGGCCAGCCGGTGCGCGACATAGGCGTCGTAATCGGGCACGCCGACCATCAGCCGCGCGGTCTGTGCCGCCCTATGCAGGAAGCGCATCGCCGATCTCCTTCGTGGTGGGCCGATCGCTCGCCAGCGCGCGGCGGGCGCCCGCGATGCCATAGACCACGATCGCCAGCACAACAGCGACGAAGAAGGCGGTCAGCACCGCGTCGATCCGGTCGTTCAGGATGATCCGCTGCATCTCCGCCATCGTCTTGGCCGGGGCGAGCAGCCGCCCTTCTGCCAGCGCCGTCGAGAATTGATCGGCATGCGCGAGGAAACCGATGCGCGGATTGGGGTGGAACAGCTTCTGCCACCCGGCGGTCAGCGTACAGATCAGCAGCCATGCGGTCGGCACGATCGTCAGCCATGCGTATCGTTGCCGCTTCATCTTGAAGAGCAGCACGGTGCACAGCGTCAGCGCGATCGCCGCCAGCATCTGGTTCGAGATGCCGAACAGCGGCCAGAGCGTGTTGATGCCGCCCAGCGGATCGGTGACGCCGCTGTACAGGAAATATCCCCATGCGCCCACCGCCAGCGCGGTGGCGATCAGATTGGGGGCGGTGCGGTGGGTATCCTTCATCACCGGCACCACGCTGCCGATCAGGTCCTGGATCATGAAGCGCGCGACGCGGGTGCCCGCATCCACCGTGGTCAGGATGAACAGCGCCTCGAACAGGATCGCGAAATGATACCAGAAGGCCATCATGCCCGGGCCGCCGATCACCTGGCTCAGGATATGCGCCATGCCGACGGCCAGCGTCGGCGCGCCACCCGCGCGGGACAGGATCGTGCTTTCGCCGACGTCGCGCGCCAGCTGGTCGAGCATCTCGGGCGTGACCGCGAAGCCCCAGCCGCCGATGACCTGCGCCGCCTCCTGCGCGGTCGTGCCGATCAGCGCGGCGGGGGCGTTCATCGCGAAATAGACCGACGGATCGAGCACGCAGGCGGCGATCAGCGCCATGATCGCGACGAAGCTCTCGGTCAGCATCGCGCCATAGCCGATGTAGCGCAGATGCCCCTCGCTCGCGACCATCTTGGGCGTCGTGCCGCTGGCGATCAGCGCGTGGAACCCCGACACCGCGCCGCAGGCGATGGTGATGAACAGGAAGGGAAACAGCGTGCCCGAAAAGGCGGGGCCGGTCCCGTCCACGAACTGCGTGACGGCGGGCATCTGGAGTTCGGGCCGCACGATCAGGATGCCGAGCGCCAGCCCCGCGATCACCCCGATCTTGAGGAAGGTCGAGAGATAGTCGCGCGGCGCGAGCAGCAGCCACACCGGCACGACCGAGGCGATGAAGCCGTACGCCATCAGGATCAGCGCCAGCGCCGGGCCGCTATAGGTGAACCACGGCGCCAGCGTGGCCGATCGCGCCACCGGCTCGCCCCCCATGATCGCCGCCATCAGCAGGACGAAGCCGATCGCCGACATCTCGGCAATGCGGCCCGGCCGGATGTAGCGGCCATAGATGCCCATCAGCAGCGCGATCGGAATCGTCGCGAACACGGTGAAGGTGCCCCACGGGCTGCCGGTCAGCGCCTTCACCACCACCAGCGCCAGCACGGCGAGCAGGATGACCATGATCATCAGCACGCCGACCAGCGCGATGGTGCCGGGCACCGCGCCCATCTCGCTGCGGATCATGTCGCCCAGCGACCGCGCGTCGCGCCGCGTCGAGAAGGTGAGGACGAGGAAATCCTGCACCGCGCCCGCGAACACCACGCCGACCAGCAGCCACAGCGTACCGGGCAGATAGCCCATCTGCGCCGCCAGCACCGGGCCCACCAGCGGCCCCGCGCCCGCGATCGCGGCGAAGTGATGGCCGAACAGGAAGTGCCGGTCGGTCGGCACGAAATCCAGCCCGTCCTGCCGCCGCACCGCCGGGGTCGCGCGCGCCGGATCGAGCCGCAGCACCCGCGTCGCGATGAACAGGCCGTAGAAGCGATAGGCGATCAGATAGGTGCACAGCGCCGCGACGACGATCCACAGCGCGTTGACGCTTTCGCCCCGCGTCAGCGCGACGACGCCCAGCGCGACCGCCCCGATCAGCGCCAGCGCCGCCCAGCCGATCCGCGCCATGGGCGTCGCGGGCAGCAGCTTCTGTGCAGCGGTGATCGTTGCCGACATCCTCGTCTCCAGCCCTGTTTCCGCCTGATTCCGGCGATTGTCGCGAGCATGCCATCATTCGCTGCGCCGCGCAGCAGGGATTGTCGCCCCGGAGCCCGAGTGACGCAACAAACTTGTATAATATATAGCTGAGCCGTCCCTGAGCCGGGCGCGTAAAGCGATGCGTTCCGGACGATTGCCGCGTTCGGCGAGCGTGGCGGGAATCGCGTTCGGGCCGCCGCTGCCCGCGGCGGCGCAGACCACGGACGCCCCCCTATCCGAACGGCCGGTCGATCGAGCGCTGCGGCTGCGTGAACCATGCCGCGCCGGTTTCGGTGACATGGAAATGATCCTCCAGCCGCACGCCGAAACGGTCGGGCACGACGATCATCGGTTCGTTGGAAAAACACATGCCCGGCGCCATCGGGGTCCGGTCGCCGCGCACCAGATTGGCGGGTTCGTGGATCGACAGGCCGATGCCGTGGCCGGTGCGGTGCGGCAGGCCCGGCAGGCGATAGTCCGGCCCCAGGGCGTGCTTCGCCAATACCCGCCGCGCCGCCGCATCGGCTTCCTCGCACGGCACGCCAGGCGCGGCGACCGCGAAGGCCGCGGCCTGCGCTTCGTGTTCGATCGCCCAGATGTCGCGCACCTCCGCTTCGACCTGCCCGAAGGCATAGGTACGGGTGATGTCCGAATGATAGCCCTGCACCCGGCAGCCGGTGTCGACCAGCACCAGCTGGTTCTCCTCCAGCCGCGGGTCGCCGGGCAGGCCGTGGGGAAAGGCGGTGGCGCGCCCGAACTGCACCGCGCAGAAGAACGAGCCGCCGCCGCCGATCGCGCGATGCGCCGCGTCGATGAAGGCGATGACCTCGCTCGCGGCGATACCGGGGCGCAGGATCGCGGCGGCGCGGGCGTGGACCTCCAGCGTCATCGTCTTCGCTTCCTGCAGGCAGGCCAGCTCGGCGGCGGACTTGACCATGCGGCACCCGTCGATGGCCCCCGCCCCGTCGAGCGTCGTGACGCCGTGGCCCGCCAGCTTCAGCCCCCAGGCGAAGGGCAGCAGCGGATCGATCGCCACCCGCGCGCCCGGCCCGACGATCCGCGCGACCAGCGCGACCGGATCCTCGTCCTCCTCCCACAGCGCGGCCTCGACCGGCACCGCGACCCCGGCGTCGAGCGACCCCTGCTCGAAGCGCGGGCAGATCATCACCGGATCGCCGGAGACGGGCAGCAGCAGCGCGACCATCCGCTCGGTCGGCCCCCATGCCAGCCCGGTGAAATAGCGCAGCGATGCGCCCGCATGGACCAGCAGCGCGTCGGCCCCGGCCTGCGCGGTCAGCCGCCGCGCCCTGGCGATGCGCGCGGCATATTCGTCCGCGCCGATGCGCGGCACCCGCACGGCGGGCGGGCGGATCGCGGCGAGCTGGGTGGCGGCGTCGGAGGTGCCGATGGTCATGGCCATCCTTTCAGAAACGGTCGAGGTCGAAGGGCGTCAGGTCGGGCGCGTCGCCGCACAGCATATCGCCGACGATCTCCCCGGTCACGGGACCGAGCGTCAGGCCCAGATGCTGGTGCCCGAAGGCGTAATGGAGATTGTCCGCCCGGCCGGATCGTCCGATCGCGGGCAGATAGTCGGGCAGCGTCGGGCGCGCGCCCATCCAGCGGGTGAACGGCCCGGTGAGCGGCAGGCCGAGTGCGGCGACATGGGCCTCCAGCCGTGCCCATTTGCGCGGATCGGGCGGGGCGTGGCGGTCGGCGAACTCGACGAAGCCCGCCACCTGCACGCAATCGGCATAGCGGGTGACGATCATCGCGCGATCCTCGAACGCCACGGGCGGCAGGTCGGCGGGCCAGTCCCGCGCTGTCGCCCGCAGGTGATAGCCCCGCTCGGCGATCAGCGGCACGCGGTGCCCCGCCGCCGCCAGCAGCTCGCCCGAGGCCGCCCCGGCGGCGACGACGATGCGATTGGCATCGATGCCGGGGATCGTCATCCGCCGCCCCTGCCGCACCAGCTCCGCCGCTGCTGCCACCCGTTCGACCCCGGCGGCGAGCAACGCCCGATCGAGCGCCGCCGCCAGTTGGTCGAGGTCGGCGACCTGCGCCGTGCCGGTAAAGCGGATCGCGCCCGCCACCCCCGGCGCCAGCGCGCGCAGCCGGGCGAGGTCGCCCGCATCGGCATCGGCGAAGCGCGCGGTGCCGGTGTCCGCCGCGGCCCAGCCCGCCCGGCCCGCAGCCGCGCCGGCGGCGCTCTCCCATGCCACGAAATGCCCGTCCCGCCGCAGCAGTTCGGGGGCGCCGATCGCCGCGACCAGCCGCTCCCATGCCGGAAGCGCCTGTGCCAGCAAGCCCCCCAGCGCCGCCTTGCCCGCCGCGAATCGCGCCGGACCCGATGCCGCCAGCAGGCGCAGCACGAACGGCCCCCAATGCCCGATCCGGCGCGGCGGCAGCGCGAGCGGCCCGCCGCGCACGAACAGCCGCCCCGGCACCGACGCGATCGTCGCGCGCGAGGCGAGCGGCGCGACCTGTTCGGTGGCGATATGCCCGGCATTGCCCCACGACGCCGCCGGCGGTCCGCCCGCCGGATCGATCAGCACCACCCGCTGCCCGCGTGCCGCCAGTGCCAGCGCGATCGATCGCCCGACGATGCCGCCGCCCACGACAGCGGTGTCATGACTTGCTACGGTCGATCGTGCGTACAGGGCCTTGCTCATATCCGATCACTATCGTATACGGTATTCACAAACAAGCTTCAGGATAGCACATGACGATTGACTGGCAGGGCGTCTTTCCGGCGGTGACGACGCAGGTGGGCGAGGATCTCTCGATCGATCTCGCCGATACGCAGCGGGTGGTCGACGATCTGATCCGCGACGGCGTGACCGGCGTGATCGCGCTCGGCACGGTGGGCGAGAACAACTCGCTGACCCAGGACGAGAAGATCACGGTCCTGACGGCGATCGTCGAGGTCGTGGCGGGGCGCGTGCCGGTCGTGACCGGCGTGTCGGAATACGATACCCGCCGTGCGGTGGCCTATGCGCAGGCGGCGGAGAAGGCCGGGGCCGACGGGCTCATGCTGCTGCCGCCGATGGTCTACGTGCCCAAGGCGCATGAACTGGCCGCGCATTTCAACGGCGTGGCGGCGGCGACCGCGCTGCCGATCATGCTCTACAACAACCCGCCCGCGTACCGGACCCAGATCGACAATGCGGTGCTGGCGATGGTCGTCGATACGCCGAACATCGTCGCGATCAAGGAATCGGCACCCGACACCCGCCGCTTCACCGATGTGAAGAATGCGTTCGGCGACCGCTTCGTGCTGTTCGCAGGGCTGGACGACGTGGCGCTGGAAGGGCTGTTCCTCGGCGCGCGGGGCTGGGTCTCGGGCCTCACCAACGCCTTTCCGCGCGAATCGGTCGAGCTGGTGCGCGCGTTCCAGCGCGGCGACCATGCCAGGGCGATGGAGATCTATCGCTGGTTCATGCCGCTGCTCCACCTCGATGCCGAACATGACCTCGTCCAGTCGATCAAGCTGGCCGAGCAGGTGATGGGCCGCGGGTCGGAGCGCGTGTTGCCGCCGCGCCTGCCGCTGGTCGGCGAACGCCGCGCCGAAGTGATCGCGATGGTCGAACAGGCGGCGGCGACCCGCCCGGCGATCGACGCGCCCGTCGCCGCCGCGGCCTGAGCGGACGGCCATGCGCCACAGCTTCTTCTGCATCGACGGCCATACCGCCGGAAACCCGGTGCGGCTGGTCGCGGGTGGCGCACCCTTGCTGAAGGGCGGGTCGATGTCGGCGCGGCGGCAGGATTTCCTGTCCCGCTTCGACTGGATCCGCACCGGGCTGTGCTTCGAGCCGCGCGGCCATGCGATGATGTCGGGCGGGTTCCTCTATCCGCCGACGACCGGTGACGCCGATGTCGGCATCCTGTTCATCGAGACGTCGGGCTGCCTGCCGATGTGCGGGCACGGCACGATCGGGATCATCACCTTCGGGCTGGAGCATGGCCTGATCCAGCCCGCCACGCCGGGGCGGCTGCGCGTCGAGGTGCCCGCCGGGGTGATCGACATCGCCTATGCCGTGGACGGCGACCGGGTGACGTCGGTCAAGATCACCAACGTGCCCTCCTATCTCGCGGCGCGCGGCATTGCGGTGCAGGTGCCGGGGCTGGGCGACCTCGTGGTCGACGTCGCCTATGGCGGCAACTATTACGCCATCGTCGAGCCGCAGGGCGGCTATCCCGGGCTCGATGCGCTGGGGGCGGAGGCGATCGTCGCGCACAGCCGGGTGCTGCGCGAGGCGGTGCGCGCGGCGTTCGAGCCGGTGCATCCGCTCGACCCGACGATCCGCGGGGTCAGCCATGTGCTATGGGCCGACGCGCCGAAGGGCGAGGGGGCGGACGGGCGCAACGCGGTCTTCTACGGCGACGGCGCGATCGACCGGAGCCCGTGCGGCACCGGCACCTCGGCGCGGCTGGCGCATCTCGTCGGCACCGGGCGGCTGCACGTCGGCGACCGCTTCGTCCACGAAAGCTATATCGGCAGCCGCTTCACCGGCCGGGTCGAGGCGGCGACGACGCTGGGCGACCGGCCCGCGATCCTCCCCTCGATCGAGGGGTCGGCGATCGCGACCGGATTCAATACGATATGGATCGACCGCGCCGATCCGTTCTGGCAAGGTTTCGTGGTGCGATGAGGCCCGCTCCGGGCGACTCCGTACCAGAGGTCCCATCCGTGAACGCCCCCCGTACCGTCGTCGTGCGTACCCTGTCCGACCAGATTTTCTCGATCGTGCGCGACCGCATCGTCACCGGCAGCCTTGGCCAGGACGTGCCGATCCGCCAGGACGCGCTGGCCAACGAACTGGGGGTCAGCAAGATTCCGCTGCGCGAGGCGCTGGGGCGGCTGGAACAGGAAGGGCTGCTCGTCAGCCAGGCCAATCGCGGCTATTCGGTGCGGCCGATGTCGGCGGCGCAGGTCGACGAGATCTATGCGCTGCGCCTCGCGATCGAACCCGCCGCCGCGGTGCGCGGGTCGCTCGCCGCCGACGAGGCCGCGCGGGCCGAGGCGCTCGCCGCCTTCCACGCGCTGGACGAGGCGGCGCACAGCAATCTGGCCGAGGTCGCGGTGCGCAACCGCAACTTCCACGTCGCGCTGGTGCGCCCGGCGGGCGGCGTGCTGACCACGCAACTGGTCGAGCGGCTGGCGTTCCTTGCCGAGCGCTATGTCGTCGCCCATCTCGAACCCGCCGGGCGCGACGCGCGCGCGCATCTCGAGCATCGCCACCTGATCGACGCATGGCTCGCGCGCGACGGCGCGGTGCTGCAGGATCTGCTGCACCGGCACATCGCCGCCACGCTGGACGATCTGCACGCACAATTCGCCGCGACGGGCGACGCCTGATCCGCACCCGATACGGGGCGGATCGCATTTCGGGGGGAACAAGCAACATGTCGATCTTCGGTCCGCGCAAAGTGCCGGGCGCGCATGCCCCCGCCGGACAGGCGCTCGCCAAGACGCTGGGCTGGCCGCATCTGATCGCGCTGGGGGTCGGCGCGATCGTCGGCACCGGCATCTATACGCTGACCGGCGTCGGCGCGGACCGGGCGGGTCCGGCGGTGCTGCTCGCCTTCGCGATCGCCGGTGCGGTGTGCGCCTGCGCCGCGCTCGCCTATGCCGAACTGGCGACGATGATCCCGGCGGCGGGCAGCGCCTATACCTTCAGCTATACCGCGCTCGGCGAAACCGTGGCGTGGGTGGTCGGCTGGTCGCTGATCCTCGAATATTCGCTCGCCTGCTCGACGGTCGCGGTCGGCTGGTCGGGCTATCTGGTCGGCTGGATCCAGGCGATGGGGGTGCAGCTGCCCGCCGAACTCCTCTCCGGCCCGCACGGCGGCGGCATCGTCAACCTGCCCGCGGTGCTGGTCGCGCTGGCGGTGATGGGGATGCTGGTCGCGGGCACGCGCGAGAGCGCGACGCTCAACATCATCCTCGTCGTCGTGAAGCTGGTGGCGCTGGGCGTGTTCATCGCCTTCGCGCTGCCCGCGTTCGACGGCGCGAACCTCGAACCCTTCATGCCCTATGGCTTCGGCAGTACCGAGGTGGACGGCACCAAGCGCGGGGTGATGGCGGCGGCGGCGATCGTGTTCTTCGCCTTCTACGGCTTCGATGCGGTCGCGACCTCGGCGGAGGAGGCGAAGAATCCCGGGCGCGACCTGACGATCGGCATCGTCGGATCGATGCTGCTGTGCACCGCCATCTACATGGGCGTGGCGCTGGCGGCGATCGGGGCGGTGCCGTTCCGCGCACTGGCCGACAGCCCCGAACCGCTGGCGCTGGTGCTGCGCTCGCTGGGGCAGCCGACCGCCGCGCATCTGATCGCGCTGGCGGCGGTGATCGCGCTCCCCTCGGTCATCCTCGTGATGATGTACGGGCAGAGCCGCATCTTCTTCGTGATGGCGCGCGACGGGCTGCTGCCCCAGGGCCTTGCGACCGTCAGCAAGCGGACCGGCGCGCCGACGCGGATCACGGTGTTGACCGGCCTGTCGATCGCGCTGGTCGCCGGGCTGTTCCGGCTGGACGAGATCGCCGAACTGGCCAATGCAGGCACGCTGATCGCCTTCGTCTCGGTCGGTGCCTGCCTGATGGTGCTGCGCCGGACGGCGCCGCACGCCGAGCGGCTGTTCCGCTGCCCTGCGCCCTATGTGGTGGGGACGGGGGCGATCCTCGGGTGCATCTATCTGCTCTTCAGCCTGCCGGGCGCCACGCTGCTGCGGTTCGTGGCGTGGAACGTGATCGGGCTGGTCGTGTATGTCGGCTATGGCCGCCGCATGAGTCTGGCGCGGCGGGGGTGATCAGATCCCCGCATACCAGTCATAGCCCGCGACATCTTCCCAGAAGCCGCCCTTGCCCCCGGCGATGCCGGTGAGCGCGGCGACCGCCTCGATCCGCTCGACATATTTGGCGTGCTTGTAGCCCAGCTGCCGCTCGACCCGGAGGCGCAGCGGCGCGCCGTTGGGAATGCCGAGCAGCCGGTCGTTGAGCGCCCAGGCGAGGATCGTCTGCGGGTGGAAGGCATCGATCAGGTCGATCGATTCATAATAGCGCCGCCCGCCGATCGCATCGGCACAGTGGAACACCAGATAGCGCGCGGCAGGCAACAGCCCGGCGAGGTCGAGGATGCGCGACAGCCGCGGCCCGGTCCATTTGCCGATCGCGCTCCATCCCTCGACGCAATCGTGCCGGGTGATCTGCCGGCGCGCGGGCATTTGCCGGATCTGGTCGAGCCGGAGCGACAGCGGGCGCGCGACCAGCCCGTCCACCGCCACCCGCCAGTCGGCGAAGCGCCGCGCGGCATGGGCGTTATAGTCGGGCGTGTTGGGATTGCTGGTGCCGTTGGCGCGGAACACCGGCGATCGCTGGTCGGGGGCATATTCCACCGCCAGCGCGGTCCGCGCCGTGATCGCGCGCTGCAGCCCGCGATGCGCGACCTCCGCCCCGCCCAGCAGCGCCTGCGCCTGCGGCAGCCCCGCCACCCGGTCGCACGCGGCGACCAGCCCGCCCGCGCCGACCACCAGCGCCGAGCGCCGCGAGAGCAACCGGCTCATTCGGGCACCCGCCACCAGCCGGTAATCATCGAGCGCACCTCGTTCACCGCGCCTGCGAGGATCACCAGCACCAGATGGACGATCACGAACAGGGTGATCCCCCCGGCCGCAAGGAAATGGATCGAGCGCGCCGACTGTCGCCCGCCGAGTATCTCCAGCAACCATGGGAAGGCCGCGTTCAGCCCCGGCGACATCGCGATGCCGGTCGCGATCACCAGCGGCAGCAGGCCGAAGAGCACCAGCACATAGCTGAGCTTCTGCAGTACGTTATAGTCGCCGGGCGCTTCGGGATCATGGAAGCGAAAGGCGAGATGCGCCCGCACGTCGGCCAGCAGGTGCGCGCGCGACAGCTCGCGCCGCCGGATCGTCAGGTCGCGCGCGAAATGCCGGTTGAGCAGGCTGGCGATCATGTACGCCAGCAGGCCGAATCCCAGCACCAGCGCGAAGCTCAGGTGCCAGTTGCGCGCCAGCGCGAGGTTGTAGCGCTGCGGGATCGTCACCCAGCCGGGAAACCGCTCGAAGGTCAGCCACGCATGGTCGAAGTTCGCGCCATAGCGGCCCCAGTACAGCCGGGGATGCGCGTTCAGGATCATCAGCCCGCTGCCGATCAGGATGACGATCGCGACGGCGTTGACCCAGTGCCACAGCCGCGTGGCCAGCCGGTGGCGATAGACGGTGCGCGCGCTCATCGCCGGAGCATGGGGCCTGCGGGGGCCGACGCCAAGGGGGCTTGCCCCGATCGTCCGCCTCGTGCGTTGGCTCGCCCCATGACCGACTTCCATTCCTATGCCCCGGCCGACGGGCATCGCCTCGCCCATGATCCGTTCAACGCCATCATCGCGCCGCGCCCGATCGGCTGGATCGCAAGCGTGTCGCCGGAGGGCAAACGCAATCTCGCGCCCTACAGTTTCTTCAACGCCTTCAACTATCGCCCGCCGATCATCGGCTTCGCCTCCACCGGGGCGAAGGACACGCTGGCCAACGCCCGCGATACCGGGGCGTTCGTCTGGAACCTCGCGACGCGGCGCCAAGCGGAGGCGATGAACGTCACCTCGGCCACGACCGATGCCGACGAGTTCGTGCTGGCCGGGCTGGAGACGCTGCCGTCGGTGGTGGTCGCCCCGCCGCGCGTCGCGGGATCGCCGGTGCAGTTCGAGTGCGTGACGACGCAGATTCTCAGGCTTCAGGATCGGCAGGGCGCGGACGTCGACACCTGGCTGGTGCTGGGCGAGGTGGTACACGTCCATATCGACACCGCGCTGCTGACAGACGGGGTATACCAGACCGCCGCCGCCCGCCCGATCCTGCGCGGCGGCGGGGCGGGGGACTATTTCGAGCCGGGCGAACGCTTCGGCCTGCGGCGGCCGACGTAACCGGGTTCAGCGATAGGCGCGCCAGAAGAACACCGCCGTGACGCTGGCCGTCACGAACAGTGTCCATGCCCGCACCTGTCCCGGCGTCAATCGCGCGCCGACCTTCGCGCCCGCCCAGCCGCCGAAGATGCCGCCGAGCAGCATGGGTATGCAGGCGGCCCATGCGACCATGCCCGACGCGATGAACAGGATCGCCGCCGCGCTGTTGGCGGTGGCCAGCATCAGCGTGCGCGGCGCGGCCATCGCCTTCACGCTCATGCCCGCCAGCAGGCCATAGGTCGCGGTGACCATCATCCCCACGCCCCCGCCGAAATAGCCGCCATAGACGCCGAGCAGCACCTGCGCGACGATCAGGGTCGCGGGACCGATCGTCACCCGCGCATGCAGCCAGTCCGCCGCGCGCCGCCCGAACGCGATGGCGAGGAACGCGACGAGCAGCAGCCACGGCACGATCACGTCGAACAGGTCGCTGGGCGTCCACACCAGCAACAGGCTGCCGAGCAGCCCGGACACGAAGGTGATGCCCGCCAGCAACCGGATCGGCAGTCCGCCGAGTGGCCCCAGCCCGCGGCGATAGGCCCATGCGCTGGCGATCGCACCGGGTTGCAGCGCCACGTTGGAGGTCGCGTTGGCGACCGATCCGGGCAGCCCCAGCGCGATCAGCGCGGGCAGGGTCGCGAAAGTACCGCCCCCGGCCAGCGCGTTCATCGCGCCGCCGACCATTCCGGCCCCGGCGGCAAGGGCGATCGAGGCGGGATCGAGCATGGGCCGCGCTAGATACTATCGCGCGCGGCATGTCGAGGGGCGCGGCGCCTTGCCCACCCCGGCGGCGGGCATGCGGATTACACCGCGTTCATGCCTGTCGAGGGGTGTCGCCCGCCGATCGATTAAACCTTCGTCATGTTGGACCGGACACGAAACAACCACCGGTTTCGCGCGATTTCCGGAACCTCTGGCAAAGAGGAGATGGCATCATGAAGCAACTGGTTTTCGCGATCGTCGGCACCCTTGGCGTTCTGGGCGGCGGTGCCGCGCTTGCCGCGCAACCCGCGAAAAAGCCGTGGGTGACGGAGCAGGCGCAGGTGCCCGGACGCGCCGGGACCGAACGGACCGTCGCGGTCATCAGGAGCGGCAGGAACCTCGAGACGGTGAGCTGCCGCGACTTCAACCTGCTCGACGAATCGTTCAAGCCCGAAGCGATCCGCTATGCCGCCAACTATGGTCCGAAGGGCAAGCCGCACCCGACCGTGACGGTCAGGGGGGTCGAGACGATCCGGCCGATGGTGCTGGCCAGCTGCAAGGCGCGACCGGGCGACCATTTCACCGCCGCGGTCAACGCCGCGCTGAAGCGGGGCTGATTCCCGGCACGACCCCGGCGGCGCTCAGGCGTTGAGCGCCGCCGCCTCACGATCCCGCTCGGCGCGGCTCTTCTTCTCGGCGGCGGTCTTCAACTGGCCGCAGGCGGCACCGATGTCCTGCCCGCGCGTGCGGCGGACGGGGGCCGAGATGCCGCCCTCGAACACGATGTCGCTGAACGCGCGGATGCGCTCGGGCGTCGAGCATTCGTACGGCGCGCCCGGCCACGGGTTGAACGGGATCAGATTGACCTTGGCGGGCAGCTGGTACTTGCGCAGCAGCCGCACCAGTTCGCGCGCATCGGCGTCGCTGTCGTTCTTGTCCTTCAGCATGACATATTCGAAGGTGATCCGCCGCGCATTGTTGGCGCCCGGATAGTCGGCGCACGCCTGCAACAGCTCCTCGATGCCGTATTTGCGGTTCAGGGGCACGATCTCGTCGCGCACCGCCTTGGTCACGGCATGGAGCGACACGGCGAGGTTCACGCCGATCTCCGCGCCCGCGCGCGCCATCATCGGCACCACGCCCGAGGTGCTGAGCGTGATCCGCCGCTTGCTGAGCGCGAGGCCGTCGCCGTCCATCACCACGCCCAGCGCATCGCGCACCGCGTCGAAATTATACAGCGGCTCGCCCATGCCCATCATCACGATGTTGGTGAGCATCCGCCCTTCCGGCGTCGAGGGCCATTCGCCCAGCGCATCGCGCGCCAGCATCACCTGCCCCACGATCTCGCCCGGGGTCAGGTTGCGCACCAGCCGCATCGTGCCGGTGTGGCAGAAGGTGCAGTTCAGGGTACAGCCGACCTGGCTCGACACGCACAGCGTCCCCCGATCGGCGTCGGGGATGAACACCATCTCGTAATCCTGCCCGTCGCTCGAGGTCAGCAGCCACTTGCGCGTGCCGTCGGACGACACCTGCGCCTCCTTCACGTCGGGCCGCCCGATGACGAAGTGGCGCTCGAGCAGCGGATGCTGCGCCTTGGCGATATCGGTCATCGCCGCGAACTCGGTCGCGCCGCGATTGTAGATCCAGTGCCAGATCTGCTTGGCGCGCAGCTTCGCCTGCCGCGCATCCAGCCCGGCGGCGGCGAGCGCGTCGCGAATCTCGGGCCTGGACAGGCCGATCAGGTCGGTGCGCCCGTCGGCACGCGGCACCGCCGCGCGCGGCACGGGCACGGGATCGACATGGCCGGGGATCGGCATCGCAGGGGTCATGGGCGTGGTTCCGTCAGGGGCGAGCCGATCTGCATCCGGCAATTGCGGATACCATCGACGTGTTGGAGAAGGTCGGGCGCGACATGGGCGGACATCGGGTCCAGTACCACATCGATCCCTTCGCGGCGCGCCAGCTTGGCGGGCGGTACGAAATCGGCGTCGGCGGCGACCATCACGATCTGGTCGACCTGCCGCTTATAGGCCATCGACGCGACGTCGAGGCCGAGGCGCATGTCGACGCCCTTCTGGATCACGTCGAGTTCAAAGTCGTCGTCGGTCGGCGCGAAGCCGTCGCGGTGCCAGCGCTCGACCGCGCTCGGCTTCAACCGCCACGGCGACAGCTTGTCGTTCAGCCGGCCCAGCCGTACCGCCACCTTGCGCGTCCGGTGCAACCGTTCGTGGATCGCCATGCGCAACTGCGCCGCCGGGGTCCGGCTGAAATCGATCGATCGCTTGCCGACCGGGGTGTGCAGCCGCTTGGTCCACGGCGGGCAGTCGTAGAAGAAGATGCGATAGAGCTCGCGCGTTTCCTCGGGGCGATAGCGGTCGCCGTCGACATTGCCCTGCCACGTCGGCGTCGCATGCAGCCGGGTAGAGACATGGAACGCCGCCATCGAGATGACGCCCAGCGCGACGTCCTGTGCGCTCTGCGCATCCAGATTGGGAAAGGCGTTGCTGAAACGGCGCAGGAAAAACGCGCCGTCGATCACGACGGCAGTCGACATGACGGGCACCAAAAACAGGTTGCCCCCGGGGGCGGCCTTGAGCTGATGTCTGCTCTTGCGAGCGCCTCAAGACGGCTACCGGGGGCCTGATGGGTATCGACATAGCGGGTTGACAAAAAAAGTCAACCGCGCAGGCACCCCAGCGTCGCCGCGTCGATCGCGCTGGCCGCGCCGCCCAGTGCGTAGACGTCGGCGAAGGCCGCGCCGTTCGCGGCCACGCTCTCGACGCTCATCGATCGCCCGCCGCGCATCGCCGCCACGATCGCGCGGTCGGCGGCGGCATCGGGTGCCCAGGCGTCGCGCGCACCCGCGGTCAGCTCGAAGCGCCGCTCGCCGATCGCCAGCACGACGCGCGCGCGCGGGTTGCGCGCACGGCTCAGGCGGACATGCACCTGCGCCCGCACCCGTGCCCCCGGCCAGTTGCCGACGCTGGCGAAGGCATCACCCCCGACCGGCGCGACCGGGCGGGCGATGGCATAGCAGCGCGTCGGCGCATCGCTGCGGAACGCGCCCCAGCGCTGGTACACGCCGATCGCCTGCGGGGCCGCCGCCGCCAGCAGCAGCGCGATCATGCCGGTGCCGCGACCGAGGCGCGGCCGCTGCCCAGATGTACCACCTGCTCGATGCCGCCCTCGATCCGCACGATCGATCCCTGCGGCAGGTCGGGAGCTACCGGTGCGTCGAACTGCGGCAGCACGTCGGCACCCGTCAGCACGCCGCGCAGCACCCGGCTCGACATGCCGTGCATGATGACCAGCCGGTCGCCGGGATCGTCGTTCGTGTCCGCCGCCCAGCCGCCGACCCGCGCCGCGATCGCGTCATACCATTCGCCGCCGGGCGCGGGGCGGCGATAGAGGCGGGCGTCGACGTCGAGGAAATCGGCATCGGGCCCGGCCAGCTCGTGGTAGTAGCGCCCCGACCATTGCCCCATGCCGATCTCGACCAGCCGGTCGTCGCGCATCGCCTGATGCCAGTCGAGTTCGAGATGCTCGGCGATGATCGCCAGCGTCTGGAGCGCGCGCCCCGCGCTCGATGCCCAGAGCGTGATCTTCGGTTTGACGCCCAGCAACTCGCGCAGCGCCGCGCCCATCGCATCGGCCTGTGCGAACCCGGCGCGGGTCAGCGGGGTATGGAGGTGATCGCCCTGCATCCGCTGGGCGATGTTGTACACCGTCTCGCCATGGCGGGCGATATAGTCTCGGCCTTTGCGCTGGGTCGTCATCGGCTTACTTTCAAGGCTGTGTTGCGAAAGTGCAACGGTTTTCGCTGTTTAGGTGAGGTTCATGCAACAGCGGCGCAGATCGTCCATTGGAACGGGGCGCCCGCCGACACGGACCGTGCGGGCACTAGATGACGGAGTAACGACATGCGTACCACCCTGATCGCCCTCGGCCTTGCTGCCGGCACCGCGCTCGCCACCCCGGCGCTGGCGCAGGACGTCAACCCGGCCTTCACCGGCTTCCGCGTCGGCGCGCTGGCAGGCTATGACGGCATCCGCCCGGGCAGCACCGAGGACAGCGACCTCGACGGTGATAACGAGACGGTCAACGGTCTCGTCTACGGCGTCGACGCAGGCTATGACTTCGCGCTCAGCAACATCCTGATCGGGATCGAGGGCGAATATACCGGATCGACCGGCAAGGTCGAAACCGCGCGCACCGACCCCAATTTCTTCGGCTTCGGCAACGTCAAGACCGGCCGCGACCTGTATGTCGGCGCGCGCGCGGGCATCCTCGCCGCGCCCGAGACGCTGGTCTATGTGAAGGGCGGCTACACCAACGCCCGCCTCGACGTGGTGGCCAGCAACGGCACGACCGACAGCCGCGAGAATTTCGAGCTGAACGGCTATCGCCTCGGTGCGGGCGTCGAGCAGGCGATCGGCAGCCGCGCCTATGCCAAGCTCGAATATCGCTACTCGAACTACAACAACGCCGACTTCCAGTTCCGCGACGGGGCGACGACCTCGCAGTTCGACATCGACACCGACCGGCATCAGGTGGTCGCGGGCGTCGGCATCCGGTTCTGAGTTTGCTTGACCGGGCGTGCGTGTTCACGCCCGGCGGCGGTACCGCCCTGATCCGGCTTTGCCGTATCAGACCCCAAGACTCGCTGCTTCGTCCTTCCCGCGCAGGCGGGAATCCATAGTCGCCGACGCTTCGGCAAGATCGCAGCCGTTGCGGCAATGGGTCCCCGCCTGCGCGGGGACGACGGGAATGGGTCGAATATTGCTGTAGCGGGAAAGGCCGGAGTTGTTTGCTCCGGCCTTTCTTTGCGCTAGGGGTATCGTTCAGGTTTCAAATACGCCCGGCGAATCCGTGACGCCGGCACCAGTGCGAGCGCGGGTACGCGCGGGGGATTTGCATGAAGGCGACGATCGAACGCGCGACCCTCCTCAAGGGGCTGAGCCATGTCCAGTCGGTGGTCGAGCGGCGCAACACCATCCCGATCCTGTCCAACGTCCTGATCGAGGCGCGGGAATCGACGATCCGCCTGATGGCGACCGACCTCGACCTCCAGATCGACGAGACGGTGCCCGCCGCGGTCGACCAGCAGGGCGCGATCACCGTGTCGGCGCACACCCTGTTCGACATCGCCCGCAAGCTGCCCGAGGGCGCGCAGGTGCAACTGTCCGCCGCCGAAGGCCGCCTGACCGTGATCGCGGGCCGCGCGCGCTTCAGCCTCGCCACGCTCCCGCGCGACGACTTCCCGGTGATCGCCGAGGGCGAGCTGCCGACCCAGTTCGAGCTGCCCGCCAGGACGCTCAAGGACATCATCGACAAGACGCGCTTCGCCATCTCGACCGAGGAGACGCGCTATTATCTGAACGGCATCTTCCTCCATGTCGCCGAGAACGACGGCAAGCCGGTGCTGAAGGCGGCGGCGACCGACGGCCACCGCCTCGCCCGCATGACGGTCGAGCGGCCGGAGGGCGCGGAAAAGATGCCCGACGTGATCGTGCCGCGCAAATGCGTGGGCGAACTGCGCAAGCTGCTCGACGAGGTGGACGGGTCGGTCGGCGTGTCGCTCTCGGGCAGCAAGATCCGTTTCGACCTGGGGCAGGCGATCCTGACCAGCAAGCTGATCGACGGCACCTTCCCCGATTATTCGCGCGTCATCCCGACCGCGAACGACAAGCTGCTGAAGCTCGATCCGAAGAGCTTCATGGCCGGTGTCGACCGCGTGTCGACCATTGCGACGGAAAAGACCCGCGCGGTCAAGATGGCGCTCGACCGCGACAAGATCACCCTGTCGGTGACGTCGCCCGAAAACGGCGCGGCGGCGGAGGAAGTGCCCGGCGACTATGCCGCGCTGCCGTTCGAGATCGGCTTCAACAGCCGCTACCTGCTCGACATCCTCGGCCAGATCGACAGCGACACCTGCGAAGTGCATCTGGCCGACGCCGCCGCCCCGACGCTGATCCGCGAGAACGACGCCTCGCCCGCGCTGTACGTGCTGATGCCGATGCGGGTGTAATCGAGCGCAGCAAGGAAGAAGGAAGTTTTCGCGCAGAGGCGCAGAGGCGCGGAGAAGGTTCGTTCACGGCTCCGTTTCGCGTCAGCGAAACCTTCCGCCCATCTGCGACGCCTGATCCCTTCGATCGCTGTGCGATCGGGTTCCCCACAGCGAGCGTCCTCCGCGCCTCTGCGCCTCTGCGCGAAAACCTCCTTCGTCTGCCCTTCGCAGCGCCCGCCATATCAACACGTTACGATATCGTTCCGGAACGCTCCGTACCCCCGCCCGTTTAGCCCGTGACCAAGGGGGGGGCGAACGCACATGGACGGCGGAACACGGCACGGCGGGGTGAGCATCGGACAGGTCGCGCGGATCACGCTGACCGTCGTCGCGATCGTCGGGGCGGCATGGCTGCTGGTCAGCCTCGTCCGACTGGTGATGCTGGTGTTCGCCGCCAGCGTGATCGCGGTGCTGTTCAGCGCGCTCGCCCGCCGCATCTGCGCCGCGACGCGCATGCCGCGCGGCCTTGCGCTCGCATTGTCGGTCGTGCTGCTGCTGGGCACGGTGGCGGGCATCTTCTATTTCTTCGGCGCGCAGCTCGTGGCGCAGTTCGATACGATCCGCGAACAGATTCCCCCGGCGCTCGCCGCGATCCAGCGCCAGCTCGACAGCTGGGGCATCGGCGAACCGGCGCGCGAACTGCTGTCGCAGGGGTCGAGCGACGTGTCCTCCCTCATGTCGCGCGCGGGCACCTATGTGCTGACCTTCGGCTCGGGCCTGTCGGATGCAGTGCTGGTGCTGGTCGGCGCGATCTTCCTCGCCGCCGATCCCGAACTCTACCGGCGCGGGCTGGTGAAGATGTTCCCCAGGTCGGTCGACGATGTGGCGCAGCATGCGGTGGACGATGCCGCCGCGGGCCTGCGCGGCTGGATGAAGGGGGAGGCGCTGGCGATCGTCGTCGTGGCGGTGCTGACCGGCGGCGGGCTCTATGCGCTGGGCGTGCCCGCCGCGCTGGGGCTGGGGCTGATCGCCGGGCTGATGGACATCATCCCCTTCGTCGGGCCGATCATCGCCGGGGTGCCCGCGGTGATGCTGGCCTTCACCCAATCGCCGTCCACCGCGCTGTGGACGATCGTGCTGTTCCTCGTCGTGCAGCAGATCCAGGGCAATATCCTGCAACCGATCGTGCAGAAACATGCGGTCGACGTGCCGCCCGCCGTGCTGCTGTTCTCGGTGATCGGGATGGGCATCCTGTTCGGCTTCGTGGGCGTGATCCTTGCCGCACCGCTGACGATCGTGGTGTTCGTGCTGACCCAGCGCATCTATGTGCAGCACCTGCTGGGCCGCGAGATCAAGGTCGCGACCGACGAGGCGAAGGAATAGGGCGTTTTCCGCCCTGCCTGCTCCAGGCCCCCGACCGTTCGTGTCGAGCGCAGTCGAGACACCCAGCGCAGCGTTTGCGGCCCGTCCCTCGACTTCGCTCGGGACGACGGGGGCGGTTCGAGGCGAAAGGCGCGCTACCCCCGCGGCCGCGTCCACAGCAGCGGATCGCGCGGGCGTTCCGGTGCGGGGCGCCAGCGCCCCGCGACATAGGCCCGGGCGATCGCCGCCAGCTTCTCCGCCTTCGACGTCGTCTGCCGTCGGTCCCATGCCGCCGGACCCGCCGCGGCGACCTTGCGCGCGATGCCGCCATAGATGTCCGCCGCCGCCAGCACCGCCCATGCCGATCGCCGCGGCAGCCGCGCCGCGCCGATGCGCGCGCTCGCCTCGTGCAGCGCCGCCCGCGCCGCCATCCGCCGGGCGAGCACCGCGACCTTCGCCGGGTCCGCCATCACGTCCGCCGGATCGATGCCCAGCTCGACCAGCCAGTCGCGCGGCAGATAGCAGCGCCCCGCCGCCGCATCCTCGCGCACGTCGCGCGCGATATTGGCGAGCTGGAACGCGAGGCCCAGGTCGCACGCCCGGTCGAGCGTGTCATGGTCGTGCGGCGACACCCCCATCACCCCGGCCATCAGCCCGCCGACCGCGCCCGCGACATGATAGCAATATTGGTAGAGGTCGCCCTCGCGCACCGGCCGCCAGCCGTCGGCGTCGAGCTGGAACCCGTCGATCACGTCGTGGATGAGGCCATGCGGCAGCGCGACCTCGGCGGCGACGACGCCCAGCGCATCGAACGCCGGATCGCCGGTCGGCTCGCCCGCCAGCGCCGCTGCGGTCCGCGCACGGATCGTCGCGATGCGTTCGGGCGCGTCGTCCAGCCGCTGCATCCCGTGGCCCATGTCCTGCCCGTCCGCCAGGTCGTCGCACGCGCGGCACCACGCATAGAGCAGCCACGCCCGCTCGCGCGTGACAGGATCGAACAGCCGGCTCGCCGCCGCGAAGCTCTTCGAGCCGCGCGCGATGGTGTCGCGGGCATGCTCGACCAGCGCGGCGCGGGGCAGGATCAAAGGTCGGCGCTGCTCATGTGGATGATCGCCTGCACCGGGGTATGCGCCGCCATCTTCGCCAGCAGCGCGTCGAGCGTATCGGCGACGATCAATATGTCGCGGTGCATCGGCCGCATGAAGCCGACCTCGGCCATCTTCGCGACGAAGGCGATCAGATGGTCGTAGAAACCGGCGACGTTGAGCAGCCCCACGGGCTTGGCATGATAGCCGAGCTGCGCCCAGCTCATCGCCTCCCACAATTCGTCCATCGTGCCGGTGCCGCCGGGGATGGTGACGAAGCCGTCGGACAGGTCGGTGAACGCCTGTTTGCGCTGGTGCATCGTGTCGACGACATGGAGTTCGGTGAGGCCCTTGTGCGCCGCCTCCGCCTTGACCAGCGCGGTCGGGATCACCCCGATCACCTCGCCGCCTGCCGCGATCGCGCCGTCGGCGACCGCGCCCATCAGGCCCAGTTTCCCGCCGCCATAGACGACGCCGATGCCCCGTTCCGCCAGCATGCGGCCCACCGCGCGGGCGGATTCGATATAGACGGGATCGGCGGGGGTCGCGGACCCGCAGTACACGGCAAGACGCTTCATGGCCGCGAGCGGTAGGCGAAGTGGGAAGGGGGGGCAAGCGTTCGCCTTGCCTTGCCCCCTCATCCCGTTCGGTTCGAGTAGCGATCGAGCGAAGTCGAGAGCGCGTATCGAGAACGCCTCGCCCCAAACGGGGGCCGTTCTCGACGGACGCTTCTCGACTGCGCTCGAAGCTGCTCGAACCGAACGGTCAGGTCAGGCTTACCCCTCGCCCGCCAGCATCAGCCCCGCGGTCGCCTTCGCGCTCCCGACCACCCCCGGAATCCCCGCGCCCGGATGCGTCCCCGCGCCCACGACATACAGGTTCGGGATATGGTCGTCGCGGTTGTGCGCGCGGAAATAGGCGCTCTGCGTCAGGATCGGCTCCAGCGAGAAGGCCGATCCCTGATACGCATTCAGGTCGCGGGTGAAGTCGCTCGGCATATAGCTGAACTTGGTCACGATCCGCTCGTGGATGTCGGGGATCAGGCGGTGGCCCACCTCGTCGAGGATGCGCTTCTCGAGGATCGGGCCGATCGCGTTCCAGTCGACCGGGAACTTGCCCGTGTGCGGCACCGGGCACAGCGCGTAGAAGGTCGAATGCCCCTCGGGCGCCATCGACGGGTCGGTCACGGTCGGGTGGTGGAGGTAGAGCGAGAAATCCTCGCTCAGCACGCCGTGATCGTAGATGTCCGCCAGCAGCCCCTTATAGCGCGGCCCGAACAGGATCATGTGGTGCGGAATGCCCGGCCACGTCCCCTTCACCCCGAAATGGACGACGAACAGCGACGGCGAGAACCGCTTCTTCTCCAGCCGCTGCGTGGTGCGCCGGGCCGAGCGCGAGCCGACAAGCAGGTCGCGGTAGCTGTGGACCAGATCGGCGTTGGTCGCGACCATGTCGGCCCCCACCACCACGCCGCTCTGCGTCGTGACCCCGGTCGCGCGGTCGCCCAGCGTGTCGATGCTCTTGACCGGATCGCCGAGCATCAGCGTGCCGCCCAGCTTCTCGAACAGCCGCACCATGCCCGCGACGAGGCGATTGGTGCCGCCCATCGCGAACCACACGCCCCCGTCGCGCTCCAGCTTGTGGATCAGCGCATAGATGCTGCTGGTCTTCATCGGATCGCCGCCGACCAGCAGGGTGTGGAACGACAGCGCCTGGCGCAGCTTCTCGTTCTTCACGAACGACGAGACGATCGAATAGACCGATCGCCACGCCTGATATTTGGCGAGCGCGGGCGCGGCTTTGATCATCGATGCGAAGTCGAGGAACGGCACATGCCCCAGCTTCACATAGCCTTCCTCATACACGCCCGCCGAATATTCGAGGAACCTGGCATAGCCCGCGATGTCGTCGGGATCGAGCCTGGCGATTTCCGAACGCAGCAGCGTGTCGTCGTTGGTATAGTCGAAATTGGTGCCGTCGGGCCAGTTGAGCCGGTAGAAGGGCGTGACCTGCCGGAGCGTCACGTCCTCGGAAATGTCGCGACCGGTCAGCGCCCACAATTCCTGCAACGCCTCGGGCGCGGTGATGACGGTGGGGCCGGCATCGAACACGAAGCCGTCGCGTTCCCAGTAATAGGCGCGCCCGCCCGGCTTGTCGCGGCCCTCGATCAGGGTGGTCTGCACCCCTGCCGATTGCAGGCGGATGGCCAGCGCCAGCCCGCCGAATCCCGCCCCGATGACCGCTGCCGTCTTCACCTCATGCTCCCCATCAAACCGCTCGACCCAAAATGGCGCTCACCGCCCGGCCGATCGGCACGGGCGGCTTGCCGATCAGCACCCGCGCCTTGTCGACGAAGGTCGAACGCCCCGCATAGAAGCGCCCGACCAGCTTCGGGTCCAGCCGGTAGAAGCGTTCGAGGATGCGATAGCGTTCCGCCGGTTCGGCGGCGCGGAACAGCATCGTCGCCAGCATCCGGTAATAGCCGCGCGCCTTCCACAGCTGCGCCGCATAATCATGCGTCAGCGTGTGCAGCGCACCGCCCGACCAGTCGCTCGCCTCGGCGACCTTGTGGGCGAGGCGCATCGCATCGGGCAGCGAATAGCCGGTCAGCGGATGGAACAGCCCGGCGCGCATCCCGCCCTTGGCGACGCGGTTGCCGCCCGATCGCCAATATTCCTCGAAGTCGCCGCCCATCGCGACCGGCAGCACGCCCGTCTCGCACCGCCCGACCGCCGCGACCGGCCAGCCCTTCGCTCCCGCATAGGCCGAGATGCGGCCTGCCAGCAGCTGCGTGTCCAGATCGGGGGTGTCGCTGTAATAGGTATCCTCGACGAACAGCGTCGCGGCGTCGAACGGCAGGGTATAGACGAAGCGATAGCCGTCATGCTGCTCGATCGTCGCGTCCATCACGATCGGGCGCTCGACGCCGTGGGGATAGGCGGTCTTGAGCTCCATCCCCATGAACTTCTGCCAGCCGAGGTCGAGCGCGGCGGTATCGCCCGGACCGCGGCAGTCGATGACGCCCTGCGCTTCCACCCGGTCGCCGTCGGCCAGCACCACCGCGGTCGGGCTGGCGCCGAGCACGCGGGCGCCCGTCATCAGCGCCTCGGGCGGCAGCGCACTGTGCACCACCTCGTCCAGCCGTTCGGAGGTGATCGAATAATAGCTGGTGTCGATGGTGCGGGCATGCGCGGGGAAGGCGATGTCGTAGGCGGGCCAGCCGTGCGCGACCAGCGGCGCGATCAGCGCGCGGTACGGCCCCGGCGCATCGCTGCCGAAGAACGACCAGACATGGTTGCCGCCGAAGTGCGCCGATCCCTCGATCAGCCGGATACGCGCATCGGGCCGCCGCTTCGCCGCCGCCAGCGCGATCAGCGCCCCCGACAGTCCCCCGCCGACGATGGCGAGGTCGCAATGATGGATGGTGGGCATCGCCAAGGCCCTAGGCCAGCAGGCAGGGGCTGGCAACGGTGCGCGACCCAAGATCCTCCCCGCTCGCGGGGAGGGGGACCGTCGCCGAAGGCGATGGTGGAGGGGGGTGGCCGCATACGCAACGGTGGCGTTGGAGCTTGCCGCGTGGGAAGCGAAGCGCGGCGGGGGTGTCCGCACACGCCACGGCAGCGTTCGCGGCGACCCCCCTCCACCATGCTGCGCATGGTCCCCCTCCCCGCGAGCGGGGAGGATCTTGGCTGTCATCCAGCGCCGAAACCCGCTACAGCGCCCCCATGTCCATCGCACTCGCCGTCCTGCTTTCCGCCGTGGCGATGACGGTCATCGTCGGCGTACGCTATCTCCTCGCCTCGGGCGGGTTCGCGCTCGCCACCCGCGCGAAGCATCCCGGCCTGTACGTCGGGCTCGACCGGCAGATCGCGAAGGAAATCCGCTGGTCGCTGCTCTCCGCCGCGATCTACGGCGTGCCCGCGGGCGTCGTCGCCTGGGGGTGGCAGCATCGCGGCTGGACGCAGATCTACACCGACGTCCACGCCATGCCGCTGTGGTATCTGCCGCTGTCGGTGCTGCTCTATCTCTTCGCGCACGACACTTGGTTCTACTGGACGCATCGCTGGATGCACGTGCCCAAATGGTTCCGCATCGCCCATGCCGTCCACCATGCCAGCCGTCCGCCGACCGCATGGGCGGCGATGGCGTTCCATCCGATCGAGGCGCTGACCGGCGCTGTGGTAATTCCGCTACTGGTATTCCTGATTCCGATCCATGTCGGGGCACTGGCATTGGTGCTGACGATCATGACGGTTATGGGAGTGACCAACCACATGGGGTGGGAAATCTTTCCGAAGTTCCTGTGGGGGGGGCGGCTGGGAAGTTGGCTGATTACCGCCAGCCATCATCAACGGCATCATGAGAAATACGGGTGTAACTATGGGCTATACTTCCGGTTCTGGGACCGCCTGTGCGGCACCGACGGCGGGCTTGGGGATTTCGCGGGCGAGCGCGCGCGTGCGGCGCGTCGCCGCGAACATCGTGCTGGGGGGCGCGATGCTGGCGACGCTGGGCGGGGCCATGCCGACGGGCACGCTTGACGTCCGCGTCACCGACGTCCGTTCGACCAAGGGCGTCATCCGCCTCTGCCTGACCGCCGAGCCCGAGAATTTCCCCGGCTGCACCGACGATCGCAACGCCGTGACCCGCACCTTTCCGGTGCGCGACGGCGGGGTCCGCATCGCGGGCCTCGGGCGCGGTGCCTATGCCGTGTCGGTGATCCACGACGAGAACAACAACGCCCGGCTGGACACGTTCGCGGGCATCCCGCGCGAAGGCTTCGGCTTTTCGCGCAATCCGGCGATCCGCTTCGGCCCGCCGCGCTTCAGCGCCGCCGAATTCCCGGTCGGTGGTGATGCAACGGTGCAACAGGTAAGGATTCGCTACCTGCTCTAGTCGATCGGCGTGGAGCGAACCGGGGGCGGGCAGCGTTACGCCGCTGCAACATTTTCCCCGGAGCCACGCCCTTGCGCGCCATCACCGCCGCCCTGCTGACCGCCGCCGCCTTCGTCGCGACTCCCGCCCAGGCGCAGGATGCGGCGGTCGCTCCCGCGCCCGAACCGTCCGCCGCCACGATGCGGAACGACGACACCGGCGGCGACTTCTACGTCGTCGGGCTGGGGGCGGCGGTCCTGCCCGATTACGAGGGGTCGGACGACTACAGCTTCTCCCCCGTTCCCGCCGCCACGGGGCGGGTGTCGGGCTTCAACTTCCTGCTCGCGGGCAACCGGCTGAGCGTCGACCTGATCCCCGACGGCGTCGGCCCGACGTGGGACGTGCAGGCGGGGCCGATCGCGGTCGTCAACCTCAACCGCAGCAGCACGAGGGGCATCGACGACGCGCAGGTCCGCGCGCTCGGCAAGGTCGATACCGCGATCGAACTGGGCGGCTATGTCGGCATCGGCAAGACCGGGGTCGTCACCTCCGAATTCGACCGGCTGTCCTTCTCGCTGAGCTATCGCAAGGATGTGGCGGGCGGGCACAAGTCCACCGTCCTCGCCCCCACCATCAACTACGTCACCCCCTTGAGCACCAAGGCGATCGCAGGCGTGTTCGTCTCGGGCGAGCGGGTGGGCGAGGGCTATGCCGACAGCTATTTCTCGATCACCCCGGCGCAGTCGCTGGCGAGCGGCCTGCCCGTCTACAACGCGCGCGGCGGATGGAAGAACTGGACGCTGGGGGCGCTCGCGGGCCGTTCGCTGACCGGCGACCTGCGCTCGGGCCTGCAGGTCTTCGGCACGGTGGTCTATCGCCGCCTGCTGAACGACTTCGCCGACAGCCCGATCGTGTCGCAGAGCGGTTCCGCCGACCAGTGGCTGGGCGCGGTGGGGCTGGCCTACAGCTTCTGACGCAGCGCGCTTGCGGTCCCGCTGCCTGCCGATAGACTGGCGGGCAGGGGGACGGCACATGGCATATGACGAACGGGCACTGCGGGGCGTCGGCGGCTGGCTGGCGTTCCTGATCGTCGCGCTGGGAATCTTTTCGCCGCTCCGGATGCTGCTCCAGGCGATCGCCATCTGGTCGCTCGAGCGCGCGCAGGTACCGGGGTTCGGCGACAATCTCTTCGCGTTCCAGCTGCTCGAATCGGCGGTGATCGCGGTCAGGCTCGCCGGATCGCTCTACCTCGCATGGCGGCTCTATGCGGTCCACCGGCCGGAAACCGTGCCGATCGTCATGTGGGGGCTGTGGCTGCTGGCGATCGGTATCCCGCTGGTCGAGGCGGTGCTGGTCGCGATCGTCACCGGGGTGTCGATCGGCGCGATCCTCGGCGGCGGTCTGATTCCGCTGATCCAGGGTCTGGTCTTCGCCGGGATTTGGACCGCCTATCTGCGCCGCTCGCGCCGGGTCGCCAATACCTATACCCCCGAGTACGCGAGCGCCGACATCTTCGCCTGAACCCTTTGCAACCCTGCCCGGCAGGTCCATAACGGGAACATGGCCGGGCCCGTCCGCAAGATCATCCATGTCGACATGGACGCCTTCTTCGCGTCGGTCGAACAGCGCGATGCGCCCGAACTGCGCGGGCTACCGGTCGCGGTCGGCGGGTCGAGCGGGCGTGGCGTCGTCGCCGCCGCTTCCTACGAGGCGCGCCGCTTCGGCGTGCGCAGCGCCATGCCCTCGGTCACGGCGCTCAGGCGCTGCCCCGACCTGATCTTCGTGCGCCCCCGGTTCGAGGTGTACAAGGCGGTGAGCACGCAGATCCGCGCGATCTTCCACGACTATACCGATCTGGTCGAACCGCTCTCGCTCGACGAAGCCTATCTCGACGTGACCGGCAACCGTCGCGGCCTGCCCAGCGCCACCGCGACGGCGCAGGAAATCCGCACGCGCATCCTGTCCGACACCGGCCTGACCGCATCGGCGGGGATCAGCTACAACAAGTTCCTCGCCAAGCTCGCGTCCGACATGAACAAGCCGAACGGGCAATATGTCATCCCGGTCAAGGCAGGCCCGCGCGTCGTCGCCGGGCTGGAGGTCAAGCGCTTCCACGGCATCGGCCCGCGCACCGCCGAGCGGATGGCGAGCCTCGGCATCCACACCGGCGCCGACCTGCTGCGCTGGGACCTGCCCGATCTCACCCGCAGCTTCGGCAAGGCCGGGCGCTGGTACCACGACATCGCCCGCGGACTGGACGAGCGCCCGGTGCGCCCGAACCGGGTGCGCAAGTCGTCCGGCTCCGAAACCACCTTCCACCACGACCTGACCGATCCCGCCGCGATCGAGGAGCGGGTGCTGGCGATGGCCGACGACGTCTGGGGCTGGGTGGAGAAGACGCGGCAATATGGCCGCACCGTCACGGTGAAGGCCAAATACGGCGACTTCCGCATCGTGACGCGCAGCCGCACCCTCGGATCGCCAGTGCGCGACCGGGCAACCTTGCACGCCACCGCCCGCGCGCTGATCGCGACGCTCTACCCCTTGCGCATGGGGTTGCGGCTGGTCGGGGTGACGCTGGCCGGGTTCGATGGGGGCGATCCGCCGAGCGGGCAACTCGATCTGTTGTAAGGCCGGCCCGCATCCCCGCCGCCCATCGTCATTCCGGCGAAGGCCGGAATCCATTGTGTCGGGTGCCGTCGATCTTGCCGGGCCGTCGCCCCATCCATGGATTCCGGCCTTCGCCGGAATGACGGCGGATCGTGGCTGGTCGACGATCCAGACTTTGACGCCTCGCCACAACCCGCCTACAACCGTGCGGTCCCCGGGGGAGCGTTACCGTCACGCTTGAGAGGAAGGCCGCAGCCTTCGACCCGCTGAACCTGATCCGGCTGACACCGGCGTAGGGAGGGAGCGGCAGCCCCGCATCCCTCCGCTTGGAGTGGAACACAATGGCAGATATCCCCGCACGCGCCGAAATCGGCGTCACCACCGGCCCGATCCGCGGCAGCCGCAAGATCCATGTCGGTCCCCTGAACGTCGCGATGCGCGCGATCGACCTCGACCCGTCGTCGGGCGAGCCGCCGCTCAACGTCTATGACACGTCCGGACCGTACACCGATCCGGACGCGCGGATCGACATCATGGCGGGCCTCCCCCAGCTGCGCCGCGACTGGATCGTCGGGCGGGGCGATGTCGAGAGCTATGCCGCGCGCCAGGTGCGGCCCGAGGACAACGGCCAGCTCGGCCCCGACCGCTCGGGCGGCGTCCAGCCCTTCCCCAACGTAGTCCAGCGCCCCTTGCGCGCGAAGGCGGGCGCGAACGTCAGCCAGATGCACTATGCCCGCCGCGGCATCATCACCCCCGAGATGGAATATGTCGCCACCCGCGAGAATCTCGGCCGCGAGATGCTGCGCGAGTACGTCCGCGACGGCGAGAGCTTCGGCGCGAGCATCCCCGATTACGTGACCCCCGAGTTCGTCCGCGACGAAGTGGCGCGCGGCCGGGCGATCATCCCGTCGAACATCAACCATCCCGAATCCGAACCGATGGCGATCGGGCGCAACTTCCTCGTCAAGATCAACGCCAACATTGGCAATTCGGCGGTCGCATCGAACGTCGCCGCCGAGGTCGACAAGCTCATCTGGGCGATCCGCTGGGGCGCGGACACGGTGATGGACCTGTCGACCGGGCGCAACATCCACGACACCCGCGAATGGATCATCCGCAACTCGCCGGTGCCGATCGGCACGGTGCCGATCTACCAGGCGCTCGAAAAGGTCGGCGGCATCGCCGAGGAGCTGACGTGGGACATCTTCCGCGACACGCTGATCGAACAGGCCGAGCAGGGGGTGGATTACTTCACCATCCATGCGGGCGTGCGCCTGCCGTACATCCCGATGACCGCGAAGCGCGTGACCGGCATCGTCTCGCGCGGCGGATCGATCATGGCGAAATGGTGCCTCGCGCATCATCGCGAATCGTTCCTCTACGAACATTTCGACGAGATCACCGAGATCATGAAGGCGTATGACATCGCCTATTCGCTGGGCGACGGCCTGCGCCCCGGATCGATCGCCGACGCCAACGACGAGGCGCAGTTCAGCGAGCTCTATACGCTGGGCGAACTGACCCACCGCGCATGGGCACAGGACGTGCAGGTCATGATCGAGGGCCCCGGCCATGTGCCGATGCACAAGATCAAGGAGAATATGGACAAGCAGCTGCAGGTCTGCGGCGAGGCGCCCTTCTATACCCTGGGGCCGCTCACCACCGACATCGCGCCGGGATACGACCATATCACCAGCGGCATCGGTGCGGCGATGATCGGCTGGTTCGGCTGCGCGATGCTCTGCTACGTCACGCCCAAGGAGCATCTGGGCCTGCCCGACCGCGACGACGTGAAGGTCGGCGTCGTCACCTACAAGCTCGCCGCCCATGCCGCCGATCTGGCCAAGGGGCACTCGGCGGCCAAGCTGCGCGACGACGCGCTGAGCCGCGCCCGCTTCGACTTCCGCTGGCGCGACCAGTTCAACCTCAGCCTCGATCCCGACACGGCGGAGGATTACCACGACCAGACGCTGCCCGCCGAGGGTGCCAAGACCGCCCATTTCTGTTCGATGTGCGGCCCGAAGTTCTGTTCGATGAAGATCACCGCCGAGGTCCGCGAGTTCGCGGCGAAGCAGAACCAGTCGGCGGACGGTTTCCTCCACGCGACCCCGGCGGACGCCGAGCGCGCGGCGTTCGCGGGCGGCGGTGTCGCCGAGGCCGAAGCGGGCATGGCGGCGATGAGCGAGAAGTTCCGCGAAAAGGGTGGCGAGGTGTATCTGCCGGCGGAGTGAGCAACCGCCCGAAGCTCCTCCCCGCTACGCGGGGAGGGGGACCATGCGCAGCATGGTGGAGGGGGGTGGCCGCAGGCGGGACGGTCGGGGTGCCGCCGCCCCGCCTGCAATTTACGTCAGGGACATTCCGGCAGGCTCAGCAGGTTGTTCGGCTGCTCGCCGTCGTTCTGCGTCTTGAGATACTTGTTACCTAACGCACTCGTGGCGACGATCACCCACACCGATGCGCCATTCGCATGAACGAAAAACCGTGTCATGCCGGTTTCGATCCTGCCGATCGCTTCGCTCTGCGACATGCTCCAGCGGTAGGGGTAACCGCCGCCAACATAAGAAATGCGTTCGTAGGCACTGAACCGGTTGGTCTTGCGGATACATTGGATTTGCAGCGTCTCGGTCATGTCGGTCTCCATTCAGGTTGGACCGACGCGCAGGCATCTGCGTCGGTTGACCGGATACGCGAGGCCCCATACATCCTCGGTTGCTCAGGCTGAGCGCGAGGTGGGATGCCTGCCTCACGGGGTCGCTGTTGGCGCAGCGACCCCAATCCGCATCCAGATCCCCGCGACGGCGGGGAAGGCTTGGCCTCTTCCGACCAACACGGCCCGCTAGGGGGTCCATCCCCTCGTAGAGGGGGAGGCATTATCGAATCGATCGTTCGAAAATGGGTTGGTTCGTCACAAGGCACACTAGGGTCTGTGGGGATTCATCGTGAGTTGATGACGGCGCCGACGAGGTGGATCATGGCTTCGAAGCTGCGGTCGGTTTTGCAGGCTCGCATGGCGATGCGCTTGAACTCCTTGAGCTTGCAG
>NZ_JBDZDK010000029.1:0-50501 GCF_040049155.1 Sphingomonas silueang
CAGGGTCGCCGGCGACTGGCCCGCCACCCGCTGGGACGAGCTGATGCCGTGGAACTGGGTGCCCCAGACAGATCAGCCAACAGCCCAAGCCGCATAAACTGCGGTCCTCACGCCACGCTTACGGACATATTGCCGCTGGTGATGGCCGAGCCGGTGTTCGCCCTGAAAGGTGGCACGGCAATCAACCTCTTTGAGTGGGATCTGCCTCGACTGTCGGTCGACATCGACCTGACCTATCTCCCGGTCGCGGACCGCGGCGAATCCCTCACCGCGATCGGCGAGGCACTCGCTCGCATCAAAGTCGCCATCGAGCGACGTCTGCCTCCCACCCGCGTCGTCCAGACACGCCAGGGCCAAGAGGGCATGGAGGTCAAGCTCAACTGCCAGCGCGGCAAAACCCAGATCAAGGTTGAGGTGAACCCCAGCCTGCGCGGCCACCTCCTTCCCCTTCGCGACCTGCCCTGCTCCGACCGCGTGCAGGAGCAGTTCGAGGCGTTCGTGGAGGCGCGCTGCGTCTCACACGGGGAGCTCTTCGGCGGGAAGATCTGCGCAGCGCTCGACCGGCAGCATCCACGCGACCTTTTCGACGTCAAGTTGCTCTTCGACGCAGAAGGGCTGGTCGACGAAGTCCGTTACGGCCTGATCGCCGCCCTGGTCAGCCACGGTCGTCCCGTGGCTGAGCTCATTCGACCCAGCCGCAAGGATCAGAGCGAGACGTTCGCGGCGCAATTCGAGGGGATGCCGTTCGAGCCCTTCTCCTACGAGGACCACGTTCAAACGCTCGATCGGCTTGTTGCGGCAGTCCATGGAGCTCTAAGCGCCGATGATCGACGATTTCTGGAGAGCTTCGACGCCGGCGACCCCGAGTGGGAGCGCTTTCCCTGGCCGACCCTTGCAGAGTTGCCCGCACCTCAATTCAAGCTGATGAACATCCGTAAGTTCCGCGACGAACAGCCGGACAGGCACGCTGCTGGCCTCGCGGCGCTGAGGGAAGCGCTGGCGTAAAGACCGTTCGGGATCATTCGGGGGCGATGCCGCTCGCCGGCACGTCGAATGGACCGGCCAACCATGAGCTCAGATATTCGGCCACCATCGCTAGGAAGCGTTCGCGCTGGGCAGAGGTTGCGCGTGTAAACATCTCGAGAGGCCAGGCAAGAAGGCTGTCGAAGGGGCGCGGATGGATCGCGAAGCGGGGTGCAAGCGGGATCGAAAGTTCGCATGCCGCGGCCGCGAACAAGGCGCGCTGAACGTGCCCGTTACCGTCAAGAAACGGGTGAATCTTTCCGAACCAGCAGAACAGATGCGTCAAGGTGAGCAGCTTCACGAACGGTGTGGCTGCGCGAGCGGGCACAAGCTCACGCCGTATCTCGGATAAGAGCTGGTCGAGCGCAGGGGCGACGTTTTCGGGTGGCTCAAACGAGAAGCTTTTCTGTGGGCTGAAGAGCTGGGGCGCGCCGGCGCGTCGGTGCTCGAGCGCCGTCCCGGCCGTGCCCCTATAGGTGCCGGCGTATTCGGGATGGCCGGCCGGCGTGAACTGGGCAAACAAGCTGCGGTGAAGGTCGCGGGGATCGGTCAGCACGGACGTCCGGTACGCCGGCTCGGTCAGTATCCGTCGCTGTATTGCGGTGCATCCCTCGGTCATCACCGCATCGTAGTTCGGCATGGCGTAGGCCTGCCATTCCGGCGCGCTCATTGCAGCCAGGCCCGGGCCGGACGGCCCGGACCAGAGATCAGGTCGGCCGGTGTGGAGCTCGTCAGCGTCACAGAAACTTCTCGCCTGCATGGTCGTCGAACATCGCGGCGTCCCGTACATAGTCCGCCACGGTGTCGAGCGATCGGTGCCGCGAATGCCCTTTCATCTTGAACAGGCTAGCTTGCTTGGCGGCAGCCTCCGTGAGGAAACCCGCGCGTAAGGAATGACCGGAGAAGATCGACGCATCTAACCCGGCTGCAGTCACGGTCGATTTCACCAGCCGCGCTACCGTCTTGTCCGTGATCGGCGCGCTGGTCACCAGGTCCGAGCGCGTCAGCCGGCGGAACACCGGCTCGGGGCTGGGCTTCCCAGTAACCGGATCGATCAAGCTAAGCCCAGCTGCTTTGAGCCACTCCCTCAAGAGCGCGACAGGTCGGATGAAGCGGCCTTCTGGAATGGCGACGTCCTGTCCCTTCGCTTCCTGGTCACCCTTCGAACGTGGGATGTCGATCTTCAGCCCAGCCGCCACGAAATGAAGGTCGGCGAGCCGCATGGACGCCAACTCCGACCGCCGAAACGCGCCCGCCATGCCGATGGCTAGGATTGCCCGATCTCGCACTGCCCGCAGTCCATCGCCCTCGATCGTTGCGAGCATGGCCATCAGCTTTTCCGCTTCGGCTGGTGCCTTCTGGTTCTTCTTCCGCGCGTATTTCTTGCGAACGCCGCTCAGCATGTGCGCGATTACGCCAGCGGCATCCCGAGCGCTTGGCGAGGCAAAGCCCTCCTCCTTGTGGTGATGGTTGATCGCCGCGACGCGCCGTCCGATCGTAACCGGTGCGGTTCCCCCCGTTGCTTGGACATGGGCAAATAGCGCGACGATATCGGGATGAGCGGGAAGCGCTTCGACATTGCGCGCATCGCAAAAATCGCAAAAGATAGCCCAGTCGGAGGCATAGGCTTTGCGGGTCGAACTCGCTTTCGACGCGGCGAGCGTATCGCGCGCGCCTTCGATCTCGGCCAAGAGGTCGGACGGAAGATTGGGTGACAGCGGAAGAAGGTCGCGGGTCATGGCACCAGCCTATCCTCAAGCCCACCCGATGCAAATTACAGACTCTGACCTGACCCGATGCACATTCTCGTCACCGTCATGCGCAAACTGCCAGAGCACTTCACAATGGCTGAATGATGGTGCCAACCTAAGGCGCAATTTGCGCCGATTGCATCTCGCGTGGTCGGTTACCCCGCCACCCGCTCTTGGTAGTGTTCGAGGACGCGCGTGACCCCCTTATCGGAGAACGCACCCCCGAGCCCTTGGGCGGCGCCATCTGCGGCCGGCTTCGCGCGGTCGCAGATGGAAGCCTCCGCTCGCGCCACGGCGTCTCGACCAGTGGGAATCGCCTCCGCGAGATCAACCGCGTCCGCGAGGGCCAGATTCACGCCCTCCCCGGAGAATGGCGACATGAGGTGCGCGGCGTCGCCGAGCATGGTCACTCCTGATCGGTGCGACCAGCGATGCCCGATCGGCAGCGCATACATCGGGCGCACGGCGATGAAGTCGCCCTGTTCGATGACAGCGAGCAGCGATGGCGCCCATTCGGAGAAAGCGTCGAGGACCGCGGCTCTGATTTGACCAGACGGCCAGTCCGACCACTCCCGGGCGAGGCTTTCGGGCATGCGCATGCCTGCATAGCCCCGGATGTGGCCCGAGCCGTTCTTCTGCGTAATCAGCGCGCGGTTGCAGCCCACGGCGAACATCTTTCCGTCGCCCGTGAGCGACGCGACTTGCGGATGACGGTGTGCGTCGAAGCCGAGTTCCACCAGGGTCACCCCCTCATAGGCCGGCGTCGCATCGGTCAGCAGCGGTCGGACGCGCGACCAGGCGCCGTCCGCGCCCACGACCAGATCGAAGTCCTCGCGCATGCCATCGCAGATGACCGTCACGCCCGAAGGGGCTGGCACGATTTCATTCACGCGGTGGTCCCAGCGGACGGCGTTCGGCGCGAGCGAGGCGAGCAGGATGTGGCGGAGGTCGGTCCGGTCGATCTCGGGACGATCATCGCCTTCCCCATCGCGGTCGAACAGGAGATTCCCATCCGGATCGTAGAGGCGGTCGCCCTGATCCTCGGGCCGCGCCGCGCTCGCGAACTCCTCCTCTAGGCCGGCGAGTCTCATCGCGCGCTGGCCGGTCTCGCCATGCAGATCTAGCGAGCCGCCCTGCGGGCGTTCCCCCGCGTGCGCGTCGCGTTCGAAGACGACCGGCGACAAGCCCCGCAACTGCAGCAGCCGCGCGAGCATCAGCCCGCCCGGACCGCCTCCAATGATCGCCACTCTTTCCATTGCACCGCTTCCGACATCAGAATACATAGGCGCCTATATACATTAACATAGGAACCTATGCAATGGCAGATGCGGAATGGGATCCGCTGGCACATCCAGGGCACTATTTCAGTCGGATCTCGCGCACTCTGACCCGCATCGGCGACGCGCGCCTGAAGGCGATAGGCTTCGCGACCGCCCAGTTGCCTGTCCTCACCGCGTTGAAGGACGGAGAGGCGATTTCGCAGACCGAACTCGCGCGCTGGGCCAAGGTCGAGCAGCCGACGATGGCGCAGATGCTCGCGCGTATGGAGCGGGACGGCATCGTCAAGCGGGAGACTGACCCCAACGATCGCAGGTCAAGTCTGGTCTCGCTGACGGACGAAGCGAAGGGGCGGCTCGCGGCGGGACGCGACATCCTGCGCCAGGGCAACGCCGACATGACGAAGGGGCTCTCCAAAGCCGAGGTCGACACGCTCATCGACCTGCTGCGTCGCGTTCTCGGCAATCTCGAGGCCCTCGAGGGATGAACCGGCGAACCGAATACGGCGTCGATGCATCGCTCGTGGTGAGCCCGTCCGGCTATACTACGCCATTGAGATTCGTGCGCGATGAGGCATCCTCACCTGATGGGTGACAGGCAAACTGTGGACGCGACACGTGCGCGAGCGATCGGCCGGTGGTCCGCCCTGCTCGCCGGAGGAATTCTCGTCGCCGCCGCCGCGCTGCTCGCCTGGGACCTGCGAAAGCCGCTGCACTGGGACGAGATCTGGTAGCCTGCGGGAAATGGAGCGGCGCTCGCGCGTCTAGTTCGGATGATTGAAGCGCTACGCCTCGCCGGCCGCGACGCCGCCCGGCTCAGGGAGATTGGCAGGGTCGCGTCTAGGTTCGGCGTCGACATGCTGATGACACGGCTTGGGCTCTCGGACGGCGGGACACCGAGGGAGGAAACCTACTCCGACGATCTGCCTCGACGCACCCGGCTGGCGCTGGAGGCGCTCGGGCCGACCTACGTGAAGCTCGGTCAGATCCTTGCCACGAGGACTGACCTCCTGGCCCCGGAATGGATAGCGGAACTCGAGCACCTCCATAGTTCAGCGCCCAAACTGGATTTTGAGGACCTGCGGCCGGCGGTCGAACAGGCGATCGGCCAGCCTGTCGAACAGGCATTCGCTTCGTTCGATCCTGTCCCCCTCGCGGCCGCCTCGATGGCGCAGGTGCATCGTGCGGTGCTGCACGACGGCACGCAGGTCGTGCTCAAGATACGCCGTCCCGGCGTCCGTGCCTTAATGGAGGCCGACCTACGGCTGATCGCCCGGCTCGCGTCGGTCGTTGAGGCCGCCAGTGCGGACGCGCGGCGGTTCGCGCCGCGCGCGATGGTCCGGCAACTGGCCGAGGCGGTGCTGGAGGAGCTCGACTTCACCACCGAAGGCCGCAACGCGGACCGGATGCGTGCGGACTTCTCGGACGATCCGCGCGTCGTCGTCCCGGCCATCCACTGGGAGCTGTCATCGGAAGCGCTGCTTGTGATGGACTATGTGGAAGGCACGCCGCCACGCGATGCTGCGGTCCTTCGTGCCGCCGGCATCGATCCTGCGGCGATCGCCGCGCTCGGTGCCGACATCGTCCTCGACATGGTGCTCGTGAACGGCCGATTCCACGGCGATCCGCATCCCGGCAACCTGCTTTGCCTGACCGGCGACCGCATCGCGCTACTTGATCTCGGCATGATCGGTCATGTCTCGCCACTGCGCCGCGAAGAGTTCGTGTCGTTCGTCCAGGCGCTGAGCACGGGCGACGCCGCATTGCTCGCGGAGGTCCTCAGTCGGTGGAGCCTGCACGGCGACGTCCCGCCCGAGCGCATCGAGGAGGCGGCGGAACAGCTGATCCGCCGACAAGGTGGCGGTCCGCTCGTCCTCGCCGCGATCGTGTCGGACTTCATGGCGCTGATGCGCCGGGAAGGCATGGCGATGCCGCCGGATCTGCTGCTGATATTCAAGGCGCTTGTGACGATCGACGGCGTCCTCACGGCGATCGAACCCGGCTTCGACCTGTCCGCCGCGATGCGGCGGGCCTCGGGCCGGATCGCGCTTGCACGCCTGTCGCCCGAACACTGGATGCCGATCGTCCGGGCGCTGACCTGGGAACTTGCACGCATCGGCGACGACGCCCCGCGCCTGGTGCGCGCCTTGGTTCGCAGGCTCGAAGAACCGAGGCCGACCGAAGCGGTGACCCTGCGGCGCGGGAGCGCCCTTGTAGCCGGGTCCGTGTTCGTCGGGTCACTCCTGGTGGCAACGGCCATCCTGCTGCGCTAGCCGGAGCGGCGTTTCCGCGTCCGATCAGTTGAGTGTCGTGGCCCCTGACGGCTGTCATTTGCGACGAGGCATCAGCGATAGCCGCGCGGCTCCGGTGTCGAGTTCGGTCTCGGGTGCATCTGTTCACAGACCGATGTCGCTGGGCCGAGTGGCGAAGACACGCCAAGCAGCCTGAACGCCGAAATTGGCTGGGGACCTCTTGTCGGTTGTACTGAATCGGTGGACGCACACGGCGAGCGTTGCCTTGCGGCCGTCCGATCCTGAAATAGTGGACATTCTCCCTAAAAGAGCGGACGCTCGCCAAGCTGGATCAGCCGAGGCGTCGTACCATGCGAACCGCGGACCTGAAGACGGCGAGCGACGCTGACTGGGCAGAAGCGCACCGCCGCGAGAAGATCATCCGCCCACTAGCTGCCCTGGCCCGCGTCCCGGGCAACGCAGCCGCCGAAGCGCTGGATCAGCTCGGGCTCGGTCGCGCCCGTTTTCACGAACTTCTCCGGCTTTATCGGGCGTCGCCCGTTGCCGCCTCGCTGTTGCCGCGCCCGCGGGGGCGGGAGAGGGGAGAGCGACGGCTCTCATCTGCGGCCGAGCAGCTGATCGCCCGAGGCATCGCGGAGTGTTACCTCACCCTCGAGAAGCCAAGTGTGCAGGCGCTCCGCCGCTGGCTCCGACATGAGGGGCAGAAGATTGGGCTGAAGGTGCCCAGCACCAAGGCGATCCAAGCGCGATTGGACAGACTGGCTCCCCAGACCGTCATGGCGCGCAGGCAAGGGTCGAAGGCCGCTGCTGACAAATGGGAGCCGACGCGAGGCGTGTTGAACGCCAGCTACGCGCTGGAGCTCGTCCAATCGGACCACACGCTGGTCGACGTGATCGTCGTCGACGATCTGTATCGCAAGCCAATCGGTCGGCCGTGGCTCACGCTGATGGTTGATATCGCGAGCCGCACGGTACCGGGGTTCCACCTCGATATGCTCGCACCCTCGGCCGTGTCGGTCGGCATGTGCATGCGTCAAGCCGTTCTCCCCAAGGCCGATTGGTTGGCCGAGCGCGGCATGAAGGCACCTTGGGACAATCAGGGTCTCATGGATCGGCTGCATCTCGACAATGCACGCGAGCACCGCTCCGATGCTTTGAAACGTGGTTGCCGTGCCCACTCGATATCGATCGAATACCGCCCGGTGCGTCGCCCGCACTTCGGTGGCCACATCGAGCGGCTGATCGGGACGGTGATGGGCGCCGTCCATCTTCTGCCCGGCACGACCTTCTCCAATGTCGCGGAGCGCGGCGATTATGACTCCGAGGGTGAAGCGTGCATGACGCTGGGCGAGTTGGAGGTCTGGCTCGCCGCGCAGATCATCGGTCCATACCACGCCGAACGGCACCGCGGGATCGGCATACCGCCGGCGCTCGCTTGGGCCGAGGCGATGGACCGCCGACCGGAGCTGGCCCGCCTGCCGGTGGATCGCGCCACGTTCCTGTTTGACTTCCTGCCTTGCGAGCTGCGTGCAGTGACCCCGCACGGCATCGAGCTGTTCCACACGCATTATTGGCATGATGCGCTGTCGTGCTGGTACACGCGATCCGGGCAGACGATGCCAGTCCGCTGGGATCCGCGCGACCTTTCCCGCATCTGGCTCGAGCTGCCGCACGGTGAGCACCTCGAGGTGCCCTACCGCGACTTGCGGCGTCCCGCGATCACCCGCTGGGAACAGAGGGAGGCGGTTCGCGCCTTGCGCGAGCGCGGCCAGCAGGCCGTAGACGAGACGCTGATCTTTCAGGCGGTAGAGACGCAGCGGCTGATCGTCGCGGAAGCGGCTCACAAGACCAAGGCAGCGCGGCTCGCACTTCAGAAGACCAAGGCGGCGCTGAATGACGCGCGCCGGGCCAGGAGCAGCGGCAAGCTCCCGCTCGAGCAGGGTAAACCTGCCACTCTGCCAGGGTCGACAGATAATGGGGCGAGTGATCGGCAGGCGCTTCCATATCTGGTGGAGGAGATGCCCCGGTGAGCGATCTGTCCCATCTCGCCGAGGGGTACCGCGAGCGCGCGATGTGGGCCGACAAGGAGCGGATCGCCTGGATCCGAATGGATCGGTGGCTCGGCTTTCCCAAAGCAGAGGTCGTGCGCAAGACCTTGGACGGTATGCTGCGCTACCCGCCGCGCACCCGTATGCCGTGTCTGCTGATCTACGGGCAGACGGGGATGGGCAAATCTCGCATCGTCGAGCGCTTCGAGGCAGAAAACCCGAGGGGCTTCAACGAGGCGACAGGCACGGCGACGATCCCGGTTGTGGCCGTTCAGCTGCCGCCGCAGCCGACCGATGGCGAGTTCTACGGCGAGGTTCTCGAGAAACTCGGCGCCGGCTTTGCGGGTCGCGGCGATGTTCAGCGAGCCCGGCAGCTCACTCGCCGGCTCATGGGGCAGGTGGGGGCCCGGATGCTGATCCTGGACGAGATCAACCACATGCTGGCCTGCACGCCGCGCCAGCAGCGCGTCTTCCTCAACACGCTTCGCTATCTAGCCAACGACCTGCAGATCCCGCTCGTCTGCACCGGCAACCACGAGGCGCGCGCGGCGCTGCTCACGGATGCGGCACTGGCCGAGCGGTTCGACGCGGTCGAGCTTGTCCGGTGGCAGAACGACGAGCCGTTTCGGCTGCTGATGGTCACGCTCGCTGCGATCCTCCCTTTACGCAAGCCATCTCAGCTGGAGGAGGAGCGATGCCGCACCGCCATCCTCGACCTCAGCGATGGGAACACCGGCCGCATCTTCCGGCTCGCCGAAACGCTGGCCGTACGAGCGATCGAGAACGGCACCGAGCGGATCGAGGTAGGAGACCTCGACGCCGACGATCTCGTGCTCCCCTCCGTCAGCATGAAGGCGTTGGCTCAGCGCCGCGGCCGCGGGCGAGCGAAGGCGGCGGTCGCTTGAGCCGTGGCTGGGTTGGCGCTGCCGATCGCGCCCCGTCCTCGTCCCGACGAGTTGCCGTCGTCCTGGCTCGGGCGGACCGCTGCCTGCTACGATGTATCGGTCGCCGAGTTCCGGCAGGTGCTATGGACGGCCGGTCCGAGCATGAAAGCGCGGCCGGATGTCGAGTGGGATCCGCACGAGGCGGAAAGCGTCGCAGCCGGTCTGCGGGTCGCGTTGGAGGTCGTGCTCAGCCTCGGGCTCAAGCGCCGCTGGCCGGGGCTCGCGGTGGACTGGTTGCCAAGCACCGATGGCTTCGGCCGAGCGCGAGGTGAGCTCGATCTGGCCTGGTGCCGCCATTGCCTTGCCGAAGCGCACGAGGCTGGTGGAGCTTATCTCGAAGCAGAGGCGGCGCTGCCGCTCGTCTTCTGTCATCGTCATGGCGCTTGGCGTCAGGATTATTGTCGGCGCTGTCGGCCAAAGCACGCGCCGCGGTTCACCTGGCCGAGCAGCATCGAGTTCGTGTGCGGAGACTGCGGCACGCCGCTCAGGGCGAGCCGCTGGGAGCAGCCGACGCCAGCGGCTTATTTCGAGCCGGAGGAGACGGCCGCGGCGCTTCCAGCCCTACTTGCGTTCGACGGGGAGGTTCGTAACGCGCTGCTCGGCCATCCCGCATGCTTGCCAGGGGTGGAGCCTGTGCCCGCCCGCCAGTTCCTCACCGTGCTGCGCGATCTTACCCGAGCGCTGCTGGCGCCAAGCCCCCTCAGGACCAGTTACATCAACCTGTTCGACTGCCCCTTGCTTCCGATCATGCCGGAGCACAAACCGCACACATGGGACGAACAGCCTTATTATGAGCTTTCGCCATCCGGTCGAGCTCACGTTCTGAGCGCGGTGGCAGCGCTCCTCGCCGACGAGCCCGTCAGCCGCCTGATGTCGGGCGCACATCTGCCTTTCCGCGAGCGCCACACGCTGGAAAAGCTGCTCAACTATGTGCCTCGCTGGGTACAGGCATTGCTGATCCGAAGCAGTGCGGGCTGGCCTGCGCGCCTGCGCGTCCGCGTCGATGCCCATCAGCGACAAACGGGTATGGACGCGAACGACGTTCTGGCGCAGTTTGATGCGTGGCGGGCCGAGCGCGAGCAACGGCAACGCGAACGCACGTCGCTGATCGGGTAATTTCGGCGGCGAGAGGGCAGTAAGTCCCTCCAGCAACACGCTAATCAGTGTTGCCGCCAGTTAGAAAAGACACATTCTGCGCTAGATAGAAATGACACTCGTGGTGGCAGCGGGAGCAGCGTGGAGCCCCCCAAGCAGCGCAGCGCTGCTCCCGCTGAAGCGGCGTCGTCACGGCTCCTGCGCCCTTGGCGCGAGCTGGTCGAGGCGCCCGACGACGTGCGCATCACCGCACCGATCTTTATGTCTGGCGCGTCGATTCAAAGCCCCTCCCGCGATCGTCAGGGTCGTTGGCGAGCGGGGCGTGACCGGCGACAATGTCCGCGCCCGCCTCCCACCGGTTCATGAAATCGCGCAACTGACCGTCGAGTGCCGCTAGCCCTCGAAGGCCGTGAGGATCGGACATGGTCCCTCCGCACCTGACCCGCACTCATGCGCGAGCCGGCGAAGCGAGGCGCGCACCCGCTCGAGCTCCTCAATCTTCGCGTCCAGTTCGGCGATGCGCTCGCCGGCAAGCTGACGGGCGCGGGCGCGATCGTCGGTCGCGTCCAACGCCAGAAGCTCACCGATCTGCTCGAGCGTGAAACCGGCCGCCTGGGCCGAGCGGATGAAACGAAGGCGGCGGGCGTCATCGCTGCCGTAGCGCCGGATGCCGCCTCCGGTGCCAGCCCCGGTCGGGCGGTCGGGCTCGTCCAGCAAACCGCGACGCTGATAGTAGCGCACCGTTTCGACGCCGACGCCGCCTTCGCGCGCGAGCCCTGCGATCGTCATGCCGGTCATGCCTTGACTCCGTACTATGGTACGGATCCTATATAGGCGGGGCGAGAATATTGGAGAAGCGGCATGGCGAGCGCCCCCGCCAAACAGGCGACGATCTACCGGATGGTGATGCCGGAACATACCTGCCCTTACGGGCTGAAGGCGAAGGATCTGCTGCGTCGGGAAGGCTATGCGGTCGATGACCATTGGCTGATGACGCGGGAAGAAACCGACGCTTTCAAGGCAAAGCACGGAGTAAAGACGACCCCGCAGACGTTCATCGCGGGGGAGCGGGTCGGCGGCTATGACGATCTACGCCGCTTTTTCGGCAAGACGGTCCGCGACCCCAAGGCCGTCACATATCGCCCGGTGATCGCCGTGTTCGCGATGACGGCGCTGATGGCGCTCGCCGTCAGCTATGCGGTATTCGGCACGCCCTTCACGGTGCGCGCGGGTGAATGGTTCATCGCGTTCTCGATGTGCGTTCTGGCGATGCTCAAGCTCCAGAACGTCGAGAGCTTCTCGAGCATGTTCCTCAACTACGATCTGCTCGCGAAGCGCTGGGTGCCCTATTCCTATGTCTATCCCTACGCGGAGGGAGCGGCGGGCGTCCTGATGGCAGCGGGTGCGCTGACCTGGCTGTCGGTGCCGGTCGCCCTCGTCATCGGGACGATCGGCGCGGTGTCGGTCATCAAGGCGGTTTATATCGACAAGCGCGAATTAAAATGCGCGTGCGTCGGCGGGGACAGCAACGTGCCGCTCGGCTTCCTTTCGCTTACCGAGAACGTGATGATGGTCGCGATGGCGCTTTGGATGGTCGCGGCGCCGGCAGTCCTCTCGATCACGCATTGACATCGATCTTCGGTCGGGGCGGATAGCGACCATGGAACGCCGACTGCCCCGTCTTGCCGGCACGCTCCGCCTCGTGGCTCTGGCCATGCTGGCGATGATGCTGGTCATGCGCCTGGGGCCGATCTGCGAGGCGATCGCGAACGCCGCGCCGGTCGCGTCCGAGATGGCCGGCTGTGAGGGCACGCAGAAGCCTGCGAAGGCGCCGCAGCAAGCAGCCTGCTCGACCCCGTGCACGGCAGTTCAGCCCACTGTGTTGGCGCCGGTCGACGCTGCTCCTTCCGTTCGCATGGCTCTCCGCCCTCGGCATGTTGAAGGACTCATCGGCATGCCCGTTCCTCCAGCCACGCCGCCTCCGCGAACCGTGTGATCTTCCCGACCACACACATTCAATCGACGGAGTTACCGATGACCAAGATCAAGCTGATCGGCGCCGCTCTGGCGCTGGCGATCCCCGGTGTCGCATTCGCGGCCGGCTCTTGCTGCGCCGACATGGCGTGCTGCAAGGACGGCGCAGATTGCTGCAAGGAAAAGGACGGCAAGAAGGCCGACTGCTGCGCCGGCATGAAGGACAGCAAGCAAGGCGATCATCCCGGCCACGACATGTCGGGCATGAAGCACTGATCCAGAGGCGGCGGGGGCGGCTATCCGCCCCCGCCGCTACCTAGCCATGATGGGCGTAGACGCGACGTCCACCCGGTCCGAACGCAATCACGTCGTAGGCCTGAGCCTTCATGCCGGGCATCTCCATACCCAGCGATCCCATCGGCATGCCCGCTACCGCGAGCCCGGTCACACCCTTTGGCTTGGTCGCCAACGCGCGCTTCATGTCGGCGATCGGTACATGGCCCTCGAAGGTCATGCCGTCGATGATCGCAGTGTGACATGATGCAAGGTCACCGGGCACGCCGCGAGCCTTCATTAGCGCCGGGCGGTTCGCGTCGTCGACGACGCGCACGGCGCGGCCGAACTGAGCCTTCACCTGCTTCGCCCATTTTTCACAGCACGGGCATCCCGGATCGCGGTGCATGGTGATGTCGGCCGCAGCCATCGCAGTCGCCGGGACACCGAGCAACAGAGCGGCCATCGCTGTGCGGAAAGATCGGCTCATCCCCAACTCCTCGAAAGCCTGCCCCCCTCACGGAGAGAGGGGCTAGGCTTGCATCCGTTACTGGGCGCGCTTGCCCATTTTGCGAAGCATCGCATTCAGCGTCGCGATCTCGCGGTTCTGGCTGTCGATGGTCTTCTGCGCCTCACGTCGGATTTCAGCGTTCTGGGTGCTCCGGAGTGCCGTCTGCGACATCGCGATCGCGCCGCGGTGGTGCTCGATCATCTGACGAATCCACGTCTCGCCGGCATCGGCGCCCTTCGCCGCCATCATGCGCTCGTGCATCTTCATCATGTCCGGGCCATAGGGATCAGCCGCCGTCGGCGGCATCATGCCGGAATGATTCATGCCCTGATGGTTCATACCCTGGTGCCCGGCTTGCTGGGCGAGCGCCGGTGAGGCGGCAAGCAGGGCGGCGGTCATGGTCGCGATCATCTTCATCTGGTTTCTCCACGTGGCCCCCGCCCGTGAAGATGATACGCGTCCCGACGCGCCATCCCTCAAGGCGGCGGGAATTACCGGATCGGCTGGAGCGTATTCACGCCAACGCTTTCATCCGTCTCCGGCGGGGGAGGAGCGACCTGCTTGTCCCGATAGGAAGGAAGGTCGGGCGCATCGTCGGCGGTTGGGTGAGCCTCGAGCCGAGCGATAGCCCGCTTCATTTGCGCGATCTCACGCACCTGGGCGTCGATGATCCCATCCGCCAGCTTCCGTACCTCAGGGTCTTTGATATGCGCGCGCTCGCTCGTCATGATCGCTATCGAGTGGTGCGGGATCATCGCTTTCATATAGGCGACGTCGCCCACGGTTTCCTGACTGCGAACAAGCCATAGAGCGCCCGCAAAGACGACGATCGCACCGGCGACGATGCCGAGGTTGGCGCGCCGGTCGGGGTACATACCCCACATGAAGCCGATCATGATGAGCGCCATCACCGCTCCCATGACGATCGCCATCCATGTCCTGGTCTGGCTGTATTCGACATGGCTCAACGCATAGGTGTTGAGGTACATGAGCCCGAACATGACGATCGTGGAGGTCGCGATCATCGCCGCGAACCGTCCATAGCTCATTCCCATCCCGCCACTCTGGCCAGACTGATGATCCTGGGGGTCCATCGCACATTCTCCTCTGGCACGCCGCCTGAAGAGTATTACGCGGCGCCCTGACGCATCCCTCGGGATTTACGCCGTCGACGCGGCCAGCGCATGAACAGAAGGATCGCGCCCGCCACGCCGAAGACGAGACCGCCGGCAGCGAACGCCTTCAGCCAAGGCGTGTTGAAACGCTCGTGCTGGGTCCAGTCCATGATGTGGAGCCCCCAGAAGAAATCGTAGAGCCGCCACGTGCCGGTGCGCACCGACGTCAGCCGTCCTGTCTCGGCCGACACGTAGATGCGGGTGGCATCGTCATCGGCGAACGAGGTGCGCCATGCTGGCAGTGCGCCACGATATTCGGGGCTCGCCCGCTCGACACGCTCCACGGTCGAGGTGGCGGACTTACCGCGATATGCCTTCCTGGCGATGGCGCCAGCGGTCGATGCATCAATCGGCGGGAGCACGGTCGCGGTGCGGGCGTCCAGCAACCGGACACCGCCCGACGCAAGTTGCGCTTCGACCACAGGCCGACCGAGCAGCACGCGATGCTGAAGCTGACGGACGGGCGAGCCAGCAGCCGTTAACAGCGTCGGAACGGGTGCGAATGCCTGGGCGCTCGAAAGCGCCGGCTCGGCATCACGATCTATCCGGTGATCTCCGTGCACCGTATCGATCGGCAGCAGGGCCATGACGAGCCCGCTGGTGAACCACACGATCACCTGCGCCCCGATCAGGAGGGCGAGCCAGCGGTGGACCTTGCTCGCCCCGATGTGGAGGCGCAGCCGCGGGCTCAGAACCAGGTCCTCACACCCGCCACGAAACTGAAGCCGCCGGTGTTGTCACCGCGTGCGCGGGTAAAGCGCGCCGTGTCGCCGAACTGCCGTTCCCAGGACACGCCGATGTAAGGGGCGAACTCGCGACGCCCCTCGTAGCGAAGACGAAACCCCGCCTCGAGGTCGGTGAGCCCCGAGCCGGTGCCGGTTTCGGGCACATCCTGGGCCGAGAAGTTGGCCTCTACCCGGGGCTGGAGCACGAACCAGTTGGTGATGCGCTGATCGTAATAGCCTTCGGCACGGCCAAGCACGTCGCCCTTGTCGGAGAGGAACAGCGCGCCCTCCACTTCGAACCAACCGGGGGCCAATCCCTCGATCCCTACCGTCGCATAGGTGCGCGAAGGGTTGGGCTTGAAGTCGTAGCGAACGCCTGCCTGGAGGTTCCAGTAAGGATCGAGCGCCCGACTGTAGAGCGCTTGCACCTCGGCCTGTTCGAGCGGCTTGCCGAACGTACCTTCTCCCTCGGTCTTGAGCGTGAAGCGATTGATGTCGCCTCCGATCCAAGCCTCGCCATCCCAGCGATAGCCGTCACCGCCCTTGCCCGCCTGATATTCGGCGAGGTTGAAGAGGATTTGATAGACGGTCATCCCGCCGTGCTCGCGGCGCAGATCGTTTTCGCGCGAGCTGGCCATGACGTCCGCTCCCCAGAAACGGTCCGCGAGGTGGTCGCCGGCAGGGGCGGGAGCGGGCTTGTTGCCGGGGGAAAGGTCGGTTCCGACCTTCGCGGCCGACTGATTACCGGACATCGCCATGCCCGGCATCGCGCTCATGTCATGGCCCGCATGTGGGTCCTGATGAGCGCCGGTCGATGCTCCCATGCCGGGCATGGCCGACATATCGTGCCCGGCGTGCGGGTCCTTGGCGGGCGCGGCCTGCTGACCGCCCATATCCATCCCCTGCATCCCGCTCATGTCGTGGCCGACGTGGGGATCGGGAGCCGGGGTCCGGCCCATGCTCATCCCGGGCATCTTCATGCCTGTCATGTCGTGCCCGGCGTGAGCGTCGGCCGCGGGCCGAGCGGCGCGCCTGACCGGTGCCTTCCGAGCCGGTGCCTTCCTGACCGCCGGCTTCTTCGTGGCCGGCTTCGCGCGCGCGGCCGGTTTTTTGGCGGGCATCTTCATCCCGGGCATGGACATGCCCGGCATCATGGAGTGGTCCATGCTTTGCCCGATCGCGGGGGCGGCGAGGCCGAACGACGCCAGGCCGGCAAGAAGAAGCGCGCGCGTCATGCTGCCGCTCCTGCCTTGCGGACCTGGACGACCCGCATCATGCCGGCATGCATGTGGTAGAGCATATGGCAGTGGAAGGCCCAGTCGCCTTCCTCCCCGGTCACGTCCCAGCTCACAGTGCCGCCCGGTTGGACCAGCACGGTATGCTTCCGAGGCGCATAAGCGCCCTTACCCGTCACCAAGTCGAAAAAGTGGCCGTGAATGTGGATGGGATGACCCATCATCGTGTCGTTGATGAGCGTCACCCGCACTCGCTCGCCATGGAGGATGGTAATCGGATCGGGGTTCTCCGACAGCTTTTCGCCGTCGAAGCCCCACATGTAGCGCTCCATGTTACCGGTCAGATGCAGTTTGATCTCGCGTTCCGGCGCACGCGTGTCCGGATTGCGATCGAGCGCCATCAGATCTCGATACGTCAGCACACGGTGCCCGACGTTCTCGAGCCCCTGTCCGGGATCGCCGGTGCGATCGACCGGCATCGGCGAGATGGTCTGCACGCCCGGTCCCTTCGTCACCTCTGGCGCTTTGGAGAAGTCGCGCATGTTCATCGCGCCCATGTCCATGCCCGACATGTCCATGCCGCCCATCTGATCGCCGCTCATGCCGGGCATTGCCCCGCCTGCCTGGCCCATCCCGGGCATGGCGGAGCCTTGGGCCTGCCCGTGGTCCATGCCCGCCATGCTGCCCGCTGCGGCGCCGGCCGCCCCATGGTTCATTTGCGAATGATCCATGCCCGGCATCGTGCCGGTGCCGTGACCCATCGCGGCATGGTCCATGCCCGACATCGATCCCGCCGCGGCGCCCTTAGCACCATGGTCCATCGTGCCATGATCCATGCCGCCCATGCCCATGTCCTTCATGGTCGCGAGAGGGCGCTTGCGGAGCGGAGGCACCTCGGCAGCCATGCCTTCGCGCGGCGCGAGCGTCGCGCGCGCCATGCCGGAGCGGTCGATGCTCTCGCCGACCAGCGTATAGGCGCGCAGGTCGGGCGGCGTGACGATCGCGTCATAGGTTTCCGCCGGGCCGAACTGGAACTCGTCGATCTCGATCGGACGGACGTTCAAGCCATCGGCCGCGACGATCGTCATCGGCAGGCCCGGGATGCGGACGTTAAAGGTGGTCATCGACGATGCGTTGATGAAGCGCAGCCGCACTCGCTCGCTGGGTCGGAACAGCGCCGTCCAGTTGTCCTTGGGTCCGTAACCGTTGACCAGGTAGGTGTAGACCGAACCCGTGACGTCGGCGACGTCGGCGGGGTCCATCCGCATCTTGCCCCACTCGAGCCGCTCTTTCAGCGACTGATCCTTGCCGGCGAGGAGCCCGGATAGGGTTTGGCGCTGGCGGTTGAAGTAGCCCGATTCCTTCTTCAGCCGGTCGAACAGGTAATGCGGGTGACGGAAGCTGTGATCGGACAGCACGATGACGTGCTCCCGATCGAACTGCACCGGGTCGGGGTTCTTGGGATCGATCAGGATTGGACCATAATGCCCTTCCTGCTCCTGCAGCCCGGAATGGCTATGATACCAGTACGTCCCGCTCTGGATGATCGGGAACTCATAGGTGAAGGTCGAGCGGGCCGGGATGCCCGGGAACGCGATGCCGGGCACGCCGTCCATCTGGAAGGGCAGCAACAGCCCATGCCAATGGATCGAGGTTTCCTCGTCCAGCTCGTTGACGACGTGGAGGCGGACGTTCTGGCCTTCACGCAGGCGGATGAGCGGGGCCGGCACGGTGCCGTTGATGCCGATCGCGTGGCTCTGCCGCCCGTCGATCATCATCATCTGGTGGGCGACCTTCAGCGTGATGTCTTCGCCCGAAACGGTCGGCAACGGCTTGGCGATGCCCGCGGACACCGGCTGCGCCCACGCCGGCATATAGGCCGACAGCGCAAGGCCGCCTCCGGCTAGGCTGGCACCGCGCAGCACCTGGCGGCGGTCGAGAACGCGGGACATGAAAGCTCCTCGAAGGGTGGGGCCGCTACCGGCCCCGTTTCACCCCTTCTACGCGTCCCGGTCGCGTATCCCTTAGCTCGCGTTCAACTTTTCCATGAGGCGCGCCCGCGCCCGATAGAGGCGGGTTTCGACGGCCTTTTGGCTGATACCCAGCACCTCGGCCGTCTCGGCCTGGCTCAGGCCCTCGATCGTCCGGAGCACCAGCGGCTCCTTCAGGTTCGCCGGCAAGGTCGAGATGGCGCGTGTCACGCGGTCCAACTCCTGTCGGTCGGCCGCGCTGTCATCGATCGGCACCTGATCGTCCACGATCGTCTCGGCCTGCCCGTCGATCGGAAGGGCGAAGGAGACGAAGCGGCGCACAGTGCGCTTCCTCGCCCAATCACGACATTTGTTGATCGCGATCGTCGACAGCCACGCCTTCATGGCGCGCTGGGCGTCGTAACGGGAAAGGGCTTGGTGCGCAGCGACGAAGGTCTCTTGAACGAGGTCGAGCGCTTCGTCGGGCTCCCCGACGCACGCCCGGACAAGCCGGAACACCGGCTGACGATAGCGGCGCACGATTTCGGCAAAGGCGGCCTGTCGACCGGCGATGCTGAGCGCCGCCAGCTCGCCGTCGGACAGCGCGGTCCAGTCGAGGCTCACCCCTGGCCGTCGGTGAGCGCCTTCACCACCGCGTCGTCGAATTGGGATGTCTGATTGGGCCGCAGGAGCTGCCGCATGGCGAAGATGTGCGCGAGCGTCGCCTTCTGCAGCTCGCCCATTGCGGCATGGCTCTGATCGACCGCAGCCGTGACCCGCGGGCCATTGCCGTGTTCGGCTTCGATCGCCTCGGCGAGGTGGGCATTGGCGGCGCGCAGCTCGAGTTCGAGCGCACGCCGCTGCACCGCGAAACGGTCTTCCAGAATTTTCAACCGGGCCTGCTGGTCGGCATCGAGCGCGAGCTTGTGGTGCAGCACCTCGTGGAGCGCCGCGCCGGGCTGCTTGGGCTGGGGCAACAGCGCTCGTCCGACGAACACGCCTCCGATCGCCGCCAGGAAGGCTAAGAGGACGCAGAAAAGGAGGCGCCTGGTCGAGGTCATGGTTCGCCGATCAGCAAGCTCGACGGCGCGAGAGGCGATGCGCCCCCTAACGGAGCGAGCGATACCGCCGGGCTGGCGGTCGCCGGCAGCTCCGCGCCGATCACGCCCATCGCGAGCGCCGCGATCGTCACCGCGCCGAGGCCGAGCCCGGCTTGGCGCACGACAGGGCGCGTGCCGATGCGGGCGAGGACCTGATCCTCGATCCCCTCCAGCGCGGCAGGGACAGGTGCGCCTGCCAGCCTCGCCAATGCTCTGTCCAGATCTTCCATGCTTTCCACTCCACCCCTCTAGCATTCGATACGCGAGGCTGCCCATCATCCCTCATGCGGCGGTGAGGGGTGGGCGATCGGGCCGCGTAAATAGAGCACGAACCTCACGGAGTAGCCCCATGCGTCGCATCTTCCTGCCTGCCACCTTGGCCCTTCTCGGCATCGCCGGCGCCGCCCAGGCTCATCCCAAGCTCCTGTCGGCCTCGCCGGCAGCGAACGCGACCGTCGCCAAGCCTGCGCGCATCACGCTTCGTTTCAGCGAGAAGCTGATGCCGAAGTTTTCGGGCGCGGACCTCGTGATGACCGGTCATGGCGGCACCGAGCATGCACCGATGAAGGTCACCGCCGCGGCCGCGGTCGGCGGAGATGGCCGCACCCTCGTCGTCACGCCGAAGGCGCCGCTCGCCGCAGGACGCTATAGCGTCGCATGGCATGTCGTCTCGGCCGACACGCACCGCGTCACCGGCAATATCGCCTTCGCAGTGAAGTAAGGTGGACGCCGACTGGCCGCTGATCGCGGTTCGCTTTGCGCTCTACATGACGCTGAGTGGCCTGTTCGGCTTATCGACCTTCGGCCTCTACGGCCTCAAGGGCGGCGAACGCGCGGACGCCATCGCCTTACGCCCGTGGCTCGTCGGATGCGGCCTGCTGGGGCTCCTGTTCTCCTGCATCGCTCTCGCGCTCCTCGCTGCGGCGATGGCAGGGGCGCCGCCCTGGCCGGTCGACCGCGAGGCGATCGGAATGCTGCTTACCAGATCTGCGACGGGCACGGCGTGGGAAACTCGCATGATCGCGCTGGTGGTCGGGACCATTTTCGCGCTGATCGCGCGAGGACGGACCGCTCCGCTCGGCCTGGTTGCGGTCGCGGCGGGGATCGCGCTCGCAACGCTCGCCTGGACGGGTCACGGCGCAATGGACGAGGGTGCGACCGGCTGGGTTCATCTACTGGCGGATATTCTGCACCTATGGGCAGCCGGCGCCTGGGTCGGCGCCCTGCTCGGTCTGACGCTGCTCGTCACGCGTGCGCCTAGTCGCGTCGACGTCGCCCATCTCCGACTGAGCCATCGCGCACTGCACGGCTTCGGTCTCGCGGGTACGATTCTGGTCGGCACGATCGTGGTAACGGGTCTGGTGAATGGCTGGCTGCTGGTTGGCGTCGGCAATCTGCAGCGCCTTCCCGACACCCTCTACGGCCAGCTTCTTCTCGCCAAACTCGCGCTGTTGGGCGCGATGCTGGGGCTCGCGTCGCTTAATCGCTTCCGGCTGACACCGGCTCTCGAGCGCTCGATCGCCGCGGCCGATCTTCGCGGCGCACTCGGCACTCTGCTGCGCAGTCTCGCGATCGAGGGTGGCTGCGCCATCACGATCCTGGCGCTCGTTGCCTGGCTGGGCACGTTGGAACCACCCGTATCGGCGATGTGAGAGGCCGGCGCCGGATCGACGACTGGCGCGATCAATCCCGCATGGCCGTTATTGCCATTCCGGCAAGTGCTGACGGCGAGACAGCGTGCGCAAAACTGGACAAGCCCAATATATCGTCTATTCTGGATATATGGAAAACGATTCGGCTATCGCTGCGCTAGGCGCGCTTGCGCAAGGGACACGGCTCGACGTGTTCCGCCTGTTGGTGCGGCACGAGCCGGACGGCATGGCTGCGGGTGATATCGCCCGCCAGCTCGACGTGCCGCAAAATACCATGTCGGCGCACCTCGGCATTCTTGCTCGCGCGGGACTGGTCCAATCGGAACGCCATAGCCGATCGATCATCTATCGCGCCGATCTGGACGGCCTGCGCGCGCTGACGCTGTTCCTCGTCAAGGACTGCTGCGCCGGCAATGCGGAGCTGTGCGCGCCGCTCGTCGCCGAACTCACCCCCTGCTGCTGAAAGGACGTCCCATGTCCGTCGATATCGTCATCTATCACAACCCCGAGTGCGGCACGTCGCGCAACACGCTCGGTCTTATTCGCAACGCCGGCATCGAGCCGCACGTGGTCGAGTATCTGAAGACCCCACCCGCGCGTGCGCTGCTGGTCGAGCTGATCGACCGCGCCGGCATGACGCCCCGCGCGCTGCTGCGCGAGAAGGGGACGCCCTATGCCGAGCTGGGCCTGGGCGACACGTCGCTATCCGACGATGCGCTGGTCGATGCGATGATGGCACACCCGATCCTCATCAACCGGCCGCTGGTCGTCTCGCCGCTCGGCGTGGAGTTGTGCCGCCCTTCTGAAGCCGTCCTTGATCTGCTGCCGAGCGGCCAGCTCGGCGCGTTCGCCAAGGAAGACGGCGAACAGGTGGTGGACGCGTCGGGCCAGCGCGTCGCCTGATGCTCCTTGCCGTCCTGATCTTCGTCGCGACGATCACGCTCGTCATCTGGCAACCCAAGGGCCTCGGGATCGGGTGGAGCGCGATGGGCGGGGCGATGGTGGCGCTGCTCGCGGGTGTCGTCACCCTGTCCGACGTGCCGGTGGTATGGGTCCTCGTCTGGAACGCGACGGCCGCGTTCGTCGCGATCATCGTCATCAGCCTGTTGCTCGACGAAGCCGGATTTTTCGAGTGGGCGGCGCTGCACGTCGCCCGCTGGGGCGGCGGGCATGGTCGCCGGCTGTTCGTCCTGATCGTGCTGCTCGGCGCAGGCGTGTCCGCGCTGTTTGCCAACGACGGGGCGGCGCTGATCCTGACGCCGATCGTCATCGCCATGCTGCGGGCGCTGGGCTTCAACGACAAGGCGACGCTGGCGTTCGTCATGGCGGCGGGGTTCATCGCCGACACCGCCAGCCTACCGCTGGTCGTGTCGAACCTCGTCAACCTCGTGTCGGCCGACTTCTTCCGGATCGGGTTCGGCGACTATGCGTCCGTGATGGTGCCGGTCGACCTGGTGTCGATCGCAGCGACGCTTGGCGCGCTGCTGCTGTTCTTCCGGCGCGACATACCGGCGGATTATGACGTAGGCGCGCTACGTACGCCGCGTGACGCGATCCGCGACGCCGCGACCTTCCGCGCCGGATGGATCGTGCTTGGGCTGCTGCTCGCCGGGTTCTTCCTGCTCGAACCGCTCGGCGTGCCGGTCAGCGCCGTCGCCGCTGCCGGCGCGATCCTGTTGCTGGTGATCGCGGGGCGCGGCCATGTGATCTCAGCGGCCAAGGTGCTGCGCGGCGCACCCTGGCAGGTCGTGATCTTCTCTCTCGGCATGTACCTGGTCGTCTATGGCCTGCGGAACGCCGGCCTGACCGACCATCTGGCGGCGCTGCTCGATCGCACGGCGCAAGGCGGCGTGTGGGGCGCCGCGCTGGGTACGGGTGTGATCGCGGCGATTATGTCGTCGGTGATGAACAACATGCCGACTGTGTTGGTGGGCGCGCTGTCGATCGACGCCACCCACGCCACGGGCGCGATCAAGGAAGCGATGATCTATGCCAACGTGATCGGCTGCGATCTCGGCCCCAAGCTGACGCCGATCGGCTCACTCGCGACGCTGCTCTGGCTCCACGTCCTCGGGCAAAAGGGCGTGCGGATCGGATGGGGCTATTACTTCCGTGTCGGCGTGACACTCACCTTGCCGGTGCTGCTCATCACGCTCGCGGGGCTTGCGATCAGGATCAGCATCGCATGACCAGAATGGTCGCCACGGTGCTCGAACCTGCCGGTCTGGCTGGCTTGGCACAATTGCTCGATGCCGCGAACCTGCCGAGTGCCGATCTCGCCGATCCCGGCCGCCTGTTCTTCCGGATCGAGGCCGGTAGCCTCGTCGGTTTCGGTGGGCTCGAGGGAGCAGGGGCCGACCGCTTGCTCCGCTCGATCGTCGTCGTCCCCGATCGCCGTCGACTTGGCCTCGGGCGGGTGTTGGTCGCCGACCTCGAACGACAGGCACACGACCTCGGGGTGGAGCGCCTGCACCTCCTGACGACCACGGCCGCACCATTCTTCCGGGCGCTCGGCTATGCCGATGCCGATCGCGGCGCTGCTCCCCCGGCCATCGCCGCATCGCGCGAATTCACCGCACTGTGCCCCGCGTCGGCCGCCTATCTCGTGAAAGCTCTCTGATGCCGCTCCGCACGCTCGCCGATCCCGATACCCTACCGGCGCTCGATCCCGCCTATGCCATCCAGCGACCCGCTGTCGGGCTCGGCCCGTGCAATCCCGCGCCACGTATCCTTCTGCTCTATGGTTCGCTGCGCGAACGGTCCTTCTCCCGGCTGTGCGTCGAGGAAGCGGCGCGCCTGCTCCGGTTCTTCGGGTGCGAGACACGCATCTTCGATCCATCGACGCTGCCGCTGCCCGACCAACATGCCCGCGACGACCATCCGGCCGTCCACGAGCTGCGCGAGCTGTCTCTATGGTCGGAAGGACAGGTGTGGTGCAGCCCGGAACGTCACGGCCAGATCACCGGCATCATGAAGCTGCAGATCGACCATCTGCCGCTGTCGATGGGCGGGATGCGTCCGACGCAGGGACGCACGCTCGCGGTCATGCAGGTGTCGGCCGGATCACAGTCTTTCAACAGCGTCAACACGCTGCGCGTGCTGGGTCGCTGGATGCGGATGGTGACGATCCCGAACCAGTCGAGCGTCGCCAAGGCGTTCAACGAGTTCGATGACACCGGGCGCATGAAGGCGTCGAGCTATTACGACCGGATTGTGGATGTGATGGAGGAGCTGGTGCGGTTCACGATACTGCTGCGCCCACACACTGCCCAACTCGTAGATCGCTATTCGGAGCGCAAGGAAGCCGGGATGCCGATCGACACCACCACGGACCCCTCCAGCATCGCGACAGCGCCGCAATCCTGACGGGCTTCGTCAGGAGTTGCGTATGTGCAGCTTAGACCCGCGTTCCGCTGTCCAAATCAGCCGGCATCGTGATCGCTTCCATAACCCGGCAATCGGCGATCCTGCCGCCCTCGCAATCCCGTGTCGCATCAGCCAATGCGTTTCGGAGCGCCGTCAGGCGGGCAATGCGGTCTTCCACGCTCGCAAGGTGCCGGCGAGCGAGCCTGCTTCCTTACAATCCTGATCGGGGTTGGCCGACAAAGCGATCAGGGATCGGATTTCGTCAGTCGAGAACCCCAGATCACGGGCGTGACGGATAAAAGCGAGCTGGCGAACCTCCGCATCACCATAGGTGCGGCGCCCGCCTGCCGTGCGCGCAGCCTCCGGCATCAAGCCTATATCTTCGTAGAAACGGATCGTGTTGACCTTGGTCCCGGTCCGTTTCGCTATGTCGCCGATCATCAACACCCTGCGGTCCTCGCAATTTTACGCTTGCTCCTACAGTGACTGTAGATCGTAACGGAGCGGGATGAGCGCAAGCGAATCCTCTACGTGCGGCTGCACGGGCGACACGAAACGTGCGGAGCGCGACGCTGCCTATCGGCGTGCCCTATGGATCGTGGTCCTCCTGAACCTGGGCTTCGGGCTGATCGAAATCGTCGGTGGGTTCGTCGCCGACAGTCAGGCGCTCAAAGCCGATGCGCTCGACTTCATTGGCGACGGCACGATCTCATTGCTCGGCCTCATCGCGTTGGGCTGGACGGCGCCAGCCCGTTCAAGGGTCGCTCTCGCCCAAGGCTTGTTCCTCGGAACACTGGGTCTGGGTGTCATCGGCTTTGCCATCTGGCGCGCGATGAACGCCGTGGCACCCGACGCCGATCTGATGGGCGGCATCGGGATCGTCGCCCTTATCGTCAACGTCAGCGCGGCGCTCGTCCTGTCACGGTTTCGCGAGGGCGATGCCAATGTACGGGCTATCTGGCTGTTTAGCCGGAACGATGCGCTCGCCAACATCGCCGTCGTCATTGCCGCCGGCCTGGTGGCATGGACCGGGAAGGCATGGCCCGACCTCGCGGTCGCCGGCATCATTGCGGTCCTGTTCCTGCACTCCGCTTGGGAGATTACCCGAGGTGCATTGGCAGAAATGGGTGGCAGCTCATGAAAGTCGAACGCAACGCTGGCCGGGTAGCGTCCGATGATCGCGGGTCACGCCATTCTCGCGGAATGATAAGGAGCAAGCTCATGCGCAAGCTGCTGCCCTTTCTCGCCTGTCTGATGCTGGTCCTGACCGGCTGGGCGGGCATGGCGGAGGCTACGGAAGGCGTCGGGTGCATCGAGACCTCTCAGGTCAACACAATCATGCACATGGCTGGCGACTGCGACGAGGTGCCGGCGGATGCGGATAAGGGCTATCCTCATCATCACACCGTCTGTCACGGCCACCATGTCGCCGCACCCGCTGAGCATAGTGTCGACGTCGCCGTGATCGACAGTTGGGCCGAATTTGCGAGCCACAAGGCTCCGGTCTGGCTTGCGCATCAGAGCGACCCGGCGCTTCGACCACCACAGGCCTGACGACGCACCGGGCGCCTTCCGGCGCCTGAGACTGGTTCGTCAGGAGCATCTACAATGAAGCGCATGATAGCGGCCGTGCTGGTCGCGACAGCCTGTGCGTCGAGCAACTCGGCACAGGCACAGGACACGGAGGCGTCGGCACCGCCGCTGACCCTTGATGAAGCTCTTACCGCGGCCGGTGCAGTATCGCCGGCGGTCGAGGTCTCCCGATCGGGCATTCAGGCGGCGCAAGCGCAACGCTCGATCGCCGGCTTGCGGCCTAATCCGTCGCTCGACGCGATGAGCGAGAACGTCGCCGGCACCGGTATCTATAAGGGACTGCGCTCGGCCGAAACGACGGTCGGCGTATCTTTGCCGCTTGAACTCGGCGGCAAGCGGTCCGCGCGCGTCGCGGTCGCCAATGCGCAACTCGACCGCGCGTCGCTCGAAGCGGCAATCATACAGGCCGATCTCCGGTTGCGGGTCACGCAGGCCTATAACGATGCCGCGGCGTCGCAACGCAGGGTAGTCACCGCCCGCGAACAGGTCGGGATCGCAAACGAGGTACTGCGTGCAGCGCGGGTTCGCGTTGCGGCCGGTCGCGCCTCACCGCTCGAAGAGCAGCGCGCCGACGTAGCTCGGCTGAATGCGGAAGGAGCGGCCGAGCGCGCGGAGCGATCCGCCCAAGTGGCGCTCGGCAATCTTGCCCGGCTGATCGGGCGCGGCCCCAGCTCGCTGGATACAGCCTGGTTCGCCCGGATCGAAGGCGCAGGACCACGGTTGCCGGTGCGCAGTGAAGGCACGCTGACGGCCGCGGCGGTGCAGGCCGATCTCACCACGGCGACGGCGCAGGTCCGCCTTGCCAGAAGCCAGAGGGTTCCCGACGTAACGATCAGCGCGTCCGCACGCAGGCTGGAGATGACCAACGATACGGCCGCGGTATTCGGCGTGTCGGTGCCCTTGCCACTGTTCAACAATGGCCGAGCGGCCGTTGATCTGGCCTCTGCTCAACGCACCCAGGCGGACGCGCAGCGCCGCCTCGCGCTGCTCGATGCGGAACAGGCCATCGCCACGGCACAGGGCGACGTTGCGAATGCGGCGACGACAGCCCGCAACGCGACCGGACCGACGCTTGCCGCGGCGCAGGAAGCCGCGCGGATCGCGCGGATCGGCTACCGCGAAGGCAAGTTCGGTCAGTTGGATCTCCTCGAGGCCGAACGCACGCTTGCCGACACCCGTGCGGCCGCGGTCGACGCGCTGGCCGCCTATCATGACGCACAGGCCCGGCTGGAACGGCTCGCCGCCCCGGCGCCTAACGATGCGAAGGACGCACGATGAAAACCAATCATGCGCGGACCCTACTGTCCGCCTTGCTTCCGCTGGCGCTCGCTGCGTGCGGCGGGGCCGAGAAGAAGACCGACGACATGGCCGGTATGGAGGGCATGGAGAAGGGCGAGGGGGCCGAGAAGAAGACGGATAAGGATGCGGTGACGCTCACGGCGCGGCAGATCGCCGACGCCGGCATTGAGGTCGCCCGCCCGACCGTGGGCGGGGTCGCCGGCGCGATCGAGTTGCCCGCGCTCATCCAGGGCGATCCCCAAGGCGTCCAGGTTGTCTCCGCAACCATCGGCGGTCGCTTGGTCGCGCTCACACGCAACCTCGGCCAGCCCGTCCGGCAGGGTGACCCGCTGGCGGTGATCGAGAGCCGCGAGGCCGCTTCTCTGAAGGCGGAAGTCGAGGCCGCTCGCGCCCGCGCCGCACTGGCACAGTCGAACCTTCGGCGCGAACAGCGGCTTTTTGCCGAGCGCGTTTCGCCCGAACAAGACCTGGTGGCGGCGCGGACCGCAGCGACGGAGGCGGCAATCGCGCTGCGCCTCGCGCAGCAACAGCTCGGTACCACGGGGGGCGGTGGTGGTGCCCTCAACCGCATCGCCATGCGCTCGCCGATCTCAGGTCAGGTAATCGCCCGTCCGGCGGTTCTCGGCCAGACTGTCGATGCGAACGCCGAACTCTACCGGGTTGCGAACCTCTCGCGGGTGACGATCACCGCCTCGGTCTCGCCCGCGGATGCAAGCCGTATCCGGCCGGGTACGCGGGTTGAGGTAACCGCAGCCGGTCGTAGACAGGAAGGACGGGTGTCGTTCGTGTCCCCAGCGCTCGATGACAGCACGCGCCTCGTGCCTGTCATCGCCACGCTCGACAATGCGGGGAATACCTGGCGGGTGGGCGAGCCGGTGACGGCGAGCTTCATGCTGCCCGCCAACGGCGATCGTAGCGTCTCGGTCCCCTCCACCGCGGTGCAAAGCATCGAGAACCGCACAGTCGTCTTCGTCCGCACCCCGACCGGCTTTCACGCCACCCCGGTCACGGCCGGTCGCCGCAATGGCGATCAGGTCATCATCAGTTCCGGCCTCAATGGCCAGGAGCGGATCGCCACCACTAACTCGTTCACCCTGAAAGCCGAACTCGGCAAGGGTGGCGGGATGGACATGGACTGAGCCCATGATCTCCCGCCTCGTCACCTTCTCGGTCGAGCGGCGCTGGCTAGTCCTGCTGCTGACTCTTGTCGCCGCGCTCGCGGGCATCTTCGCCCTCCAGCGCCTCCCCATCGATGCCGTCCCGGACATCACGAACAACCAGGTGCAGGTAAACGTCCTCGCACCATCGCTGTCGCCCGATCAGATCGAGCGGCAGGTCTCTTTCACGATCGAAACCTCGCTCAAGGGTATTCCGGGTCTTGCCTATACCCGGTCGCTCAACCGCAACGGCTTTGCCCAGATCACGGCCGTCTTCACCGACGCGACCGACATCTACTTCGCTCGCCAACAGGTCGCCGAGCGGATGCGGATGGCCGAGGAACGGCTGCCGCAGGGCGTCATGCCCGAGATGGGGCCGATCGCGACCGGTCTCGGCGACATCTTCATGTGGACCGTCGAGTTTCAAGAACTCAACCGCGTGAAGCATCGGGATGGCGAACCCGGGCTCCAGCGCGACGGCAGCTACATCACCCCCGAAGGCGAACACCTCGTCAACGAACGCGACAAGGCGACCTATCTTCACACCGTTCAGGAGTGGATCGTGTCGCCGCAGCTCCGCGGGACCGAAGGGGTCGCTGGCGTAGACTCGCTGGGTGGGTTCGACCGTGAATATCTGGTCATTCCGGACCTCCAGCGCTTGGCATCGATGCGACTGACGGTCCAGGACCTCGCTACCGCGCTCGAGCGCAGCAACACCAGCATCGGCGCAGGCACGGTCGATCGGAACGGCGAAGGGTTGTTCGTCCGCTCGGACGCGCGGGTTCGTACCGCTGATGAGCTGTCACGCACCGTGGTCGCAAGCCGCGACGGTGTGCCGATCGTGCTCAATCAGGTGGCAACCGTTAAGGCCGGGCAGGGCATCCGCACCGGCTCGGCGTCCGAGAACGGTCACGAGGTCGTCGTCGGCACAGCCGTGATGCGCATCGGCGAGAACAGCCGCACCGTCGCGACCGACGTCGGTGAACGGCTTCAGGCCATCGGCCGATCGCTGCCGACCGATGTCGTGGTCAAACCGGTGCTCGATCGTACCAAGCTCGTGAACTCCACGATCGCGACGGTTGCCCGCAACCTCGCGGAAGGCGCGGTGCTGGTCATCGTGGTGCTGTTCGTGCTGCTCGGCAACTTCCGCGCGGCGCTGATCGCCGCGATGGTGATTCCGATCACCATGCTGCTCACCGCCACGGGGATGCTGCGTGCCGGCGTCTCGGCCAATCTGATGAGCCTCGGCGCGCTCGACTTCGGCCTCATCGTCGATGGCGCGGTCATCATCGTCGAGAACGCACTGCGCCACCTCGGCACGCGCCAGCACGAAACCGGAGGTGTCCTCCCGCTCAAGGAACGCCTCGCGATCGTGGCGGCGTCGGCCCGCGAGATGATACGGCCCTCAGTCTATGGGCAGGCGATCATCATCCTCGTCTATGCGCCGCTGCTCACCTTCAGCGGCGTGGAGGGCAAGATGTTCGAACCGATGGCGCTGACCGTCATCATCGCGCTCGTCTTCGCTTTCGTGCTGTCCCTGACCTTCGTACCGGCGGCTATTGCCGCCTTCCTCGCGGGCAAGGTCGAGGAGAAGGAAAGCCGGATCGTGGTCTGGCTCAAGCGCCGCTACGAGCCTGGGCTCGATGCTGCCATGCGGCGTCCCAGTCTCACGATAGGGGGCGCGCTTGCCGGCGTCGTGCTGGCGGCGCTTGCCTTCACAACGCTGGGTCAGGAGTTCCTGCCGCAGCTCGACGAGGGCGACATCCTCGTCCAGGCCTGGCGCCCGCCCGGCACGTCGGTCGAACAGAGCCAGCGGATGCAGTTCGCGGTTGAGAAGACGATCAGCCGCGAACCGGAGGTGCAATACGCTTTCTCGCGGACGGGCACGTCGGAGATCGCCAGCGATCCGATGCCGCCCAACGCGACCGACACGTTTGTTATGCTGAAACCACGTAAGGAATGGCCGGACCCGAACCTGCCCAAGGAGGAACTGGTCGAGCGCATCGAGAAGAAGGTCTCGACCATCCCGGGGAACGGCTACGAGATTACGCAGCCGATCCAGATGCGCTTCAATGAGCTCGTCGCCGGCGTGCGCGGCGATATCGCGGTAAAGGTGTTTGGCGACGACTTTGCCAGCATGAATGCGACCGCGGTCCAGATCGCGGACGTGATGCGCAAGGTGCCTGGTGCAGCGGATGTCCGGGTGGAGCAGACCGAAGGACTGCCGCTTCTCGACATTCGTCCCAACCGGGACGCGATGGCGCGCGTCGGTGTTTCTGCCGGCGATGTCCAGGACGTCGTTGCGGCAACCGTAGGCGGCAAGCAGGCTGGCGTGATCTTCGAAGGCGACGCCCGCTTCCCGGTCGTGATCCGTCTCGGCGAAACGGCACGCGCCGATTTGCAGACCCTCGGGCAGATTCCGGTGCCCACCGCGAGCGGATCGTTCTTGCCGCTCGCCAGCGTTGCCGACATCGGTCTCGGCGACGGGCCGAACCAGATCAGCCGTGAGAACGGCAAACGGCGTGTCGTCGTCCAAGCCAATGTGCGCGGGCGAGACGTAGCCGGCGTCGTCGAGGAAGCGCAGGCCAAGATAGCGCAGCAGGTTGCCTTACCGGCCGGCACCTATCTCACCTGGGGTGGGCAGTTCGAGAACCTGGCCAGCGCCCGGGCACGCCTGACGATCGTGGTGCCAATATGCTTCGCCGTCATCATGCTGCTGCTCTACGGTGCGCTCGGATCGCTGCGCGACGCGGCCCTGGTCTTCACTGGCGTGCCGCTGGCGTTGGTTGGCGGTATTCTCGCGCTCCTGCTCCGCGGTCTGCCTTTCTCCATCTCGGCCGCGGTCGGGTTCATCGCACTGTCTGGCGTAGCGGTGCTCAACGGGCTGGTGATGGTGTCTTCCATCCACGATCTGATGCGGGAAGGGATGGACCGGGCGCGTGCCGCACGTGAGGGAGCACTGCTCCGATTGCGGCCCGTCGCGATGACTGCGCTCGTCGCCAGTCTTGGCTTCGTGCCGATGGCGCTGGGGCATGGGGCGGGCGCCGAGGTCCAGAGGCCGCTCGCCACGGTGGTAATCGGCGGGCTGATCTCGGCGACGCTGCTGACCTTGTTCGTCCTGCCGACGCTCTACGCCCGTTTCGGTGGGTGGAGGCCAACCGATGTCGGCTCTGGCCGTTAGCGGGCGTACTCGCCGAGGCCGCGCGCAACCAGCTCTTCGTTGGAGAGGCGGGGACCACGCTTGAGCCTGCTGTTGCCGAGCGTACGACGGTCCAGCTTCTGACCGGATGAAGCCGGGGAGGATGCCTTGAACACGCCGGCCGACTGAGCTGTGCGAGCCGGCTCGTTGTTGTTGCGCTTGGTATGGTGCGGCTGAACCTGCTGGATGGTGCGCGCTAGTGCCAGCGCTGCGTCGAGATGCTTGTTGTCGACCACAGCAGCCTGGTTCACGCGGCGCATCTTGTCGAACATGCGATAGGGTAGGGCCGTGCCCTCATGCTGGATCTCAAGCCGGCCATCCGGGTACTCGCACACGTCCACCTTCTTGCGCGCGAGCGCCTGCGAGGCAGGGGAGGGCTCCAGGATGAACATGGCCTTGTTGTAGTGCAGGGTGAGGGCGCCGGTGACGGTGCGCTGCTCCCGCCACACCAGCTCCGCCTCCAGGTCTTCGTGGATGGCCAGCGGCCGGTGCAGGTCGCGCGGGTCGAACGGCGCCTTGGCGAACCTACGATTGTGCTGCGCCATGTAGGAGGGGAGGAAGGCGTTGGCTTGGTCGATGGTGGAGATGCGCTGTAGCCGCATCGCCTTGACCAGACGGTCCTGCAGCGTCGCGTTGACGCGCTCGACGCGCCCCTTCGCCTGCGGCGAGTTCGCGCAGATCAGCTCGATGTTGAGCCGGTCCAACGCACGGCCGAGGTGGGTCATGCCGTCGCCCTTCGCCGAGGCCGTGTTGTTGCGGAAGGCGCTGTGCTTGTCGGTGTAGAAGGCCACCGGCTTGCCGTGCCGCTCGAGGTAGGTCCTCGTCGCGCGCATGTAGGAAAAGGTGCTCTCGCTCTCGACCATCTCGACGTGCATAAGCTCGCTGGTGGCATCGTCGATGAAGACCAGGAGCGTGCATTGCGGACCGCGGCCCTCGAACCACCAGTGCTTGGAGCCGTCGACCTGGACGAGCTCGCCGCGGCAGTCACGCCGGTAGCGCGGCTGATACGGGCGAGGGCGCTTGGCCGCACGGTCCTGCTACAACCCGGCCTCCATCATGATGCGCCGCAGGGTCTCGCACGACAGGCCGATGCCATGGCGCTCGGCGAGGTACTCGCGCGCCAGCGTCGGTCCGAAGTCGGCGTAGTGCTCGCGCACCAGCGTGGCCACCTCGGCGCGGAAAGCGTCGCTGTAGCGTCGATTGCTCGGTCGTCCTCGCTTGCGCGACACCAGGCCGCTGGCGCCGTCCTGTCGCAGGCGGCCCAGCAGCCGGTACACCTGCCGCCTCGCAAGGCCGAGCAGCTCCATCGCGTCCGCAACCCGGATCTCGCCGCGGTCGAGCCGCATCAGCGTGTCGAACCGGGTGATCTCAGCAGCACTCATCGCCAGCACCGTCATACAATGCGCGTCCTCGTTGCCGAGAACGGCTATGACACCGGCGACCCGCCGATAGCACCGCAGAGTGCCATTTCTATCTAGCGGGCTGGTGCCATTTGTACTTAGCGCTTACAATCAGCCAGTTCGATAAGATAGATTATGTTAAATCGTAGCTGCTGGTGGTGGTCACAAACCTCTCGTCAAACTACGGTGAGCGCCGGCCTGCGGCTCAAGTGAGTCGGCCTCGTCCCAATACCAATTCCTTGGGTATTGCCGATTATATGTGTCCGGTAGCGATGGACGACAGATCGTCAGTTGAAGTCACAGGAACCGCTGCGTGTTTGCGCTCCGAGTAGCGTTCTACGAGCTGCGTCGCGTGTGGCCGTAGCAGGACCGTGAAGCGGACCAGCTCCTCCATCACGTCGACGATGCGGTCATAATAGCTCGACGGCTTCATGCGTCCGGCCTCGTCGAACTCCTTGTAGGCCATCGCGACCGACGACTGGTTCGGGATCGTGAGCATCCGCATCCAGCGGCCGAGCAGCCGCAGCGTGTTGACGGCGTTGAACGACTGCGATCCGCCAGACACCTGCATCACCGCGAGCGTACGGCCCTGGGTCGGGCGCATGCCCTTCATCTCGAGCGGCAGGTGATCGATCTGCGCTTTCATGATGCCGGTGATCTGGCCGTGACGTTCCGGGCTGCACCAGACTTGGCCCTCGGACCACAGCGCCAGTTCGCGCAGCTCATGGACGGCCGGGTGATCGTCTCCGGCCACTTGGTCGGGGAGCGGCAGTGTCGAGGGATCGAAGATCCGCGTTTCCGCGCCGAATAACTGCAGCAGGCGTGCCGCTTCCTCCGTGGCGAGCCGCGAGAAGGAGCGCTCACGCAAGCTGCCGTAGAGCAGGAGTATCCGAGGTGCCGGATCAAGCGGCCCGAGCCCTGTGGCGGGCCGCGCGCGGATATAGGCTGGATCGAGTGCCGGCAGGAGGTCGGGATCGGTGAGCGTACGAAGCGGCATCAAAGAGCTTTCACGAGAAAGGTGGCCGACGCCGGGCAGAGCGCGGTGAACTCGCGCGAGGCGGCAACCGCAGGCGGCGCCGCAGCGCGATCGGCCTCTGCATAGCCGTTCACCCGGAAAAATGGCGCCGCGGTGTCGGTCAGAAGGTGGAGCCGCTCGGCGCCGAGCCGGCGCGCCTCGCCCTCGAGCAGCGCCAGCATCGCACCGCCGATGCCGGCGCCCCGGCGATCGGCCAAGACCACCAGCGAGCGGAGCAGGCGGTCCGACCCTTCGCCCTCGATCCCGCCGAACCCGACCAACCCAGCGTCGTCGTCGAAGCGGACGAAGGCGCGGCCGGGTTCGGCGAGATCGGCGGTCGGCAGCTTGGCGGCTGCCAGCGCGCCGGCCAGATCATCCAGCTCGCCCGGCGCGAGACACGTGACGCGGAGGCCGGTCATGCGTGCGCCCCGCGCTCGTACCAGCCCCGGGATGCTTTCACGATCGAGACGACCGACAGCATCACGGGCACCTCGACCAGCACGCCGACGACCGTGGCCAGCGCCGCGCCCGACTTGAGCCCGAACAGCGAGATCGCGGCCGCCACGGCCAATTCGAAGAAGTTGGATGCGCCGATCAGCGCCGCAGGCGCCGCCACGCACCAGGCAACGCCGAAGCGGCGCGAGAGCCAGTAGGCTAGACCTGCATTGAAATAGACTTGGATGAGGATCGGCACCGCAAGCAGTGCGATCACCAACGGCTGCGCCACGATCGCCTCACCCTGGAAGCCGAACAGCAGGACGAGCGTCGCCAGCAGCGAGACGAGCGACACCGGCCCCAAGCGACCGAGCAGCCGGTCGAGCGCGGCTTGTCCGCCGTTCGTCAGCACGACACGGCGCACGAGCTGGGCGGCGATGACCGGCACGACGATGTAGAGCATCACCGAGATCAGCAGCGTGTCCCACGGCACCGTCACCGAAGCGACGCCGAGCAGCAGCCCGACGAGCGGCGCGAACAGGAACACCATGATGACGTCGTTCAGCGCGACCTGGGACAGCGTGTAGGTCGGCTCGCCCTCGCACAGGTTCGACCACACGAACACCATGGCCGTGCACGGTGCCGCAGCGAGCAGGATCAGGCCAGCGATGTAGGACGGCCCCTCCCCTGCGGGCAGAAGCGGCGCGAACAGCCAACCGATGAACAATGTGCCAAGCGCTGCCATCGAGAAGGGCTTCACCGCCCAGTTGATGAACAGTGTGACGCCCACCCCCTTCCAATGCTGGCGGACCGACCCGAGCGCGCCGAAGTCGATCTTGAGCAGCATCGGTACGATCATCAGCCAGATCAGCACCGCGACGATGAGGTTGACGCGCGCTACCTCGGCCGAGGCAACGCGCGCGAACAGGCCGGGCAAAAGGTGCCCCAAGCCGATGCCGGCAACGATGCAGAGCGCCACCCAGAGCGTCAGGTAGCGCTCGAAGGTGCCGATGCCGGCGCGCGCCGGCGCAGGTCCGGCGACAGGGGCGATCGTCGACATGGGCTCAGCCGACCCGCTCGCCGGACGCGTCCACCACCTGTTCGCCGTCCTCCTTGGCGAACGCGCCGAGCTGCCCGCTCGGCAACAGATCGAGGACGGCTTCGGACGGGCGGCAGAGCTTCACGCCCAAGGGTGAGACGACCAGCGGGCGGTTGATGAGGATCGGGTGCGCCATCATCGCGTCCACCAGCGCCTCGTCGGACAGTGTGGTGTCGCCGAGCCCCAGCTCCGCATAGGGCGTGCCTTTCTCGCGCAGCAGCTCGCGCGGCGAGATGCCCGCCCGCTCAATCAGCTCGACCAGCAGCGCGCGCGACGGCGGGGTCTTCAGATATTCGACCACGTGCGGCTCGATGCCGGCATTGCGGATCATGGCGAGCGCGTTGCGCGACGTGCCGCACTCGGGATTGTGGTAGATGACGATGTCGACGACCGAGTCAGTCCGGCTCATGGGGCGTCCTTTCAGCAGCAGGGAGCGAGTTCGGCGATGAGCGGCCCGCACAATTCGGCGTTGCCGGCACAGCAATCCTTGACGAGGAACAGCGTTAGCGCGCGCAGCCCGTCGAGGTCGGCGCGGTAGATGATCGACCGGCTGTGCCGTTCGGAGCGAACGAGGCCGGCACGGGCCAGAATACCAAGGTGCGCCGACATCGTGTTCTGCGGCACATCCAGCCGGCGGGCGATCTCGCCTGCAGCCAACCCGTCAGGCTCGTGCCGCACCAGCAGACGAAACACGTCGAGGCGCGTGCCCTGCGCCAACGCCCCCAGTGCCGCGATCGCTAACTCGTTTTCCATATATCCAGCATAGCAGATATATCATAGAGCGATAGGCCTTCTCCCTTACCGCGGTTCGAGTGAATGGGGGGCTTAGGCGGTGTGACGCGCAGGTGTGCCACGTGGCACACCCTGCCCCGCCCCGATCGTCGGCAGCCCATCGAGCAGAGCCAAAAGATCGCCCAGCGCACGCCTGCGATAGGCGTTGTACCACCGGCGCCGGCGATGCTCGGCCGCGTCGTGGATCATGTGGCAGCGCTGGCAGAGCGCGGCGAGATTGCGCGGCGCATTGTCGGTCGGGTCGTGATTGAGGTGCGCGCAGGCGATATACACCCGCGTGAGCCGGACGATCGCGGCGACGTCTGCCCCGACGACACGGATGCGCCGTCCCCGCCCGTCGCGCCACTGTCGGCGATCGGCATCCCACCAGCGACCATCGCCAAGATGGAAGACGCGCGCACCGTGCGGCCGTCGGCAATGCTCGCAGCGGCCTTTAGCGCGGCCGAACCGGATCAGCCTGGACAGCTCGGGCCAGTCGATCGGGTACAGCCAGCGATGTTCCGGCATGATCGGCATGACGATTCTATGAGTCAGGGCCGAGCGGAACGAAAGCAGAAAATCACGGTCCGCACCGCGGGCGGCACATCACTCGCGCCAGCGCTGCCCATACTGAGCTAAGCGAGCCTCGATTTCGTCGATCCGGCGCCGCTGCGCCGCGGTGAGCGCCGCCATGACTCGCTTGAAAGCGGCCGGCTTCATCGTTCGGAGCTGGCCGATATCGCTGTCGCGGCGCAGCCGCACCTTCCAGTCGGCCGGGCGATACTCCACCCCGGCCGAGCCGAGCCGCCAGAAGATCATCGCCACCTGGTTGGGGGTGAACGCACCTTTGTCGTCGACGAAGGCGATGAAGTTCTGCGCGTCGAAGTCGGGTGCCTTGCGACCGAGCTTGAGCAGCGCGGTCATGACGCGTTGCTTGCGCGCGTCCTCCACCAGGCCGCGGCGGTGACGGTCCACCAGCTTTCCCGTATCGCGTGCATCGAGCTGTCGCCCTTGCTCGTCAATGCCGGCGATCTCGAAGCGCTTGATGCACTCGGAGCCGACCAGCAACGACGCGGACGTGCCGTCGTTCTCGATCTCGAAATGGTAGCGAAGCTCCTGCTGCCCGCACAGCTCGCAGGTGCCGTCCGCCGCTTCGAGGTCGAAGAAGCGCCCCGTATAGGTCCACTCCTTGAGCGCGGCGCCAAGGGTGCTCGCGCGGCTGAGCGGTAGCAACGACGCCGACGCCCGCTCCGCCCAGTTCGACATTCGCGCTTCCCCCCGAAGTCCCCTCCCGAACCTTATCCGTTTGTCTGGCGCGGGGCGACCCGCGCCGGGGAACGCCAAGGGCGCCGCCCTTTCGTTCCCGAACGACAATCTTGCCGCCCGTGTAAGCCGCCAAGCGCGGCGCCCGGCCCCGTCGGTGCCGGCCGCGCTAGGGCGGCTCGCCCGCGCCAGCTTACCAAGATTCTCGTTCCCCTCCCCATCCCGTCCTCGCCGGACAGGCAGGGCCGTGAGGCCGAACGGCCTTGCGGCCCATGCCAACAAGGAGGATCACCCATGCCGACCCCCGAGCAGATCGACACCATCCGGCGTCTCAACGATGCGGCGCGTACCCACCCTGGCCTCGCGAGCCTCGCCAACGTTACGATGGGATTCCAGGCCCTCCCCGAGCTGGACCGTTTCGCCGCGTTGGTCGCGATCACCCGGTTCACGAAGTTCGATGGCAACAACGACCCTCATGGCGAGCACGATTTCGGCGCGATCTATAAGCTCGCAACCGGCGCGTGGACGCAGGACCGTCCGGACGATGCAAAGGCGGTTGTGCAGACGGTGTTCTGGAAGATCGACTGCTACGACACGAGCCTCACCTACGGCAGTGACGCTCCGTGGAATCCCGAGCAGACTAAACGGGTGCTGACGATCATGCTGGCCAGCGAATACTAACGCCTGTGGCGTAGCGATCCGCGCTCGATTGAGCGCGGATCAACCGTGCCGAAACGGACCTGCGCCAACGTGATTTGTTGAGAAATCGCGGGGGAGCGCGTAGGGTTAACGGCGAAAGGATGACGCGATGGCCCAGATCAATCTCGACACGCTGCGCGAGCGCATCCGCTCCATGGACTTTGAGCGTGGCACCCCCGAGCAGATCGCGCTCTGGCGCGAGGACGTAGCAGAGGCGCGCGCCAACCTCGTCATCGAGGACATGACGCCGACCGGCGACGAGGATGCCATGTTCGCCATGATGCTCGATGAGGGTGTTCCCCCTTCGCTCATGCCGTCCATCATCCTCGGCCTCTACAAGCCAGGAACCCACCAGATCGCGGCCTGACCTTGGCAGACGATCCCTACACCTACCCCGGTACGGACACGCTCCGGAACCGGCTTGGGATCACGGACGACAAGACCCTCATGGAGGCCGAGCGGAGATTGACCTTGGCGCGCGGCGCAGAAGCCGCGCGCCTGACCTTTCCAGCGACGGCCGACGGCTATCGCGCCCTGCATCGGCACCTCTTCCAGGACCTCTACGACTGGGCGGGTCAGGACCGCACCGTCAACATCGCCAAGGGCGGCTCCAGTTTCGCGCACGTGCCTTACATCGCGCGCGAGCTCGACAAGCGGTTTGCCGACGCGCGCGCGGGCGACGCCCTGAAGGGCCTCGCCCGCGATGAGTTTTTCGACCGGCTCGGCAACCACATCAACGAGATCAATGCAATTCACCCTTTCCGCGAGGGGAACGGGCGGACGATGCGCCACCATGCGGCGCAGCTCGCCCGCGATGCCGGCCCTCCCATACGGATCGCGTCGATCGATAAGACCGCGTGGATGGACGCGTCCCGGCATGGCTTCCTCACCGGCGATCATCGGCCTATGGCCGCCGTGCTCGCCGAGGCGGCGATCCGTCGTGACCTCGCGCCCGAGGCGCGGATCGGCCCTGCCGGGATCGCCTTGCTGCCTCAACGCGCGCCGCCCGAAGGGCAGCGCTACCGGGTGACGCTGACTAAGGCACGCGAGGAACTGGACCGCTACCTTCCCGCCGCCCGCCAGCAGGCGGCCGACCGGCTGCGCAGCCTCGTTAGGGATGGCGCCCCATCCCCTGTCATCGCCAACGCACGCACCGAACTGGCCTATGTTCGCCACGCCAAAGGTCCGATCTACCAATCGCACCTTCTCACCTATCTGGGCGTGCGTCAGGTCGATGCCGTCATCACGCCCCAGCAGACCCCGCTTGAGCGCGTGCGCGAGATCGGCGCGGCTCTCGGCGTCCAGATCAATTCGCAGCAGCCAGCGCAGCTCCAGCGCGCCGTCCGCTCGCTGGAGCGACCGATCCTGCCGCCTGGGGCTTCGCCAGGCCAGGAGCGGCTCGCCGAGCTGTTCCTGAAGAACACGGCCGAGAAGAACCACGCCGACCCACGTCTCGCGCCCGCCCAGACGATCGTCGACGACGCCATGCAGAAGGCGCGCGAGCGCGGCGAAAGCGCGCGCATGGTCAACACGGTCGGGGAATCCACTCGCCAGCTTGTCGCCGACCGGATCAAGATCGGGGCCGCGCTCGAAGGGGCGTCCGCCCCGCCGCCCGACCGGAGCACGCCGCCCCCGGATCGTGGCAAGGATCGGAGCCGCTAGGCTTCGCCTTAGCGTTCGGGGCGTCGGGTCGGAAAGACCGGCCCGCGTACCGTCATCCTGGCGGGGTCATAGGGCTTCTGCAGGGCGACGATCTCGTCATAGAAGCCGCGCAGCCAAGTATCGACATCCTCAGGCTCCAGGATCGTAATCATCGCCTTGGGATGGATCGGCGCAACGAGCGTGTTGGGGGCACACGTCACCATCGTGAAGCCGTTGCCGTCCTCTGTGCGCTGCTAGAACCCGGCAACTGCGAACACCCGCTGATCCCCACAGGGTTTCGGGCTCGTTCGACATATGGGCGCGGTTTCACCTTGCGTCAGGTATCCCCATCCAAACGACGTCGCGTAGCGAGCCACCGGATCTCCTGGAGCCGGTGATTAGGCCGGGCTCTTCTGCGACGCTTCGTGTCGAGACAGGCGCTCGCGATGGGCGGTTGCGTCCGCAAAGGCGAGAAGGGTCCAGCGGCGATGAGCACCCGCTATTTACTGTTTCTCATTATGTTGATCCTCTCCATGTTACGGCCCAACGCCACTTCCCTCCGTTGCGACGCCATGCGTGAAATCCGTTGCGGTGAAGCCGTGCAACCCACTTGATGAGAACGATCGCGCTAGCTGGCGAGATCAGGCTAAAGGCACGTGCGAAGCGTGTGATGCGGACAAGCATCGAAGCCGCTATGAGCCAAAGGCCGGCAGGAGGCACGGGCAGCAGGCCAGCCATCAGTGGCCACCCCTTGATCGCCCGAAAGTCGCGACCCGCCAAAGATACCAGATGACGGCCAGCGCGAGCACGGCGTTGCTGACCGGCTCGATGACGCTCGCCACCTGGCTATAGCGCTCGCCCAGCTCATAGCCCGCCAGCACGAGGATCACGGTCCATATGGCCGAGCCGGCGAGCGTCGAGACCAAGAATGGACCAAGGGGCATCCCGCTGACCCCAGCGGGCACCGAAATCAGGGTCCGGACTCCCGGGACCATGCGCCCGAACAGAACCGCCCAACGACCGTAGCGGTCGAACCAGCGGTCGACATGATCGACCTCACCGGGCGTCAACGTCAGCCATCGGCCGTGGCGGGAAGCAAAGCGCTTCAATCGATCGATGCCGATCCAGCGGCCGACATAGTACCACAGCACTGCCCCTGCAGCCGATCCAAGGGTGCCGGCGATTGCCACTACCCACAGCGAGCCGCGCCCCTGCGCAGCGGTGTAGCCGGCAAGTGGCAGGATCACTTCCGACGGGATCGGCGGAAAGACGTTCTCCGCCAGCATCAACAGGAAGACGCCAAGGCCGCCTAGTGACGCGAGGATCGATGTTATAATGTCGAACACAAACCAGCCTCGTCAGAAGATCCAATAGGAGATCGCGCAAATCACGAGCAGGAGGGCGACGACGGACCCAACGATCCGATTTTCCAGGCGCGGACATTCGACGTTCCTGATCCGCACGGCGAGCTGCCAAGCGGGTCGAACCGGACACCGCCACGAACCTGCGGCAATCCGATCCAGTTCGGCATCCGACAACCCGAAGAACGATTTTGCTTCACCGCGCGATCGTCCCGCCAACCCCATCACCCGCAGCACCACGTCGCTCCATGCGACATCGATCGCGCTCGGCCGATCGACCATCGTGCTGCGCGCGTCACCGCCCGCCCACGAGGGGGACAGCAGGCCGATGATCTGGTGGGGATTGCGCTCCAGCAGTGTCGCCCAGCGCAGCAAGCGATGTTGGCGGTCCCGCGCCGCGATGGTCCTCGCCGGTGCCCAGCGCCGGGTAAGGCATCGCACAGGCCGCGTCCATCGGCTCGCCCAAGGGCTCGTCATGGGCTCGCCGAGGTGCCGACGTCGCCATTGGTGGCGCGCTTGAGCGGACGAGAACAGCGCAGGGTGAGGAAGGTGGTGGCGCTCAGGATGAAGGCGATGTCGTATAGGCCGTAGCCCACGGCCGCGCCGAGTGCCCCAGTCGCCCACAGACTGGCCGCCGTCGCCGTACCTGACGCCTTGTCGCCCTTCTTCAGAATCGCGCCGCCCCCGATGAAGCCGACGCCCGTAATCAGACCTTCGAGCAACCTGGCTTGCGCTGGAGACGTGCGGCCGAGGATCGCGATGCCCACCAGCACGAAGCCGCAACTGGCGATGGCCACCAACGGGAATGTGCGGATGCCTGCGCTGCGGGCGTCCTTCTCGCGATCCCAGCCAACAGGAAGGGCGAGCGCATAGGCGACGGCGAGACTGATGATATGGGTGGTTATCTCCCACCACGAGCTTTGAAACATGTCGGCCTGCCTGTTCTACGCGATTGCTCCAGACCGGAGGTAAAGGGGTAAGGTCGGGACGAGAGTCCCACAGACGTTCAGGCCCAAGGCGGAGATCGCGAACATCGGCGATCCCTACCGGTGCAGACATGCGATGATGGCGGTCACGACGGCGGTGGTTTCCGCAACGTCGCGCACTCTCACCGTATCGAGGCCAATTTCAGCGGCGGGATAGTCATTCCCACCGGGGAAGATCGCATCGCCGATGAACAGCATCCCGTCGAGCGGGACGCCGCTTTCAGCACTCAGGCGCTTCAGGCCATAGCCCTTGTCCACCCCTGCCCTGGTCACGTCGATCGATGTCGTGCCACCTAGATTGATCGAGAGGTCCGGCAGCGTCGCGCGCAACGTGGCCTGCAACGCGGTCCTCTTCTTTCGGTCGGGATCCCACGCTTCCTTTTCCTTCAGCGGCGCTGCCTGCCCCAGGCCCGAAAAGGTGATCTGGCTGCCCCGGTCCTCGATCCGTTCGCCCCAGATACGTTCGTCGGCGAGACCGGCATCGGTCAGCGCCTGATCGAAGGCCGTGCGGATCTTCGCCTTCTCCGCGTCGTCGAACAGTTCGGCATAGACCGCGCGCCAAGCGCCATTGATGAACCGATAGAGTTTCGTGCCTGTGGTCGGCATCAACCAGAGACGGTCGAGCGCGACGCCGGCCGGAAGGCGCGAGGCGATCTGCTTTTCGAACTGCGGCCAGTCCCCGCCCGAGATCACTGCCACATCGGTGACGGCAAGCAATCGAGCGAGGGTCGCCGCCATGTCCTCCGATAACGGCCGCTTGCTCTCGGCAAGCGTGCCGTCGAGGTCGAAGGCGATCAGCCACTTCATGCCGCCTTCCCTGCCGGATCGCGGTAGGCGAGCAGCCTGAGCGCATTGATGACGACGAGCAGCGTCGATCCCTCATGAACCGCCACCGCTGGCCCAATGCCGAGGCCGAGGATGGTAGCAGGCACCAGGAAGGCGACGACACCCAGGCTGACGAAGACGTTCTGCCGGATGATTCCACGGGTATGGCGGCTAAGACCGACTGCGAATGGCAGGTGCGCCAGATCGTCGGCCATCAGCGCCACGTCGGCTGTCTCCAGCGCAACGTCCGACCCCGCCGCGCCCATCGCGATGCCGACCGTGGCGCTTGCCATCGCCGGCGCATCGTTCACGCCGTCGCCCACCATCGCGACCTTGTCTTCGCCGGCGAGCTTCTTGATCGCGGCAACCTTGTCTTCGGGCATGAGGTCGCCCCACGCTTCGTCGATCCCGACTTCGTCGGCGATCGCTTCGGCGACTTTCTGGTGATCGCCGGAGATCATTATCATCCGCGACACGCCCATCTCGTGCAGCCGACGCAACGCGGTCTTGGCAGCTTCGCGAGGCGTGTCCATCAGGCCGATCGCGCCCAGGTCGCGGTCCCCCTTGCGGACCACCATTGTCGTGCGGCCGTTCTCGCGCAGCTTCGCGATTGCGTCCTGCGCGCCCTGCCCCAGCGCCGGAATGCCCTCACTTCCGAACATCTCGGCCTTGCCGATCCACACCGTCTCGCCATCCACGCTCGCGGTGACGCCCCGACCGGTCAGGCTCTTGAGGTCGCCGGCAGTCGGCACGGCACGATCGTTCAGACGTTCGCGGCCGTCCTTGACGATCGCTTGGGCCAGGGGATGGTCGCTCAACGCTTCGACGGCGACAGCCAGCGCCAGCAACTCGCCTTCATCGGCGCCATCGACGGGCACGACATCAGTGATGCGCGGACGACCTTCGGTCAGCGTGCCCGTCTTGTCGAAAGCGATCGCTTTGAGCGACCCGAGGTTTTCGAGCGGTGCACCGCCCTTCACGAGCACGCCGCCCCGCGCTGCACGGGCAACGCCCGACAGGACCGCGCTCGGCGTTGCGATCGCGAGCGCGCACGGGCTTGCCGCCACCAGCACCGCCATCGCGCGATAGAAGCTGTCGCGGAACGGCTCGTCGACGACCACCCATGCGAACAGCAGGAGCACTGACAGGACCAGGACGGCGGGCACGAAGATCCGTTCGAACCGGTCGGTGAAGCGCTGCGTCGGCGACTTCTGCGTCTCCGCTTCGCTCACCATCTTCACGACCTTGGCAAGCGCGCTTTCATTGGAACGGCGTGTCACCTCGATCTCGATCGCGCCGCCGCCGTTGATCGTACCAGCAAAAACCCGGCTTTCCGCGTCGACTGCATCGGGCTTGGCGCGTGCCGCTGCGGCATCTGCGACCGGCACCTTGTCGACCGGGATGCTTTCACCCGTGACCGGGGCCTGGTTGATCGCGCTGGTGCCCTTGATGACGAAGCCGTCGGCAGGCAGGCGCTCGTTCGGGCGGACGATGGCAATGTCCCCGACGACCATCTGCTCGACCGGGATTTCGCTGGTCTGCCCGCCGCGTCGCACGGTCGCGGTTTCGGGCGCGAGCTTCGCCAGCGCCTCGATCGCCTTCTTGGCGCGGCCCATTGCATAATGCTCAAGCGCATGGCCGAGGCTGAACAGGAACAGCAGCAGCGCACCTTCGGCCCATGCGCCCAGCGCAGCGGCGCCGGCCGCAGCGACCAACATCAGCGTGTCGATCTCGAACTTCTTCATCCGGAGGTTGTCGATCGCCTCGCGCAGCGTGAAGAATCCGCCGAAGAAATAGGCTGCGACATAGCAGGCCGTGGGCAGCCACTCCGGTGCGCCGGCAACCAGCCTCTCGATCGCATAGCCGATCCCCAGCAGCGCGCCGCAGGCAAGCGCGAAGATCAGCTCGGTATTGGGGCCGAGAAATTCGGCGTGGCTGTGGTCGTGGCCATCGCCGGGGCCGTGCTTCTCTTCGCCCGCGTCGTGGCCCCCGGGGCCGTGGTCGTGGCCGGCATGGTCATCGGCCGCGACCCGCTTGCCCACACCGACCTTCAGCTTGCGAAGTGCGGCGCGGACCTCCTCTTCGGTGGTTTCCCGGCGATCATACTCGACCCGAACCGAGCCGCTGGTGCTGGCGCTTGCCTGGACGACGCCGGGCAAGGCGCACAGCGCATCGCTGACGGTGCGCGCCCGGCGCTCGTGATTGATACCCGTCACCTGCCAGATCGCATGGCCGTAGCGCTCGGTGATCTCGGCGCCTGCGGCGCGCACCATTTCGCGCAAGCGCGGCAGCGGCAGCTTGGCAGCGTCGAAATGGATGCACAGCGCCGCCGGCGTGTCGCCGTCGAGGCAGATCACATGCGCCCGCTCCACGCCTTCGCGCTTCGACAGGGTCGATACGAGACGGTCCAGGCAGGCATCGGCCGCATCAGGCAGACCCGGCAACAGCACTGGAATATCGAGTTCGAGCTTGTCGTTCATGACGACCTCCTTTCGCTTTTCTTGGTTTCGGCGCGCGCGTCGCGCAGGATTTCGACACCGCCCTTGATGGCGATGATGGCGGTCGCGAAGCCGACCAGCAGGTCCGGCCAGTTGGTGCCCAGCCACAGCACCAGCACGCCCGCGATCAGGATGCCGCCATTGGAAATGAAGTCATTGAAGCTGAAGGTGGTGGCGGCCCGTAGGTTGACGTCCGGATCCTTGAGCCGCTGGAGCAGCCGCAGGCAGAGGTAGTTTACGACGCCGGCGATCGCCGACATGACCATCATGGTCGGTCCGATCGGCTCGCTGCCCTGAAGGTAGCGCCGGCCAACGTCGATCAGAATACCGCCCGCGAAAATCAGCAACATGACGCCCGAAGCGACCGCGGCGCGTGTCTTCCACGTCTGGCCCCGGGTGAGCGCCACAAGGCTCAGCGCATACACGGCCGTATCGGACAGGTTGTCGACACCGTTGGCGATCAGGGCGCTCGAATCCGCGAAAAATCCTGAGACGAAGAAGCCCGCCGCGATTGCCGCGTTCAGCAGCAGGACGATCCAGAGGGTGCGACGCTCTTCGCCGCCATTGTTGTCGTTGCTCGGGATCATCCGATGATCTCCTCGAGCGTTAGCAGGGCAAGGAACCCTACGAAGAACATCGAGCTGATGAGCGGGGTGTCAGGCTTCTCGTGCGCCTCAACCAGCAGCTCTTCCGTGACGAGGTAGAGCAGCGCCATCAGCCCAAAGCTCAGGAAGCCAGCGACCATTACCGGCGAGAGCGTGGCGACAGGAACGGCAGCGAGCGCGCCGATCGGCAGCAGCAGCGCCAAGGCCGAGACGATCACTATGATGCGCGGGCGCGAGCGATAGGTTTCCGCCAGCTCGTTGGTCAGTGTCAGACCCAGGAAGAGCACTTCGAGCGTCAGCGCGATCGTCAGCAGGAATCCCGCCTTCTCGCCCGCGACGAACGCAAGGCCGAGCACCAGACCATCGACCAGAATGTCGATGCCGATCGCGGCCAGCAACGCCATCGGTCCCTTGAAACGAGCCTCAAAAGCCTTGAGCCCCAACATCGTCGCGACACCCGCCGCCCCACCGATCAGTGTCGCGCTGGGCGAAGCCTCATGCTTGACCTGCGGCAGGATTTCGGTCGCTGCCGCCGCAAACACGACGCCGGCAGCGAGATGCTGTAGGCCCGCCACGAGGCCAGGGTTCAACTTGGTGCGGCTCGCGATGATCGCGCCGAGCACGACCGCCAGCACAGGCGCAAGCGTGTAGAGCAATGCTTGCATATGCTATGATCCCTCCGGGGTTCGGTGACAGACGCGGATCTTCCCGCGCTGCGTGAAGGCGATCGACCCACCCGCCACGACTGCCCGCGACTGGTCGCCGCGAAACTCATCGCCGGTCCGTTGCGCGTGCAGGATCTCGGTTCTGCCCTTGGGCAGCCAGGTGACAGCCATCTTCAGGCCGTCATCGATGAAGTCGACATCGGCGCGCGATCCGTCGTCGCAATACATGATGCGCTGCGCGATCAATCGGGGCGTCAGATGCGTTTCATGCGCCGGCTCGACAGGTTCGCTCGGCGCGGGATTGCACGCTCCGACGACCATACCCGCGAACAGAACGGCGCCGATGCGCGCGGCTGTAGGGCCAGGCAGGTGCCGCAAGGCATGCACCGCCCTCACCACAGCACGCCGTGATCGGGCGTCAGCGGCTGAGGGGCTGGCAGTCCCGCCGTCTGAAGAAGGTCGATCTCGATCGTGCGGCACATGGCCGTGAGCGGGACATCGTGAACGCTATTGGCGAACGGATCGGTCAGATCCTCGCCGATGCTCAGCACCGCGAGGAAGACGAGTCCGATCAGCGTCGATCCGATCGGCGTGGCAAGGCCAAGGGATTCGACCAGCGCGATCGGGAGCAGCACGCAGAACACGCGCGTGAAGAGGTTCGGGAAGAACCGAAAGCCATTGGGCAGCGGCGTGTTCTTGATCCGCTCCATGCCACCCTGCGCATTGGCGATGTCGATCAGGACGCGCTCCACAGTTGCCTGCTGGATCTCGGTGATCCGACCTTCCGCGAGCGCGTCGGCGTAAATGCCCGATATGTCCTCCAAGAGCGCGTTGGCAGGGTTCAGGCGAGCGACCGCCATATCGGCGACGTCCGTTCCAGCGATCCGGCCAATCTCTTCATAGGGCGACTGTCGGCGAAGCTGGCAGCGCATCGAGTGCGCGAAGGCGATCTGCCGCAGGATGATGTTGTGCCGCATCTCGCTGCCCTCGGGTTCTCCCTTGGTCAGGCTGCGTGTGATCCTAGCCAGGCTGCGCGACGCATTGATGAGCGCGCCCCAAAGGGTTCGCGCTTCCCACCAGCGAGCATAAGCAGCGTTGGTCCGAAACCCCATGAAGAGCGCGATGGCAGTGCCAAACAGCGCCGTCGGCAAAGGCGGTTCCTTGATCGGGGTCATCATGTGGAATGCCGTCACCGCCACGTCCCACACGAACAGGATCGTGAGAGGCTTCCAAACCTCGATAATGATCTGCTTAAAACGAGGCCTCGCGCCGACTATCATATCAATTACGCCCTAAATCTCGTAGCGATCGTCATCCGATCGGCATGTTCATGATGTCCCGATAAGCGGACAGCAGCTTGTTCCGGACTTGCAGGGTCGCCTCGAAAGTAATGGATGCGCGGCTCTGGATGAGCGCGACGGTTGCGATGTCGGTGGTTTCGCCACGCTCATATGCTTCGGTGACGACATCCTCTTGCTCCTGGGTCTCGTTGACCTTCGCGACCACGGCATTGAGGGTGTCGGCGAAGTTCGACACCGGAGCGGTCGGCGTCACGCCGGGTGGTGCCGTCGGCTGCGCCTCACGCAAAGCGCGGCTTCGCGCGATCACTTCGGCGCGAATGGCCATCACATTCGAGATCGACGTGTCAGACATCGTTTCTCTCCCGTTGCAGTGCGACATGTCGGAAGACAGGACGGTTCATCGGGTGCCCTCCCGTTCGCAGATTCGGGTGCGGCCCTCGCCTTCCACGACGGTGAGCTGCGACCCCTTGAAGGTCGCGGTGGCTGTCTCGCCGACATATTGGAGGCCCTGCGCTGGCGCGGTCAGCGTTATGGGCACGGCGCTGCTGGAGCGCCGCAAATCGATCTGCAGGCCGTTGTCCTTGTAGTCGACGAACAGCGGTTCCCCGTCGGAACAGCGATAGGGATGGCACCCCATTTCCCCGGTCGCCACGGCGCTGTCGGACGAATGGATTTGCTGCTCCGTTGGCGGGGCTGGCGGCTTGCCTTCCGTGCAAGCCGCCAGCCCGACAACGAGGATGAGGGCGGGCAGTACCCGCTTCGACGGCATCATCGCGCCTTCCTCCTGTAGCGGGAGGGGACGCGCTGACGATTGATCCCAAGGGCAGGCTGACCCACCCGCCAGCGCAGATAGGTTGCGAGGCGATCGTCAGCCTCGATCATCAGGGACCGCAGGCGACGCAACATCATCGCCGCGAACGGCAGAGACAGCGCCCCGCGCAGCGTGCAGCTATGTGTTAGCCTGGTGCCACCATCGTCCCCTGCCAGCTCGTACCGCTCTTCGAGCGTGAACAGATAAGGGATGCCGCAGGACCAAGCGAAGGCTCGCGGCTTATCGAATTGATCGATCCGTGCCGGCGTCCGAATCGGCCGGTTGATGCCCTGGATCGCAAAGGTTCCTCTCGTGTCGCCGAGCTGACCCGGGTTATCGAGGAGTACCAGCGGGCTCCAAGCTCGGCGATGATCCGGGTCGGTGAGTGCCGACCAGATCCGCAGTGGCCCGCCGTGAAGCATTGAGCTGGTTATGGTGCGAGGCATATCCTCATCTCCCAGAGATGAGCGGGGGCGATCGCGGATCGCCCCCGCTCACCCATCAGGCCAAGTTGTTCACGAAGGTCTGACCGTGGTCGTCCCCTTCATGCTCCCCATTGTAGTGCTCGGATTTCTCGATCACCTTCTGACCGAAGCGGGCATAGAGGGTCGGCAGCACGAACAGCGTCAGCAGCGTCGCCGAGATCAAGCCGCCGATGACAACTGTCGCCAAGGGCTTCTGCACCTCCGCACCCGCGCCCTCGCCAAGCGCCATCGGCACGAAGCCGAGGCTGGCGACGAGCGCGGTCATGACCACGGGCCGCAGTCGCTGCATTGCGCCGACATGGGCCGCCTCTTCGCGCGATAGCCCCGACCGGATCAGATCCTGGATCGAGCTGACCATCACGAGGCCGTTGAGGACCGCGATGCCCGACAGGGCGATGAAGCCCACCGCCGCCGAAATCGAAAAGTCCATGCCTCGCAAGAAGAGCAGCAGGACACCGCCCACCAGCGCGAAGGGCACGCCGGTGAAGACGATCGCGGCATCGCGGACCGATCCCAATGCGCCATAGAGCAGCAACAGGATCAGGATGAAGCAGGCCGGAATAACCAGCTTCAGCCGCTCGCTTGCCGATTGCAGGTTTTCGAATTGGCCGCCCCATTCGAGATAGGTACCGGCAGGCAGCCGAACCTGGCTGGCGATCGCTGCCTGCGCATCCGCAACCACCGATCCGACGTCGCGGCCACGCACGTTGGCTTGCACCACCACGCGCCGTTTGCCATTCTCGCGGCTGATCTGGTTGGGACCGTCGACCACCTTGATCTCGGCGACGCTGGACAGCGGCACATAGCCGCCGCCTGCGACCGGCACCTGCACCTGCTGGAGCAGGCCGATGTCGGCGCGCTGCGCCTCAGACAGGCGGATCACCACCGGGAAGCGACGATCGCCCTCGAAGATCTGGCCCGATGTTCGCCCGCCGATCGTCGCAGTCACGGTGTCCTGCACATCCTGAGCCGTAACGCCCAACCGCGCCATCGCGTCGCGGTTGACGCGAATGTCGAGCATG
>NZ_JBDZDK010000030.1:0-48434 GCF_040049155.1 Sphingomonas silueang
CTGGACCGGGGTCGCCTTGAAGCCGGTGGGCGTGCGCACGAACACGACCGACTTGCCCTCGAAACTCTGGACCGCCGTCGTCGGCACGCGGACCGCCCCGCTCCCGCCGCTGCCCGTGAGCTGCACGGCTGCCGTCACAGGCTCGCCGACCCGCCATTCGCCACCGCGATTGTCGAGGGTGGCGAGCGCAGGCACGAGCCGCGTCTGCGGATCAAGCGCCGGCGACACGAAGGTCACGCGGGCGGTCGCCTGACGGCCTGCCGCCTTCACCAGCACCGTATTGCCGGGACGCACCCGGCCCGCATCCTCGGGCTTGAGATTAAGCGCGATCGACACCTGGCTCAGGTTGGCGATGCGATAGAGTTCGGCATCCGCCGCGACCGTTTGTCCCAGCGTCACGGGGCGCGCAATGATCTGGCCCGAGATCGGCGCGGCAATGCCGAGCCGGTTGAGCCCGCCGCCGCCGACACCCGCCGCCGAAACCATGCTCTGCGCCTGCGTCAGGGCGATCCGCGCCTCCGTCGCCGCTGTGCGGGCGGCGATCAGATCCTGTTCAGGGGAGACTCTCTGCGCGAACAGCCGCTGTTCGCGCGCGAGGTTCGAATTAGCGAGCTGAAGCCGCGCCCGCGCCGCCTCGACCTCGCCCTTGATCTGCGCCGCCTCGCGGCTTTCGATGACCGCAATGGTCTGGCCGCGTCCGACCGATTGGCCGAGGTTACGGGTGAGCGCGACCACGCGTCCCGCAATTGCGGCCGAGACGACCTGCGTTCCCTGTGGGTCGCCCTCGATGATCGCGGGCAGCTCGATCGTCCCGGCCCCGCCGATGATCGGCCGTCCGACCTGGACGCCCGCTGTGGCGATCTGGTCGGCACCCAATGTGACGACGCCTTCACCGGCATGACCGCCTTCAGCACCGCCCTTTTCCGTGCCCGCTGCCGTCTCATTGGCAGCTGCGCCTTCGGCAGTTGCCTCGTTTCCGCCATCCTTGCCGCCGCAGGCAGCCAAGAGCAGGGCGAGCGACGCCGCGCCCGCGAGATAAAAGCTCTTCATCACTGATTCCCCCCATTGGGCGCACGAGCGGTCAGTCGCTCCACTTGCGCGCGGGCATTCTGGTAATTGGCAAGCGCGTCGATCGCGGCGACCCGCGTTTCGGCGAGCGTGCGTTCAGCATCGAGCAATTCGAGCTGGCCGAACTTGCCCTCGCGATAGCCGATCCGCGCGATGCGGGCGGCCTCCTGTGCAGCCGCCAGCGCCGGCCCCGACGCCGCACGAGCCGTCGTTGCGGCATTGGCCGCCTGCGCCTGCGCGTCCGTGATCGCCTGTTCGATGTCGAGCGCGGTCACGCGGCGCTGCGCATCCGCCTGGGTCCGCTGCGCGGTCGCCTGCGCAATCGCGGCGCGACCATTGTTGAACACCGGGATCGGGATCGACACGCTGAACACCGCCGCCATGTCGTTGGTCGCTTCCAGGCGGCGGATCGACGGCCCGACGTTCAGGTCAGGCACGCGATTGGCGCGCGCGAGCCGCACGCCGGCTTCGGCAATGGAGAAATCCGCGTTGGCTGCCGCCAGCGCGAGTGTGCCGGTCGTGTTGACCGGTGCCAACGGCCCATAGACGTTCACACCGGGAAGGCGATCGAGCAGCGTGTCATCGAGCAGGCCGTCGATCGGCCGTCCGATCCGACGCGCCAGATTGGCGCGGGCCGCCTCGGCCAAGCGAAGCTGCCGCTCCACATTGGCGTCGGCATTGATACGCGCGACATCCGCGCGCTGTTGCTCGAGTGGCGATGCCCGCCCTGCCTGCACGCGAACGCTCGCGGCCCGCAGCGCATCGCTGGCGATCCGGGCCTGATCGCGGGCTGTCATTACCCGGCGATCGGCCGCGACCGCTTCGACATAGAGCTGCGTTACCTGAAGCCGGACATCCGCCGCGATGATCGCGGCCTGGATCTCGGCCCGGGACAATTGCGCATTGGCGACCGCGACGCGGGCGCCGCGCTTGCCGCCTAGCTCGATCGGGATCGCAAAGCCGACCGTGGTTTCCGCGCTGCGGACCCCCCGATACGGCCCGGAGCCGATGACATTCTCGACTTGGCCTTGAACCACCGGATTGGGCCGCAAGCCGGCGACTGTGCGACCTGCACGGGCCGCGTCGATTCCAGCTGTCGCCGCTTCCGCAGCAGGGGCCGAACCGCCCGCTGCACTGACCGCTTGGTCAAGCGTGTAGACCGGCGCATCCTGCGCAACAGGCGCGGACGGTCCGACCTGCGCCTGCGCCATCGTGGCGCAAGACGCTGCGGCCAGCATGGCCGCGAAGATACGATTCATGAAAATAGGACTCCTGACGATGATCGACAGGGGCGCGCCAACGCACGCCCAAATCGGACGTCAGGCTTGGGGGGGCCTCAAATGGACCATGCCGGTGCGGCCGTCGAGCGACGCAGAGGCGGAGATTGTCGGCTTGGGCACTGTGAGGACGGGGGTATATTCCATCGTCGTGCGCGCAGGCGCGCCGACGTCGTGTCCGTGACAATAATTGTGATGATGCGGGACATTCTTGTCCGAGTCCGATGGCACCTGATCGATGTCACCGGCGGTATGGACCGTGAACTCAACGCCCGCGATGCTTCCCCCCGCCAGATCGGCGGCATGGGCCATGCCGGAGAAGCTGGTCAGGACCAGCATCAGGCATGTCAGGAAAGGCAAAAAGGCTCGCACTAGCTTGCCTCTATCACGGAAGGGTTTTCATGTCATTGCACTAATTCGAACCAAGGGTCACTGAGCCGGAACCCGAGCGGGATCGGTCGCGCCCGTTCCAGGCGAACCCGACCGCAATGGCGACCGCCATCAGGAGTTGCGCCAGCACCGATTGCCAAGTGGGAAACACGCCGAGCATCGACAGCCGTGGCACGTCCGCGAGCGGTGCGATGTTGATAAGGCCGGCTTCCTGGAGCGCGGCGACGCCTTTACCCGCCAGCACGACGGTCAGGACCGCCATGAGCCAGGAGCTATAGCGGAAGAACTGCGCGATCGGCAGCTTGCGACTGTAGCGAAGCATGGCCCAAGCGATCAGGCTGAGCAGTCCAATCGCCGACCCGGCCCCCGCGAGAAGCATCCCGTTGTCACCTTGCGCCGAAAGCGCGGCATAGAACAGGATCGTCTCGAAGACCTCGCGATAAACTACGACGAACGCCAGCCCGAACAGGAACCAGCCCGACCCGCCCGAGAGCGCCCGCGACATCTTCTCGCGAATATAGCGCTGCCACTGATCGGCCTGCGCCTTGCCGTGCATCCAAATCCCGACCGAGAGCAGCACGACCGCGGCGAACAGCGAGCCAAACCCTTCCGTCAGCTCCCGGCTCGCACCGCTGATCCCGATCGCATAGGTGGCGACCGCCCAGGTGATCCCGCCCGCGATGATCGCGCTGACCCAGCCGCCATGCACGTACCGCAGCGCCTCGCCGCGCTCGGCTTTACGCAGGAACGCGATCATGGCGACAACGATGAGCAGGGCTTCGAGCCCTTCACGCAGCAGGATCGTGAACGCGCCCAGGAACGTGGACGCTTCGGTGGCGGCATCAGGCGCGAGCGCCGCTTCCGCATCGTCGAAAAGGCCGCCCAGTACTGCGACCTTCTCCGCGAGATCATCGGGCGACGCGCCCCGGTCGATCGCGGCGCGGAACTCCCCCATGGCGCCCTCGATTCGGCCCATCAGCGTCGCGTCGCGCGCGGTGAGCGTTGGTTCGATCGGCTCGAACCCATCGAGATAGGCTGACAGCGCCAGCTCTTTTGCCATCCGCGCATCGCCACGCCGGGCAGCGGCCACGCTTTCGGCGAGTTTGGCGCGGGCGACCGCGAGCGAGCCGGGAGCCTGTTGCATCACCTGTTCAGGGTGGCGACGCAGGAACGCGAGCACGGCGTCAGCCTTGGCGTCGCCGATCGCCGCGCCGAGCGCGGCCGGGGTGAGTGCGACCAGGGTTTTCAGGTCCGGGATGCGACGGCGAAGGGTCGGATCGGATTTCCACAGCCGCTCGCCTTCGCGCGCCTGCGCGTCCGTGAAGGCGAAGCTCCCGGCTCGGAATGCTACCGCCCAGCGCTGATCGTTCGGCAGATCGGCGAAGCTCTGCATCGCCGTCCCGTCGATGCCCTGCGTCACCACCTGATAGAGCGCGAAGACGCTGCGCTGGCGCGCACGTTCGGCATCGGTAAAGGCGATCGGGGGTGTCGCGAGCTTGGCGGCGTCGGGGCCACGGCCGTTGCCCGTCATGCCGTGACAGGACGCGCAGGATTGTTGGAACAGGGCATGGCCGGAGACGAGGTTCGGAGCCTTATCGGGCGCGAGCGGCACCGGGTAGGCGCGCAGCAGATCGGCCGCGAGCCCGTGCGCCAGTGTTGCCACCTGTTCAGTCGATCCCTTTTCCGCGATTACCGCTTGGAGGTTGGCGGCCCGCTGAATGAGGGCTTGGCGCTCCGGCTTCGCCGGCAGGCCTTGAAGCCGTGTCGAGACCGACGCGGCAAACTCATTCATTTCGGCGTATTCCGACGCGCTCTTGATCCGACCGTTCGCGACCGCGCCTCCATAATCGACGGCCATATAGTCGAGCAGCCGCCATGCGGTTTGCACGTCGCCGGGTTCGGCGAATGCCGCAGCAGGGATCAGCAGCGCAGCGAGCGCGGCGAGCAGCCGCAGCGAGAGCATTGCCCGGATCAAGGTGAGCAGACGCACTACCGCTCTCCCAGTTCGCGCCGAGCGCCAGTGACGATTTCATAAGCGGAGTGGAGGAACAGGAGGGCGATGAGGCCGGCGACGGCGAGGTCCGGCCAGGCGCTTCCTGTCCACGCCACCAGACCGGCCGCGGCGATCACCGCGACATTGGCGAGCGCGTCGTTGCGGCTGAACAGCCAGATCGCGCGAACATTGGCGTCCCCTTCCCGGAAACGCGCAAGCACCAAGGCGGACACGACATTGATCGCGAGCGCGACAACGCCGATTGTGCCCATCAGTTCGGCATCCGGCGCGGTTGCGTTCAGGGCGCGCCAAATCGCGAAACCGATTACGCCCACGCCAAGCGCACCGAGAAACAACCCCTGCGTCAGCGCGACCTTTGCCCTCGCCCGTGCGGACCAGGCAAGCGCGAGAAGACCGATAAGGCTGATCGACCCGTCCCCGAGAAAATCGAGGGAATCCGCTTTCAGCGCTTGGCTATCGGCGATGAACCCGCCGAACAGCTCGGCGACTCCGAAGCCGAGGTTGAGCACCACGACGGTCAGCAGCGCACGGCGATAGGCCGGATCGGTTTGCGCGCGCGCGGGCTCCCCGTGGCACCCGCAGCTTTCGGTAGAAGCATTCATGCGGCCTTCCTTACCACCTCCAGTCGCTGTAGAAGCAAGCGAAATGTGCGACACGTTCGCATTAGCAAGGATGGCATGATGAAGCCGGTGATGATTGGGCAGCTCGCCAGCGAGACGTCGACAAAAGTGACGACGATCCGGTTTTATGAGTCGATCGGGTTGCTGCGCTCCGCCCCGCGCACGGCGTCGGGCCGTAGAACCTATGATGCCAGCGACATCGAGCGTTTGCACTTCATCCGCAACGGTCGCCGGCTCGGCTTTTCGGTCGACGAAATACGATCGTTGATGGGGCTGGCGCAGAACCCGGACCAGGATTGTGGTGCCGCCTCAGCTATCGCTGCTCAGCACCTCAAGGATGTTGAGGAGAGGCTGGCGCAACTCGCGGTGTTGCGGGATGAGTTGGCAATGCTCAGCCAGAGCTGCACCAAGGCGCGCATGGCCGATTGTCGGATCATGAAGGCGATCGGCAAAGGCCACCCTCAAGCCGATCAGTAATAGTCGGCTAGCCTGAGGTCGCGCACATCACCCGAGGCTATCGTCAGCTTTACGAGGGTGCCAGCAGGCCGGGAGCGCACTTGCCAGAGCTCCCCACGCGTATAGTTCGCATCGATCGAATGGCCGTTCACCGCCACGATCCGGTCGCCAACCGCCCAGCCAGCCTTTTCCGCGGGACTGTTCGCCGCCACATGAACGACGGTGAGCGCCGTTGGTGAGGCTGCGAGGCCAAGGCCGCTACGGTCCTTCAGCATCGGCAGGCGACGACGAGGACCGAGTGGCCGGAGCCACACGAATCCGGCGGTCACGTCGAACACCACGTCGAATTGAGCGATCAGCGGTAGGCCGACATTGCCAACCGTGCTGGTGGAGAGCCAAGCTCTCATCCCGAGTGTGGGGACGTTCGAGACGCCAAGCCCTTCAATGTTGATGTTCTGGGTTGTGAAAGCATCGTTGACCCGCACGCCATCGACGCCGCCGATCGCCGCGGTCGAGACGAGCTTCCCGTTCAACAGCCCTTGATCGCGGGCATAGGCCGACGAGAGCATCAGCGCGGCCGAGCTGCCAAGATCGATCATCAAGGGCACGGGAGACAGGCCCTCGACGGAGGCCCGGATGAACAGCTCCTGCTTGGCACCGCGTCCGAGCGCGACAGCGCGCCAGTCGGGGCCGGCGAGAAACGTGCCTGACTTGACGACCGCCATACGCCTGTTCGCGAAATCGAGCGCGATGCAGCTGCCCGTGAACATATCGGCACCGAGGAGAACGTCGATCGGTCGTCCGAAGGCCGCCGACACTGAACTCAGATCACCAACAACGGCAAAGGGTAAGCGACGGGTTTCGCGGGCGAGCTGTACGTCGATGTCGCGGACCAGCAGCACCGGGGCCTTGGCGCTCAGCCCGCTAATCATGCGCCGCTCACCATTGTTCAAGCCGAGCTTCGTCGCGAGCGCCGTGCTCATGATCGACGCGCCGCTGCCACTGTCGAGCACCGCCCGCGCCGGCACTCCGCGCACTTGTGCCGAAACAAGGAGGGTATCACCCGTGCCGACTTCCAGCGGCTCCCATTCGAGGTGAGCCGCGCCGAAGTTCCACGAGGCCGCAGACCGGGAAGTCTGTCGCGCGAGCGTTGGAGAACCGAGCACCAAGCCGGTTCCACAGGCCACCAGCCGCGCCACTAATGAGCGTCGAGACATACCGATTGCTTCAACACGGGCCGTCAAAAAGCCACCTCCAGCCCCCCGTCCGCAGGAGAGCAAATTGCGGTTACATGCTCTAGCAACTGGAGGAGCAAGGGTTTTTGAAGCGCCCGAAATGCTATCCTGTTCAAATGCCCTCTCGAAAATGAGCAGTTGAGGCAGGTCAGGAACCGGTCGAATAAGACCGAAGTAGGCAATTTCGCTTGCGCGACCTTGGCGAGCAGGACCCCAGTTCACGAAGAAACGTGAAGCTATCGCCTCACCCGCAGCAGCCCGCCACAGTCCCGTTTGCTTTCGCTTCCTGGATCGGAGGGCATGGGACATCGCCAAATGAGCAGAACACGCAGCAGTCGCCAGCCAGGGGCCGCAGCACCACCGCGCAATGCCGGCAATCATAGAAGAATTGGCAGGCGTTGGTGGGCATCCTTTCGGTGGCCACCCCGCCGCATTTGGGACAGGTCAGGGTTGAGGTGAGCTGCATCAGGAAAGCGCGTTCATCAGCGGCGCTTCTAGGAGGTCCCAGGCGAACGCGATAAGCGTCAGAACCGTTCCGATCGCGAGCAGGATAGGTGTCGCGCGCGAGGGCAGCGGCATTGTGCAGGACCGGTCCCCAGCACAGGACCTCCGCCGCTGCGCGTAGGCCCACCACCCAGCAGCCAAGCCGATGAGGGAGGTCGCCGTTAGCGGCCACCGTAGTGGTATCAGCGCGGCGAAGTTGCTGGACAGGCCCGCCCCCAGGCCGAGCGCCGCGAGTGCGAGGGGCAGGACGCAGCATGACGCCGCAGCTAGAACAGCGGCTAAGCTCGCAAGCGCGCCGAGGGCGGATAGCCCCGTGTCGGCGCGACGTCGTGACGTTGGTGCGCCTAGGGGTTCACGCGGGATGGTCTCTTGGTTCATCTATCGCCTCTAGCGGGTTAGCCCGTTATGCATCCTGTAGTGACTACAGGAGCAAGCAATATATGCGCGTTGAGGAAAGCATCACGATCGGCGAGCTGTCTCGCCGGACTGGCGTGAATATCGAGACGATCCGGTACTTCGAGCGCGTTGGTGTTCTCGCAACGCCACCCCGCACAAGCGGCGGGCGGCGGGTATATGGGACCGGTCACGTCCGCGCACTTGGGTTCGTCCGTCGCGCGCGCGAACTCGGCTTCTCCCCGGCCGAGGTGCGCGCGATCCTGTCTCTTGGCGGTTCTGCGCAGGCGTCATGCAGTGAGGTCCGCGAGATCGCGGCTCACCATCTAGAGCGTGTGCGCGCTAAGATGGAGGATCTGGCGCAACTAGAAAGCCTGCTGGCTGCGACCATCGACCGTTGCGAAGGCGACGGGGCGGCGAGGTGCGCCGTGATCGACTTGCTGAACCAACATTCGACTGCGTAGATGTCGCATCGCACCCCGTACTCGCGCAAACGGTCGATAACGGAGCCGATCACCATCACCACGGCACGCGGCCCTAGCCACCTATGTGGACGTTGCGCATCACGAAGCCGCTTTTCGGAAGCGCTGGCAGCCTGGCGAAATCGATGCTCAGGTCTTGGTCCGGTACGTCATAGCGCATCGCGTTGACGAGGAGGTGTGCCGCCACCTTCATGATCGCGAGGACGATCCATTCGCCGGGACAGCGATGGCCGAGATAGTGATCGCCGCCGCCCTGCGGAATGAAGTTGAAGGAGTCTTCGTCCCAAGCCCTGAAACGCTCAGGGCGAAACTCCTGGGGGTCGGCCCAGGTCGCTGCGTCGTGATTGCTCCCATAAAGGTCTAGCACCACTTGACGCCCTTCCGGAAAGGCCATCCCCTCCCACTCGAAATCTTGGCTCGCGCGCGCCACCACAGCGGGAAAGAAGGGATAGAATCGGCGGACCTCTTGGACGAAGAGCTCGGCATAGTCCGGCTGCTGAACCAAGGCCGCCCTGATCCCTGAACAGGTTTGCAGCGCGTGGGCGACGAAGGTGATGTACACTGCGATCGCGACGGTCGGGCGAAGGACATTTACCAGTTCGACCGCTGCGACGTGCGGCGAAAGAAGATCGTCGTGCCGGTCGCGATGCCAGGCTATCGCGTAAGCCGCGGTCCCCGAGCCCGAGCCGATGCTCCCGGCCCGAATGCCTTCAATGATCCGCTTCGCCCATGCGTCGACGCGACGACGGGCCAGCCGTGACCAAAGATGCCTTGGGCTCGCCGAGCCGGCGGCGTCGAACAGCGCCCGCAGCTCGCCCGCGCGGTTGCCGGCTTCATCGTCCGGAAGAGGAACTCCCGCCCAAGCGCATACCGCTCGCGTCAGCGGCTCATGCAACTCGTCATAGAAGACGATCTCTCCTTTGCGCGTCCAGCCCGGCACCGCCCTGCGCCACTCGGCCTCGAACAATTGCGCCAGCGCCCGCACGCGCTCTGGTGTCATCAGGCCCATGAACATCTGCTTGCGGTGCCGATGGGTCTCGCCGTCCAGACCCTGAACGCCGCCTTGGCCCAGCAGTGTCTTCTGAATAGCGACCGGCATGGCACCTTCGCGCTCGAAGCGGGTCGTATCGTAGAAGATTTCGGCGGCCTTGGCCCCCTTAAGGCAGTTGGTCTTTTTCAGCAGGAAACGGGATTCAAAAGCGTTTGCGCCTAGGCGCTGGCACTGCCTGGAGATGAACCGATAGGGATCGGCGAGGAGAGAAAGGGTTTCGTCCGGGCCTTTCGTGTGTGGTGTCTTAGGCATGACCGGTCCGGTGATTGTTGGGTCTCCTTTGATTAACTCGGAGGAATATCACGGGTTGCAGGCTCACGACAGGTGACGAACGAGGACGATCAGGGCGGAGCAGGCGCGGCCGAGGCGTTCGAGGCCATGCGCGGCGAGCTGGCGCTGCGCCGTGGAGGGCTTGGCGGCCGAGCGCGGCGATCGACATACCCGACCATACCGAGACGCTTGGCGTGCTCCAGCAGAACGTGAACACGGCAGGCGAGAACGTCGCGCGCATCGGCCAATTCCTGAAAGCGGCCCCGGCGCTGGCGATGACGCCGGAGCAGATGGCGCAGCGCATCGCCGCGGCGGGCAGCGCCGCCCGGCGCGAGGATCAGGCGGCGCTCGCCAAGGCGGGCGAGGACAAGGCCCGCATCATGGCCGATCTTCGCGCCATCGCCGGGTCCGCATGGACACGCGCCGACCAGAAGAATCGGCAGCTATGGTTTGCCCTGGGTGGGGTGGCGGCCGGCATCCTCGCATGGGCGATCGTGCCGGGCCTGGTCGCGCGCGAGATCGCACCGGCGAGCTGGCAATGGCCCGAGCGCATGGCGGCGCGGACGCTCGACTTGCCCCGCTGGGAAGCCGGGCAGCGTATGATCCAGAGCGCCAGTCCCACCGCGTTCCGCGCCATCGTCGGGGCCGACAGGATCGTGACGGCCAACCGCGCGGCGATCGAGGGGTGCGGCAAAGCCGCAGCGCGAAACGCGTGAAACGGTGCGACGCACGATCACGCTCAAGTGGAGTAAAAGTTAGCCGCGCAAGTTATTCAGCCAAGCGTTCGATGATCGGACAATCAGGCCGATCATCGCCATGACAGGCTTGGGCGAGCCCGGTAAGCGAGCGGCGCATGGCGTCCAAGACGCGGACCTTGCGGCCCAGTTCGGCAGCGCGGGCTTCCGCCAGCGTCTTCACTTCCGCGCTCGACCGATCGCGATCCGACCACAGCCCCAGCAGCGTGCGGATTTCCTCGATCGGGAACCCCAGGTCGCGCGCGTTGGCGATAAATCGCAGCCGATGAACGTCAGCGTCGGCGTAGTCCCGGTAGTTCCCGCGCCGTGGCGGCGCGGGCACCAAACCAATCTTTTCATAGTGGCGGATCATGCGTTGGGAGACGCCGCTGGCGTCCGACGCCGCTCCGATGTTCACAGCTTTACCGCGTTGAGCCGCAGTGCGTTCAGGACCACGGTGAAGGACGAGAGCGCCATCGCTGCACCGGCCAGCATCGGCGACAGCAGGATACCGGCAACCGGGTAAAGCACGCCGGCCGCAACCGGCACGCCGATTCCGTTGAACAAGAACGAGAAGAACAGGTTTTGGCGGATATTTCGCATCGTCGCGCGAGCGAGCTTGCGGGCGCGCACGATCGCCGAGAGATCGCCGCGCGTGAGCGTCATGCCGGCGCTTTCGATCGCCACGTCTGTTCCCGTTCCCATCGCCAAGCCGACATCCGCGGCGGCGAGCGCCGGGGCGTCGTTGATCCCATCGCCCGCCATTGCGACCCTTGCGCCGCTCGCTTTCAGCTCGCCGATGATACGCGCCTTGTCTTCCGGCAGCAGATCGGCGCGCACGTCATCAAGACCGCCCACGGCGCGCGCGACAGCATCGGCCGTCCCACGATTGTCGCCGGTGAGCATGACGACCCGCAGGCCCTCCTTGCGAAGCGCGGCAATAGCGTCGCGCGCCGATGCGCGCACCGGATCGGCGACTGCGAGCAGACCGGCGAGCGCCCCGTCGATCGCGACGAGGATGATGCCCGCGCCTTCGCCACGGTGACGATCGGCCGCGGCGTCGACCGGCTTGAGATCAGCGCCGATCCGGCTCATTTGCACCGCATTGCCAATCACGACCGAGCGGCCGCCCACCGTGGCGCTGACACCCAGCCCGGTTTGCGAGGCAAAGTCCGCGACTGTGCCGAGCTGCAATCCTCGTTCTTTGGCGGCAACGACGATTGCGTGCGCGAGCGGATGTTCGGATTGGCCTTCGACGGCCGCGGCAAGCGCGAGCATGTCGTTCTCTCCGACCGCGCTGACCGTCTCGACCGCGATCAGCTTGGGCTTGCCTTCCGTGAGCGTACCCGTCTTGTCGATGACAAGGGTATCGACCTTTTCCAGCCCCTGTAAGGCTTCCGCGTTCTTCACCAGCACGCCGGCCTGAGCGCCGCGTCCCGTGCCGACCATGATCGACATGGGCGTGGCGAGCCCGAGCGCGCACGGGCAGGCGATCACCAGCACTGCGATGGCGTTAAGCAGGGCATGGCCCATGCGCGGCTCAGGGCCGACCAGCGACCAAGTGATGAAGGTCGCAATCGAGATCAGCACGACGAGCGGCACGAACCATCCTGAAACCCGATCGGCGACCGCCTGTATCGGGGCGCGGCTTCGCTGCGCTTCCGCGACCATGCGGACGATACGCGCGAGCATCGTGTCCGAACCAACCGCGCGGGCTTCCATCACCAGGCTGCCCGTCCCGTTGACGGTGCCCCCGGTAACGATCGCCTCGACTTCCTTGAGGACCGGCGCGGGTTCGCCGGTGAGCATGGCTTCGTCGACCGACGAACGACCCTCGACCACGACGCCATCGACCGGGATGGCTTCACCGGGGCGGACCCGCAGCCGGTCACCGGTTGCCACGTCGGCAAGCCCGACTTCTTCTTCAGAACCGTCAGGCTGCAAGCGTCGCGCCGTCTTGGGGGCGAGATCCATGAGAGCGCGGATCGCGCGCCCTGTCGCCGCCCTAGCGCGCAGTTCGAGCACTTGCCCGAGCAGCACCAGTGTCACCACGACGCCGGCCGCCTCGTAATAGACGGGAACCATGCTCCCATGCGTGCGGAAGGTCGCTGGGAAGATGCCCGGCGCGAGCGTCGCGACCACGCTATAGAGGAAGGCGGCACCTACGCCGATCGCGATCAGTGTGAACATATTGAGATGGCGGGTACGAAGCGATGTCCACCCCCGCTCGAAAAACGGCCAGCCCGCCCACAGCACGATCGGCGCGGTGAGTGCGAGCTGGACCCAAGGCGAGGCCGCAGGGCTAACCACATGCAGGCCTAACATTTCCGCGAACATCGAGACGACGAGCAGCGGGATCGTGAGCGCGCCCGCCACCCACAGTCGGCGCGTGAAGTCGACCAGCTCAGGGTTGGGAGTATCGTCGAGCGACGGTTCTTCGGGTTCGAGCGCCATGCCGCAGATTGGGCAAGTTCCCGGCCCTTCCTGGCGAATTTGCGGGTGCATCGGGCACGTCCACATCGCCCCCGGCGTCGCCATCGGCTCCGGTTTCGGCTTATCGCTCAGATAGGCGTCAGGATTGGCGACAAACTTGCTCCGGCACCCTGCGCTACAGAAATGATAGGCATGACCAGCGTGCTCGGCATGGTGTGTCGTTTTTGCGGGATCAACCGTCATGCCGCACACCGCGTCGATCACTGCTGCTGCGGCATCGTTGTCCTTACTGCCCGAGCAGCAGCCGCCCGCTTCGGTGTGATGATGTTCGTGCTCGATCTTTGCGGGAGCGGCCGAGCCGCCCCCGCAACAGGATGAGGGCGTGGAGACCGATTCAGGCGCAGGCTTCGAACAGCCGCAACGCCCGGCTTGGGAATGGTAATGAGGGTCGTTCATGGCAAGACTCCTTCGACCCGAGAGCATGTAGGGTATGACACCGTGTTAGGGTCAAGGCCCTGTCGGCACCGCTGGCGTGTATGTTGAATCTACGCGCGGGAGCGGCGTTGCCCTCATATTGCGGGGGCCAGCTCTACACCCTCGACGCCATAAGGGCCGCAGCTTAGGTCTATTACTAGCTCGCCAAACGCGGGCCGGGGGCAATCGGGGACATATGGCAGCGCAGATCGACAGTCTTTCTACTGGCACCGACCATGACGGCCTGGTGCGCCGCTTAATTGCCCGCTGGCGTGACGATCAGGGCGCGACCTATCGGAGCTGGTTTCTTTGGGACGAGCGGTTGAAGAACTTCCGATCAATCCGGCGCGGCATCACCCAGGTTGTCGGCGAGATCGAGCGCGGCACGTTCGGCGTCGCCTACCGCGGATCGTCGCTCGAAACCGTCGTCCATTCCGTCGCCGAGCAGCGGCAAATCTTCAAGGGCGCGGACCATGCGTTCCTCTGGAAGCCGAAGCTCCGCATCCCCGACATTTACGAGAGCCCCGACAATCAGCGCGCGTTCGGCCGCTTGCTCGACGCCTGTTCCTGTTGCGACACGGCCGAGGAGATCATCAGCCATATCCACGCGATCGACCGTTTGAAGATCAAGGGGCTGGGTCCGGCGGTCGCCAACCTCCTCTACTTCCTTCACCCGACGCTGGTGCCGCCCTTCAACACCGCAATCGTTAAGGGCTACAACGCGCTGACGGGGGCGAATGTGAAGCTCGGGAGCTGGGAGCATTTTCTGGCGATGCGGACCGGCATCCTCGATCTCAACGACCGCTTCCGCGAGCTGCTATCGAATGATTTAGGCGCGATCGGCGGTCTGTTGTTCGACATCGGCTCCGATCGCTATCCGGCTCCGCCCCTCGACGTGAGCGGCGCGACGCTGGCGAGCTGGGGGCAGCGGCTTGAGGCGGCGCGCGAGGAAGCGCGCACGCTCAGCAAGGCCGCTCAGCGCGAGGGCGAGAACGAGCGCACCCATACCGAAATCCAGGCATGGCTTCGCGATCTAGGGTTGGCGCTCGGCTATGACGTATGGATCGCCGCGAACGACCGCAGCCGCGCCTTCGACGGATCACCCTTGGGCGCAGGATGCCTTGAGCGCCTGCCCGACACGATCGCGACGTCGAAGGGCGCTGACTCGATCCGGCTGATCGACGTGCTGTGGCTTGAGAAGGCCGGCGATCATGTCGCCGCGGCGTTCGAGGTGGAGCATTCGACCTCGATCTATTCGGGCATCGTCAGGATGCTCGACCTGGCCTTGAGCGGTGGCGACCTTCACGCGACCGCGGGGCTGTTCCTTGTCGCGCCCGACGCGCGCGAGACGGACGTTCGCGCGCAGTTGCAGCGGCCCGCGTTCAGCCGCGTAGCCGACCTCGACATATCCTACCTGCCCTATGGCGAGCTGGAGAAGAACCGGGAGGCCATCGCGCGGTTCGGATCGGGACTGAAAGCGATCAAGGCCGTTTCCAGCAAGCTCGCCTAGCCCGCTCCGCGCAAGGGATGATCCGGAGAGCCGCGTATCCTCTAGCATGTAGAGGAGTGCTGCCGTGACGATGCCATCCCCGGCCCCCTGGCTCGACGCCGTGCTGATCGGGTGGTTCGTGCTGACCGCCCTTTCGGTCGCTTACGTCGCGTGGGATGCCTTCACCCGCAACCCCGAGCTGCGCGTGATGAAATGGGGGTGGCTGTTGGTCACGCTCTATGGTGGCCCGATCATGGCCGCGGCCTATGTCCTGTCCTGCCAGGAGCCGGCGAACGAGCGGCACGAGGATTTCGTTCGACCGCTCTGGAAGCAGGCGTTCGGCTCGGCCATCCATTGCATGGCGGGCGATGCAACCGGCGTCATCGCCGCAGCCGCGATCACCACGGCGCTCGGCCTGCCGATGTGGCAGGACGTGATCGCGGAATATGTGTTCGGCTTCGCGTTCGGACTGCTGATTTTCCAGGCGCTTTTCATGCGCGACATGGCGGGCGGTTCCTATTGGGGCGCGCTTCGCATGTCGTTCATCCCCGAATGGCTGTCGATGAATGCCGTCATGGCCGGCATGATCCCGACGATGGTGGTGTTGATGAGCCGCGACATGGCCGCGATGCACGCCAGCTCGCTCCGCTTTTGGGGCGTCATGTCGCTGGCGACACTCGTCGGGTTCGCAGTCGCCTATCCGATCAACCTTTGGCTGGTTGGCGTGCGCTTGAAGCACGGCATGGGCACGGTGCGCGCGCTGGGGCATGGCGGACACGAAGTCGGCGCGGACCGGCAATCGGCCACGCCGATGCCGGACATGGGACACGACGCAATGGCAGGGATGAGCGGCATGGCGGCCGGCGCGCGCGTGACCGGACCTCAGATCGCCGCGATGACAGTGTTGACGCTCATCATGCTTGGCGCGGGCATCATCGTTGCGACGCTGTTCGGTCGGTGGGCCATGTAACTTGCCGCGAACGACGGAGATCGCGGCAAGGGGTGATCGCGCGGCGCGCGTATCTAGGAACAGGCGGGGGCTCATACGGAGATAATGCGATGCACCAGATCGACCCCGGCATGAAGGCGTGCATGGACGCCTGCCACGAATGCCATGTGACCTGTCTTCACATGGCGATGAACCATTGCCTCGAAATGGGCGGCCAGCACGCCGCGCCCGAGCATATGAAGATCATGGCCGACTGCGCGCAAATTTGCGCGGTTGCGATCGACTTCATGGCGCGCAAGTCCGCCCACCATCAGCATATCTGCCGCGAGTGTGCCGAGATCTGCCGGGCTTGCGCAGCGAGCTGCGAGGCCCTGGGCGGCATGGAGGATTGCGTGGCAGCGTGCCGGAAGTGCGCCGATTCCTGCGATCGGATGGCGGCATAGCGGGGCTTGCGCGGGCGGTCGCCCGCCCGCGCAGCTATCTGCATATCAACGGCCCATGCTCGCGATCACAGCGAACAGCTCGGCCGTGAACTTGGTCAGGAGCTCGGTCGCTGCGCTCCCGAAAATCACCAAACATACGCCTAGCGCGATCAGCTTAGGCACGAAGCTCAGCGTCTGTTCGCTAATCGACGTCGCCGCCTGGATGATGCTGATTATCAGCCCGACGATCATCATCGGCACGAGCAGCACCACGCAGATCAGGCCGGCCACGGCCAGCATCCTCCCCGTCTCGTCGAGCAGGATCGACTGATCCATCAGGCGCGGCCCCGTGAACGGCCGGGGACCGCGAGGGCTCCCCGGCCGCGCATCACATCGCCGATGCAGGCGGCGCGAGCGTCCCGAGCCAGGCGATCAGCCCGAGAACCGCGATGACACAGGCGGTTTCGATCGCCAGACTTGTCCGCAGCGCGCCGAGGGCGCCCTTGTGATCGTCCGCTGCGATCGACCGCTCGAATGCCGGCGTGAGCCGGAAGCGGTTGAGCGAGGCGAGCCCTAGCATGGCGACGAACAGCGCCAGCTTTGCGATCAGGAGCTGACCATAGAGCGTCGCAGGAAGCGTGGCGAGGTTGCCGATCCCGACCAGCATCCAGCCGTTGACCAGGCCGGTGACGAGGATCGTGCCGACCACAACCGTCCCGATCGCGCCGAACCCGTGCAGCGCGCGGTGCGTCAGCCCCAGATGCGCCGCGTCTACGCGCGCCGCGGGTCGGGAGACGAGCAGGAGCAGCCCCAGTAGTGCGCCAACCCAAGCGCCCGAGGCGATCAGATGGAGAATGTCGACGATGAGGTGGACCCAGCCCATCACGGCTTCGTCCATCGCGCCGTGTCCGGTCCACGCCAGCGTTGCGAGTGCCACGGCCGAGCAGAGCGCGACGATGCTCAGCCAGATGCCGCGCCCGCCCGCGACCAGCGCTGCCAGCGCCGCGAGGGCCACCATGACCATGCGCAGCTTCCATGCTGCTCCGATCGCAGAGCCGGTGAGCAGCGCGCCGACTGCTTCACGGTCGATCGGCCAGGCCGGCGTTCCGGCCATTGAGGAGGCCATCAGCACGACCCAGGCGCCTGAAAACAACAGGCTCAGGCCAGCGCTGGCGATGAACCAGGGACGCAGCGCGAGCGCGTCGCCGCGCTCGCGCGCCCGCAGCCCATAAAGGCTGAATGCGGCAAGGCCGAACAGCGCAGCCAGCGTCACGTAGAGCGCGAAGCGGACGCCGATAAGCGACCAGTCCCCCATCGCCTCACTTCACCGCGAAGACGTAGGTTCCTGCGACCTTGTGGGTGTCGGTCGAGACGACATTCCACGCGACGCTATACCGACCCGATGGGAGCGGCGATTTCGGGGTGATGACGAGGGTCCGGCCATCGGACGAGAGCGCGGAGGCGCTGGCCATCTTCATGGCTGCCATGCCGGGCATCGCTGCCATCGTGAGATCGGCCTTGGAGAAGGCTGGCATCAGCTTCTCGCTGAAATGAAGTTCGATACGAGCGGGCTTCGCGACCGTCGCATTGGCGGCCGGCGATGCCGACACCAGCTTAGGATGGGCGTTCGCCGTTCCGGCGAACATGACGAGAGCGGCAGCAGCAGTCAGAACGGATAGGCGGCGCATAGGGGGCCTTTCGACAGGAGGGTTCCTGTCCTTCATTACGCGCCCCGATCGACCACCCCTCACGGATGGATTTGAGGGATGGGCGCGTCGCTTGCGTAATCCATGCTAGAGGGGTGGAGTGAACGACATGGACCTCGACGCAGTATTGATGAGGCTGGCGCAAGCACCCGTGCCCGCGAGCCTTGATGGCATGGAAGATCGCGTGCTGGCGCGGGTCGCCGCACGTCCAGCGGCGCGCGCCGGCTTAGGCGTTGGGGCAATGACGATCGCTGCGGCGCTCGTCATGGGCATCTTCGGTGCCGGTGTGCCCGCGAAGGAAGCCAGCGCGGCTTCGCTATCGCCCTTGGGGCCGGTGTCGCCGCTCGCGCCCTCCACGCTGCTCGTCGGCGTGCAATGAGCGGCCGCATCCGCCTTCTGCTTGGCATTGTCGCGTGCTTCATCGCCGCGATCATCGGTGTGTTCGTGGGGCGGGCGCTACTTCCGCCACGTGCCCAGCCCGGCTCGGAGCTGCACGACGTGCTGCATCATAAGCTGGCGCTGGACGCCAACCAGGAAGCGCGACTTGAAGTGCTGGAGCAGCGTTTCGCCGTGCAGCGGCGCGCATTCGAGCTGGAATTGCGGGCGAACAATGCCCGGCTCGCTGAAGCGATCGAGGCCGAGCATGGCAACGGGCCGCGCGTCGCCGCAGCGGTCGACCAGAGCCACGCCGTCATGGGCGAGCTCCAGAAAGCGACGCTGGCGCACATCTTCGCCATGCGCCAGCTCTTGCGGCCCAATCAGACCGGCCAGTTCGATCAGGCCGTGGTGAAGGCGCTCACCGACGACGCACGTTGAGGTTCGGCGCGTGAGCCTCGACTGGACCACGCTTACGGACGGCGAGCTGGCGACCCTCAGCATCGCCGGGCGCGAAGCCGCCTTCGCCGAGATCATGCGCCGCCATCGGCAGTCAATCTTCCGCATGGTGCGCGCGTGCGTCGGCGAGGCCGACGAGGCGCTGGACCTTCTGCAGGAGACCTTCGTCGCGGCGCATCAGGCCCTGCCCCGCTACGACGGCGATCGATCGATGCGCGCGTGGCTATCGACGATCGCGATCAACAAGTGCCGCGATTGGGGGCGCAAGCGCACCGTGCGGCGCTTTCTGGCGTTCGCCGCACCGATCGGCGCGGAAGCCGAAGCCATTGCAGACGACCAGGTGGCGATCGACGACGCGACGGGCGACCGACAGGAACTCGACCGCGTGACGCGCGCCATTGCGGGCTTGCCGACCGCATTGAAGGAATCCTTGGTGCTGCGCACGATCGAGGGGTTGAGCCAGGCTGAAACCGCGGCAGTGTTGTCGATCAGCGAAAAGGCGGTAGAAACCCGCCTCTATCGCGCGCGATCGAAGTTGCTGGAGCGATTGGGCGGGCGCTGAGGGATAGCGCCCTGAGCTGCGTATCAAGGCTAGAGGGACACTCCCGTTCGAGAGCCTTGAGGACCGTATGAGCCGCACTATCGATCGCCGCCAGATGCTTCGCGGCGCCGCCCTTGCTGGCGGTGGCATGGCGCTGACCGCCTATATGCCCGCGTGGGCGCAGCCTGTCTCGGGCGGGATCGTCAAACCGCTGCCGACCGTCTCGGGCACTGACATCGCGCTGACGATCGACAGTTTCAGACTTCCCGTCGACGGCAAGTCGACGCCCGCAATCGGCGTCAACGGCACGGTGCCGGCCCCTCTCATTCGCTTGAAGGAGGGGCAAAAGGTCCGCCTCTCCGTCACCAACAATCTCGACGAGGACAGTTCGATCCACTGGCATGGGCTGCTCGTGCCGTTCGCGATGGACGGCGTGCCCGGCATCAGCTTCCCCGGCATCAAGGCGCGCTCGACCTTCATCTACGAGTTCCCGATCATCCAGTCGGGCACCTACTGGTATCACAGCCATTCCGGCGAGCAGGAGCAGGGCGGACTTTACGGGCCGATCGTGATCGACCCGGCCGGTGCCGATCCGATCGCGTTCGACCGCGAGCATGTGATCGTGCTGTCCGACCACAGCCAGATGACCGGCGAGCAGATTTTCCGGAAGCTGAAGCAGATGGGCGGCGCCTATTTCAACTATCAGCGGCCGACCCTCGCGGGCTTGCTCGCGGGTCGGGAAATGCCGCTCAAGGACCGGATCGAGTGGGGAAAGATGCGAATGGACCCCGCCGACATCGCCGACGTCACCGGCTCGACCTATACCTTCCTGGTCAACGGCTACGGGCCGTATGACAACTGGACGGGGCTGTTCAAGCCGGGCGAGCGGGTCCGCTTGCGGATCATCAACGCCGCGGCGCAGACCAACTTCAACGTCCGCATCCCCGACCTGCCGATGACCGTCGTGCAGGCCGATGGGCAGAATGTCCGTCCGGTGAAGATCGACGAGTTCCAGATCGGCGTTGCCGAGACGTTCGACGTGATCGTGACGCCCGAGGACCGGGCCTACAGCTTCGTCTCCGAGGCTATCGATCGCTCCGGCATGGGCCGGGCGACGCTCGCCCCGCGTGAGGGGATGGTCGCCCCGGTCCCGCCGCTTCGTCCGCGCACGCTGCTGACCATGACCGATATGGGCATGGACATGGGGAGCATGGGCGGGATGCAGGGCATGTCCGGCATGAAGGACGAGAGCCCGGTCGCCACGCGCGGGCCGGACCCCACCTTGATGCAGAACGCCTCGCGCAATCTTTGGAAGCTGACGGGCTGGAAGGGGCCGACCGATCACGGGACGGTCGCGGCAGGCGCAGCGATGGCGGGCATGTCCGGCATGTCGGGCATGGACCACAGCCAGATGGGCGGCGCTGTAATGCCCGGGATGGACCATAGCCAAATGGCAGCGGGCGGTGCTGGCATGGCCGGCATGGACCATAGTGCCATGTCGGGCGGATCGGGCCAGGCTGGCGGCATGGCCGGGATGGACCACGGGTCGGGTGGCGGCATGAACATGAACATGCGCGACCCGAAGAATGCGCCGGGCGTGAAGATGGGGCCGGGCGTGCAGACCATCTCCCCGATGCCGAAGGACCGTAGCGGTGAACCGCCCCAGGGTCTGGGGGGCCTGGATCACCGCGTCCTCACCTATCGCGACCTCGTTTCGCTCGCGCCCAACCCCGACGTGCGCGCGCCGTCGCGTCAGTTCGAGATCCATCTGACCGGTAACATGGAGCGCTACATGTGGGGCTTCGACGGGCAGAAGCTGAGCGATCCCGCCGACCCCATCCCGTTCCGCAAAGGCGAGCGGGCGCGGGTGACGTTGGTCAACGATACGATGATGCCGCACCCCATCCATCTCCACGGCCATTTCTTCGAGCTGGTGACGGGGCACGGCAATCATGCGCCGCGCAAGCACACCGTCAACGTGCCGCCTGGAGGCAAGATGACCTTTGATCTGACCGCCGATGCACCCGGCGATTGGGCGTTCCACTGTCACAATCTCTACCACATGACCGCAGGCATGATGCGCGTCGTCACCGTTCGCCCGTTCGCGGGAGAGGCGGCATGAACCGGCTGACCGCGGCGCTCGCCGCCACCACCATGCTCGGCATCGCCGGTCCTGTCGCCGCTCAGTCGATGCAGGGCATGGATCATTCGGCAATGCCGGGCATGACCATGCCGATGCCTGCGAAAAAGAAGCCGGTGGTGAAGCCCACGGCCAAAGGCAAGCCGGCCAAGACTAGGTCAGCTCCTGCGAGGCGACCATCAGCTTCGACGACGAAACGCCGCGCCGCGCCAACGGCCGGCATGAATGGTATGGATCACGGGACCATGCCGGGCATGGATCACTCGTCTATGCCCGGCATGGACCATGCGGCTCCGCAGGGCTCACAGCAGGGCATGGAAGCCATGCCGGGGATGCAGATGCCCGGAAACGGCCAAACGGTCCCTCAGGGCTCCCAGCAGCCGATGCAGGGCATGGACCATTCGGCGATGCCGGGGATGACCATGCCAGCCGACCAGCACAGCGGCCACGACATGCAGGGCATGTCGGGAATGGCCGGAATGCCAGGCATGGCGGCCGATGGGGTGCAGCAGACTGGCACCGCGCTTCCCGCAGGAAACGCCCCCGCCCCGCCCCTGCCGACCGACCATGCGGCCGACAGCGTTTACGGCGCGGACGCGATGGCGATGGGTCGCCATCACCTTCAGCAGCATCACGGCGGTCAAAACTTCAGCCAGGTGCTATTGAACCTCGCTGAGTATCAATTCCGCAACGGTCGTGACGGCTATCGCTGGGATGGCGAGGCGTGGTTCGGGGGTGACATCAACCGCCTCTTCATCAAGTCTGAGGGCGAGGGAGCCTTCCGCGAGGGCATCGAGAGCGCCGAGGTGCAGGCGCTCTATAGCCGGACCATTGGCCCTTATTTCAATCTACAAGCGGGTGTCCGCCAGGATTTGGGGCCGTCCCCGAAACGCACCTATGCGACCGTCGGGCTGGAGGGGCTGGCACCGGGCTTCTTCGAGCTAGAGGGCGCGGTATTCCTGTCCAACAAGGGCGACCTGCTAGGGCGGCTTGAGGGCTATTACGACCAGCGCATCACCCAGCGGCTGATCCTGCAACCGCGCGCCGAGCTCAATTTCGCTGCGCAGGACGTGCCGGAAAACCGGATCGGATCGGGCCTATCCAACGCCGAGCTTGGATTGCGGCTGCGTTATGAGATCCGGCGCGAGTTCGCCCCCTATGTCGGCGTGTCATGGGATCGCCGCTTCGGCGACACCGCCCGCTACGCGCGCGCCGATGGGGATCGCGCAACGTCCAAGAGCATCGTCGCCGGCGTTCGTGTCTGGTTCTGATCGATGGAGGAACAGATGGCTCAAGACGGCAGGCGCTCGATAAGGCAGCACTTCCCGAGCCTGCCGTTCGTAGGCGCCCTGGCGATCGTCCTGGCGCTGGGCGCAGCCGCGTTTATCTACCTTGGCGTGTATAACATCGCGGCCGACGAACCGCACACGCCGGCGGTCTATTCAATGCTCGAACGCCTGCGCGATCGGTCGATTGAGGCACGCGCGCGCGGCATAACACCCCCGGCCGATCTGGCATCGGCGCAGCGCGTGTCAGTCGGCGCGGGCCTTTACGGAGAAATGTGTTCCGGTTGCCATCTCGGCCCCGGCGTCGAGAAATCCGAGATGAGCCAGGGCCTCTATCCACAGGCGCCGGAACTCGCGCGCGCTCAAGATCTCACCCCCGCCCAGCAATTCTGGATCATCAAGCACGGGGTGAAGCTCAGCGCCATGCCGGCATGGGGCAAGACGCATCCCGACCCCCTAATTTGGAATATGGTCGCGTTCGTCCGCAAGCTCCCCGGCATGACGCCCGAACAGTATAAGGCACTGGTCGTGAGCGCCCCGGCCGATCACGACGAGATGATGAAGGACATGCCGGGTATGAAGTGACCCCGGCGACGAGGTTGAGGGAGGAGTGGTTCTGAAAAGCGCGAAACTGAGGCTGCATCTACTCGCGAGCCGCACGCACAAATGGCTCGCGATCATCATCGGCGCGCAGCTCCTGCTATGGTTCGCAAGCGGCGCCCTGATGAGCTTCCTGCCGATCGATCGGGTGCATGGCGATCACCTCGTTGACCGCAAAGGCGCGGCGCCCCTTCCCCGCGGCAGCACGTTCGCCCCACCATCGGCGATCGTAGGCGCAGCAGATGCGCCCATCGAGGCCATCACCTATCGCATGTGGCTTGGCCGCCCGGTCGCCGAGGTCGCGACAGCCAAGGGAACGCGCCTGTTCGACGCCGCGACGGGCCAAGCGCTGCCAGCACCAACGGCTCGTGAGGCCGAGGAGATCGCGCGTTTGGCATGGCGTGGCGGTGCTCGACCAGCGGCGAAGGTAGAGCGGATCGAGCGCGCCAGCCCCGAATATCGCGGCACGCTCCCCGCCTGGCGCGTCGCGTTCGCCGACCTCGATTCCACCCGCGTCTTTGTCGCGGCCGACACCGGTCGGATCTCGGCTGTCCGAACCGGCACTTGGCGGCTCTACGACTTCTTCTGGGGCCTTCACATCATGGATTGGACGAATCACGAGAACTTCAACACGCCCTGGCTGCTCGCCTTCGCGATCGGTGGGCTTGCGCTTTGGTTAGGGGGGGCAGTGCTTCTCTACATGCGATGGCCCAAAACGCGGCGTCGCAACATCGTGATCGAGGCATAATATACGCGGCTCAGGAGCGTAGCCCTCGGAAATAAAGTCCTGTTTCCTGACAATTTCTCGCGCGTTCTAGCACCCCGGGTGAGGGATAGCCGCCTCGCACGCGTAGAAGTCTTAGAACCCAGGGAGATCAATAATGCGCTTCGCACCAACATTCGCAGCTTTGGCGCTGCTCGCCACGCCCGCCCTCGCGCAGCAGAGCGGCGGAATGCAGGGCATGAACCACGGTCAGATGGCCGGCATGAACCACGACGACATGGCGGGCATGATGGCCGGCAATCCCTACGGCCAGGCCGAGATGGACATGCATCAGAAGATGATGGCGGCCAAGCAGGGCGACGCGGCCGAAATGTGGACGCGCAAGATGATCGAGCATCACCGAGGCGCCATCGCCATGTCGCGCGTTGCGGTGCGTGACGCGCGCGACGCCGAGACCAAGCGCATGGCGCAGATGACGATCACGAAACAGGAAAAGGATATTGCCGAGCTGCAGGCGTGGCTCAGCAAGCACGGCAAGCGCCCGCAATAAGGGAGCGCTGCCCCGCCCTGTCGATCCCCCTACCCCCCGGCAGGGCGGGGATTTCCTTTTAGGAGCTGATGATGAAGAATGGTGTTCGTGGCGCCGTCGCCGCCTTGCTAATGACCATCCCAGCGGTCGCATCGGCCGCGGCCGACATCGCCATGCACCGCGATCCGGGTTGCGGCTGTTGCGAGAAATGGGCGGCGCAGGTGCGTCAGCAGTTCGGCCGCAAGGTCCAGATCATCGACGATGATCGCCGTGAGGTGCTGCAGCGTAAGATCGGCCTGCCCGCTGACCTCGCGTCCTGCCATACCGCGATCATCGACGGCATGGCGTTTGAGGGACATGTCCCGATCGCGGACATGAAGCGCGCGCTGGCCCAGCATCCTAAAGGCGTGCGCGGCTTGGCCGTGGCCGGAATGCCGATGGGCTCACCGGGCATGGAGGTGCCCGGCATGAGAACCCAGCCCTATGACGTCATTGCGTTCGGTGCCGCTGGCCGGCGTGTCTTTGCTAGGGTCAGGACCTATTGATGTGAGGGTCGCGATCTGATTCAGGCTCCGTGAGGAGACCTGGATGAGCAACCTGTTTTGGCTGACGGATGAGCAGATCGAGCGGCTGCGGCCGTTCTTTCCCAAGAGCCACGGCAGACCGAGGGTGGACGACCGACGGGTGCTGAGCGGCATCGTGTTCGTCAACCGCAATGGGCTGCGCTGGCGAGATGCTCCCAGCGACTATGGCCCGCACAAGACGCTGTACAACCGTTGGAAGCGTTGGGGCGCGGCGGGCGTGTTCACACGAATGATGGAAGGCTTGGCTGCCGCTGACGCCGAGCCGACGACGGTCATGATCGACGCGACCTACCTGAAGGCGCACCGCACGGCATCGAGCCTGCGGGTTAAAAAGGGGATCTTGGTCGGCTGATCGGGCGCACCAAAGGCGGCATGAACACCAAGCTCCACGCCGTCGCCGACGCGAACGGACGCCCCTTGAGCTTCTTCATGACCGCGGGCCAGGTCAGCGACTACACCGGTGCTGCAGCGCTGCTCGATGACATGCCAAAGGCGCAGTGGCTGCTGGGCGACCGCGGCTACGACGCAGACTGGTTCAGGGACGCTCTCCAGGCCAAGGGCATAAAGCCCTGCATCCCGGGTCGGCGATCCCGCAACGAGCCCGTCAGCTATGACAAGCGCCGCTACCGGCGCCGCAGCCGCATCGAGATCATGTTCGGCCGCCTGAAGGACTGGCGGCGTGTTGCCACCCGCTATGATCGCTGCCCAACGGCCTTCTTCTCCGCCGTCGCCCTCGCCGCCACCGTCATCTTCTGGCTGTGATCAACGAGTCCTGACCCTAGCCACGGCGCCTAAACGACAGGTTGTCTTGTGAGCGGCAAATCTTCCCCGGCGCTTCATGCCGGCACTACGGCACCCGGCAAACCACCCGTATTGACCTCGGCGTTGACAATTGGGATAGTATCCGGGTGTTGAAAGCTCGTCTTTCTCTCTTGCTTCTTGTTGGAGCGTTGCTTGGCCTTTTGGGCCAAGGAATTGCGTATGCGGCCGGCCCATCGCTCTCACCCAAGATGGCGATGAGCCATGTCACCCCATCCCGCATGGATTGCGCGGGTATGGCGACCCCGGATCCGTCATCGGAACACCCATGCAAAGGACTGACGCTGGCGTGTATCGCCCAAATGGGATGCGTTGTTCCCATGACGTTTGAGGAGCCGGCAAGAGTGCTGAAGCGCTCGATCGCATCTCAAATCGTTATCTGGCCTGCCAGCCGGGCACTTGCCGGCCTCAACGTCGCTCCCGAGCCCGAACCGCCTACCGTTTGATCGAGTCAAGCCGTGTCAGGCTGCAGCCGTTCGCCGGTTGCGGCTCTGCCGATTTTAAATCTCGATCAAATTGGAAAGTGACATGAAAACGTTCATCTTGGCGGTATTTGCCGCTAGCCTCGCCGCGTCGGCAGCGACGGCGGCCACATCTGAAAATAAAAGCAATGGTCATTGGGAGTGGCGTTCCAATTACCAGCCGGGCCCGCGGGCGCCGCTTCAAGCCCCACGTCGCGTATGGGTTACGGACGTTCCCCAGTCGAGCGCCTGCGTGTGCCCGATGATGGAACGCGGTCGCGACGCCTGCATGTCAATGAAGGGCGGCCAGTCAACTTAAGCTGGCGAGCCTGAACAGGTGCCGGGCTCCGATCAACCATTTGGAGCCCGGCCATCATTATGACATGGAGGGACTAGAGGGATGCGCGCATCCATGATGCTCGCGGTCGCCGCGCTCACGACGAGCGCCGCGCACGCGCAGACACTTACCTATGACCAAGCGCTGCGCGATGCGGTTGCCAACGCCCCGGGAGCGGTTGCCGGTCGCGCGGGGGTCAGCGCCGCCCAAGCCGATGCACGTGCGGCGGGAAGCCTTCCGGACCCCCGTGTGTCGATCGGAATCGAGAATTATCCTGTCTCTGGGCCACCCGCCTTCTCCCTATCCAGAGACGACATGACGATGGGGCGTGTCGGTTTCCAACAGGACCTACCCAACCTTGCCAAGCGTCATGCCGCGCAAGCGCAGGCACGCGCCGTGATCGCAACGGCAGAAGCATCGCAAGCGACCAAGCTCCGGGAGGTGCGATTGGGAGCGGGGCAGGCATGGATCGACCTTGCTTATGCCGAGCGTCGACTAGCTGCCCTCGACACCGTTCTGCTATTCCTTCGATCTCTCCCTTCCGCTGCGCGGGCCGCCGTGACGACCGGTTCGGTCCGCCCTGGTCAGACACTGACGACCGATCAGGAGATCGCGGCACTCGACGACCGCCGCGACGAGTTGATGGCCGCCGTTGCGCGCGCCCGCGCGATGCTGGCTCGCTGGACCGGCGTATCGGCGCCCGAGATTGCCGGCGATATGCCCGCGATCGATCTGGCTCCGGCGCGGCTGCGGGACGCGCTCAGCCTTCACTCCGACATGGTTCTCGCCGAGGCCGGTATTCAGCGCGCCCAGGCCGACGTGGATGCGGCGCGAGCGGAGAAGCGACCCGATTGGGGGGTAGAGGTAGCTTATCAACGCCGTGACCCCCGGTATGGCGACATGGTGTCGGCGGGAGTTTCGATGAGCCTGCCGCTGTTCGCTCGATCGCGTCAGAACCCGCGCATCGAAGCCCGCAAATCCGCACAGGCGCAGGCCGAGGCCGCGCGCGAAGAAACCCGGCGCACATTGGCAGCCGATCTGGAGGCCGCGCTGGCGGACCACCAAATGCATCACAGCCAATGGCAGCGCGCGCGCGACGTGCTCCTTCCGCTCGCTCGGAAGCGAGCCGATCTGGAGATAGCGAGCTACTCTGCCGGTCGCGCGAGTCTTGCGGATGCCATCGAAGCCAAGACCGCGCTCGCCGACGCCGAGCTGACCGTGCTCGACCGTGAGGCGCTCGTCGCCGCAGACTCTGTCCGCCTCACCATTACCTTCGGGAGCGCCGATCGATGAGCGACACTACCATTACCCGCGCCCGCCTTGTCACCGCGGTAAGCGCGCTGGTGCTGGTCGCAGGGGGCGTGGGCTTCGGGCTCGCGAAACTTGGCACGTCCTCGGCTGCCGATCAAACGGCATCCCCAGCCCCGCAGAAGAAGATCCTCTACTGGTATGATCCGATGATCCCGGGGGAGCGGCACGACGGCCCGGGTCTCTCGTCGATGAGGATGAAACTGATCCCCCGCTATGCCGACGAGGGCGCAGGCGGTAGCGCCGCACCGGGCGTAGCGATCGATCCGGCCAGCCTCCAGCGGCTCGGCGCGCGGATCGTCACGGTCGAACGCGGATCGTTGTCAAACTCGGCCTCGGCAACCGGCAGCATCGAGTTCAATGACCGCAACGTTGCGGTCGTGCAGGCACGCAGCGGCGGCTTCGTTCAGCGCGTCTATGCGCGCGCGCCAGGCGATGTCGTGCCGGCAGGCGCCCCGCTCGCCGATATCCTTGTGCCCGAATGGGCGGGCGCGCAGGCGGAGTATCTCGCCGTGCGCCGCACCGGGGATGCCGGGCTCACGCGGGCGGCACGAGAGCGCCTGTTGCTTCTCGGGATGCCCGCCGGATCGATTGCATCGGCGGAGTGGCGCGGCCGACCGCAAGGTGTGACGACGATCAGCACGCCCGTGGGGGGCGTCATCAAGACGCTCGGCGTCCGACAGGGGATGACGGTCGCGCAAGGACAGACACTGGCGGAGGTGAACGGCCTCGCCACCGTGTGGCTGAACGCGGCTGTCCCTGAGGCCCTCGCAGGAAACCTGCGGATCGGCACGCCCGTCATCGCCACGCTGGCGGCTTTCCCGGGCGAAAGCTTCAGGGGCCGCATCGCTGCGATCCTGCCCCAGGCCGAGGCAGCGAGCCGCACGCTCACAATCCGCGTCGAGCTCCCCAACCGTGCCGGCCGGTTGCGCCCCGGTATGTTCGCCAGCGTGGCGCTCGACCAGGGGAGCCGCGATGCACTCCTTGTTCCGAGTGAGGCCGTGATCCGGACCGGCCGGCGCACACTCGTCATGTTGGCAGGGCCGGGTGGACGCTTTCGACCCGCCGAGGTTCGCACTGGCGCAGAAGGCGGCGGCAAAACCGAGATAGTCGCCGGCCTGACCGAGGGTGAGAAGGTTGTCGCGTCGGGCCAGTTCCTGATCGACTCCGAAGCGAGCCTCGCTGGCCTCGATGCGCGTCCGATTGGTGTCGAAGCGTCACCCGCAACAAAGCCGGCCGTGAAACCCACCGCGTCGATCTACGAGACGGTCGGCAGCATCGAGGCGATCGATCGCAGTTCCGTCACCCTGTCCCATCAGCCCGTTCCGGCGATCGGCTGGCCGGCCATGACAATGACGTTCCGCGTCGCCGATCCCGCGTTGGTGCGTGGGTATCGCAAGGGTGAGCGGGTGCGGTTCGGCTTTGATCAACCCGCCGATGGTCCAACGCTGCGCCGCATGACGCGCGAGGCTGGGCGATGATTGCCGCGATCATCCGCTGGTCGGTCGCGAACCGCTTCCTCGTCGTCCTGGCGGCCATCGCGCTCGCCATGGCCGGGGTGTTCGCAATGCGTGCCACCCCCGTCGATGCGCTCCCCGACCTGTCCGACACGCAGGTCATCATCCGCACGAGCTGGCCGGGCCAAGCCCCGCAGATCGTCGAGAACCAGGTGACGTATCCGCTCACCACGACGATGCTGTCCGTGCCTGGCGCGAAAACCGTGCGCGGCTATTCGTTCTTCGGCGACAGCTACGTCTATGTCCTCTTCGAGGATGGGACCGACCTCTATTGGGCGCGCTCACGCGTGCTGGAGTATCTGAGCCAGGTGCAGGGACGGCTTCCCCAAGGCGCGCAGGCCGCGCTGGGTCCTGATGCGACGGGGGTCGGCTGGGTCTATGAATACACGCTGTTGGACCGCACCGGCCGCCGTGACCTGTCGCAGCTCCGATCCTTGCAGGACTGGTTCCTACGTTATGAACTGAAAACGCTGCCCGGCGTTGCGGAGGTGGCGAGCATCGGCGGAATGGTGAAGCAATATCAGGTGCTGCTCGACCCGACGCGGCTCGCCGCATTCGGTGTCACGCACACTCAGGCCGTCGATGCCATTCGCCGCGCCAATCAGGAGGCCGGCGGGTCCGTCCTCGAGCTGGGCGAAGCCGAATATATGGTGCGCGCGTCAGGTTACTTGCGCACCGTCGACGATTTCCGCGCGATCCCGCTCAAGGTCGCCGGTGCCGGCGTCCCCGTTACCTTGGGCGACGTCGCGTCGATCCAGATCGGCCCCGAGATGCGCCGCGGCATCGCCGAGCTGAACGGCGAAGGCGAGGTCGCGGGCGGAGTCGTCATCCTGCGTCAGGGCAAGAATGCACGGCAGACGATCGAAGCCGTCAAGGCCAAGCTCGCGGAACTGAAAGCGAGCCTTCCCCCCGGCGTCGAGATCGTCACCACCTATGACCGCTCGCAATTGATCGACCGCGCGGTGGAGAATTTGACGGGCAAGCTGATCGAGGAGTTCGTCGTCGTCGCGATCATCTGCGGGTTGTTTCTGTGGCATGTCCGGTCTGCGCTGGTCGCGATCGTCACCTTGCCTCTGGGGGTGCTCGCGGCCTTGCTCGTCATGCGTGTGCAGGGGGTGAACGCCAACATCATGTCTTTGGGCGGTATCGCCATCGCGATCGGCGCGATGGTCGATGCCGCGATCGTGATGATCGAGAACGCGCACAAGCGGATCGAGCGATGGGAACACGACCATCCGGGCGTGGCGCTGGCGGGCGAGGAACGCTGGCGCGTCATCACCGAGGCCGCGGCCGAGGTCGGGCCGGCGCTGTTCTTCAGCCTCGTCATCATCACGCTGTCGTTCGTGCCGGTGTTCACGCTCGAAGCGCAGGAGGGACGGCTGTTCGCCCCGCTCGCCTTCACCAAGAGCTATGCGATGGCGGCAGCGGCGATCCTGTCGGTAACGCTCGTGCCGGTCCTGATGGGATGGCTGATCCGGGGACGCATTCCGGCCGAGAACGACAACATTATCAACCGCGTGCTCACCCGTGCCTATCGCCCGGCGCTCGACCGCGTGTTGGCGCGGCCTTGGGCGGCGATCGGCATCGCCGCCCTGGTACTGGCGACGACGGCATGGCCGCTGACCCGATTGGGTGGCGAGTTCATCCCGACGATGGATGAGGGCGATCTGCTCTACATGCCGTCCGCGCTTCCCGGCCTTTCGGCCGCGAGCGCCTCGGCCCTGCTCCAGCGCACAGACCGGCTGATAAAAACCGTTCCCGAGGTCAAAACCGTGTTCGGCAAAGCCGGGCGCGCCGAGACCGCGACCGACCCGGCACCGCTCGAGATGTTCGAGACGACCATCCAATTCAAGCCGCGCGATCAATGGCGCGCGGGGATGACGCCGGCAAAGCTGGTGGAGGAGCTGGACCGCACAGTGCGCGTGCCCGGCCTCACGAACGTATGGGTGCCTCCGATCCGCAATCGGATCGATATGCTCGCGACCGGCATCAAGAGTCCCATCGGGGTGAAAGTGTCGGGGTCCAACCTCTCCGAGCTGGACCGCATCGCCGGCAGCATCGAACGTGTCGCCAGGACCGTGCCGGGCGTCAGCTCGGCATTGGCAGAACGGTTGACCGGAGGCCGCTATGTCGATGTCGATATCGATCGGGTGACCGCGGGGCGCTACGGTCTCAACATCGCCGATGTGCAGGAGATTGTGTCCGGCGCGATCGGCGGCGAGACGATCGGCCAGACGGTGGAGGGCCTTGCCCGCTACCCGATCAGCGTCCGCTACCCCCGCGAGCTGCGTGACAGTCTGGAGGGACTGCGAACTCTCCCAATCGTCACCGCATCGGGTCAGCAGATCACACTCGGCACCGTCGCATCCGTGTCGATCGCGGAAGGTCCACCGATGCTCAAGACGGAAAATGGTCGACTCTCGACATGGGTCTATGTCGACGTGCGCGGGCGCGACCTGGCCTCCACGGTCGCCGATCTGCGCCGTGCTGTTGGCAAAGATGTTCGGCTCAGCCCCGGCGTCTCGATCGCCTATTCCGGACAATTCGAGTATCTGCAGCGTGCCGAGGCTCGGTTGATGCTCGTCGTGCCGGCGACACTCGCGATCATCTTCCTTCTCCTCTACCTTACCTTCGGTCGCCTCGACGAGGCGGCGCTTATCATGGGCACACTGCCCTTCGCGCTGACCGGCGGCATCTGGACATTATGGCTGCTCGGCTATGCGCAATCGGTCGCCACAGGTGTCGGGTTCATCGCGCTCGCCGGCGTGTCGGCGGAGTTCGGCGTCGTCATGCTGATCTACCTGAAACACGCATTGGCCGAGCGCGGGCCGTCACCGTCGGGCGAGCAAGTATCGGAAGCGATCAGGGAGGGCGCGCTGTTGCGGGTACGTCCCAAGGCGATGACCGTCGCTGTCATCGTCGCCGGGCTGTTCCCCGTGCTGATCGGGCATGGCGCCGGATCGGAGGTGATGAGCCGGATCGCCGCGCCGATGATCGGTGGAATGCTGACCGCCCCTTTCCTCTCCATGTTCATCCTGCCAGCCGCCTACTTGCTCTTGCGGCGGCGAGCTTCAACCCGCCCCGAAAGGAAGATCTGATGAAAGCCACTTTCTCCATGCGCGCCGCATTCATGCTACTAGTCACGCCGATCGCAGCGAGCGCTCTTGCTCAAGGCAGCAGGCCGGCTGCATCGGCTGTAAAATCCGGCAGCGGATCGGGGACGATCACTGCCGTCGACGCGAAAGGTGGAACCGTAACCATCAAGCACGGCCCGATCCCGACGATCGGCTGGCCCGCAATGACGATGACCTTCCGGGCATCCCCCCCGACCCTGCTCAAGGGACTGCGGTCGGGGCAGCGGGTCGCATTCACCGCCAAGGCGAAGGGTATGACGGCAGAAGTTACGGCGATCAGCCCGCATTGACGACGCGTGCCGACCTTCGCGTCAGTGCGCCATCGCCAGCACGGGCGGCGCAGCGATCATCCACAGCGCCATCGCGACCATCATCAGGTTTTCGGTGAGCGAGATGAAGCCGAGCGGCACGTTGCTGTCCCCGCCCACGCACGCGCATTTCAGCTCACGCTTGTCGATGTAGACGGCCTTGAACACCGACACCGCGCCGATCGTACCGATAACGAGCGCGACGGGCACCGACAGCCAGGTCAACGCGCCGGCTGCCATCAGGACGCCCGCCGCTCCTTCCGCGTAGGGATAGACATAGGAATAGGGCACCCAGCGCTTCGCGAGCAGATCGTAGTTGAGGAACATGCTCGAGAAGCTCTCGACGTTCTGGAGCTTGAGCATCGCCAGAGCGCACATCGAGAACGCGATGAACCATTCACCCGCCCGCACCGTGAAGGGCGTGCCGAGTACCGCATAGCTGGCGGCGAGCGCCATCAGCGCCGTCATCGCGAACACGGCAATCACCGGGCGATAGGTGACGGCCTTGGGGTCGCGGACCATCTTGCCGAAGAAGCGGCGCAGATCGTCATAGCCGCCGACCCGCTCCCCGGCGATAAAGATCTGCGGGGTCGTCTTGACGCCGTGCGTCGCCTTGAAAGCGTCGGTTTCTTCCCGCGTCATCAGCCAATGGTCATCGACCGCATAGCCTTCCCGGCGCAGAAGATCCTTCGCCTTCAGCCCGAAAGGGCAGGTATGTTCCGGCATCACCATCCGGTAGATCGTCGCCTGTTTGGCGGGGGCGCTCGCCATGCCGCTTCTCCAATATCCTCGCCCCGCCTATATAGGGTCCGTACCATAGTACGGAGTCAAGGCATGACCGGCATGACGATCGCGGCGCTCGCGCGCGAGGGCGGCGTCGGCGTCGAAACGGTGCGCTACTATCAGCGTCGCGGTTTGCTGGACGAGCCAGACCGGCCGACCGGGGCTGGCGCCGGAGGCGGCATCCGGCGCTACGGCACCGATGACGCCCGCCGCCTTCGCTTCATCCGCTCGGCGCAGGCAGCCGGTTTCACGCTCGAGCAGATCGGTGAGCTTCTGGCGCTGGATGCGACCGACGATCGCGCCCGCGCGCGCCAGCTCGCGGGCGAGCGCATTGCCGAACTGGATGCGAAGATCGAGGAGCTTGAGCGGGTGCGCGCCTCGCTTCGCCGGCTCGCACATGAATGCGGGTCAGGAGCGGAGGGACCATGCCCGATCCTGACCGCCTTCGAGGGCTAGCGGCACTCGACGGTCAGGTGCGCGATTTCATGAACCGGTGCGAGGCGGGCGCGGATATCGTCGCCGGTCACGCCCTGCCCGCCTACGACGCTGACGATCGCGGCGTGGGCTTCCGGACCGACGCGCCAGACATGAAGATCGGTGATACGCGCGTCGCCTGGCGCCTCGACCAACTCGCGCACTTCCTCCTCTACATGATGATCGGTCGCATCGAGCAACACGGACGCCGTGTCGCGCATCAGCGTCCATGACCAGCGCGCGATGACGATCGCACCGACGATGCCCATCACCGGATCCATCCACACCCAGCCGAGATAGCGGCCCGCCAGCAGCGCGGCGATGGCGAGAACCGAGGTGAGCGCGTCGGCCAGGACATGGACATAGGCGGAGCGCATGTTGTTGTCACCGCCATGCGCGCCGTGCGCATGCCCGTGCCCGTGATGGTGGTCATGCCCGTGATGATGGTCGTGCCCGTGATGGTGCCCGCCCGAGAGCAGGAAGGCGCAGGCGATGTTCACGCCCAGACCGACCACCGCGATGAGCGTCGCTTCCCCGAATGCGACCGTGATCGGCTGAAACAGGCGAAGGATGGACTCGACACCGATCCCGAGCGCGATCAGGCCCAGCACCATCGCCGACGCGAACCCGGCCAGGTCGCCGACCTTGCCCGTGCCGAAGCTATAGGCCCGGCTGGAGGCATGGCGCTTGGCATAGGCGTAAGCGGCCGCGGCGACCCCGAGCGCGCCCGCGTGTGTCGCCATGTGAAAGCCATCGGCGAGCAGCGCCATCGAGCCGGTCAGATAACCGGCGATGATCTCCACCACCATCATCCCGGCGGTAAGCGCCACGACCCACAGGGTCCGGCGGGCATTGTCGTCGTGCGCCGCGCCCAGGAATACATGGTCGTGCGTGAAGGCGTCGATTTCGGGCAAAGCCGCCATGAAAAGCGTCCTATTTGGCGTAGCGGCGGATCACCGCCAGCAGTTCTTCGGCACCTGCCGCCCGCTCGGCATCATCGAGGCCGGGCCGCGACACATGCGCTTCGAGGTGTTCGGCGATAATCTCGTCCATGAGGCCATTCACCGCCCCGCGCACGGCGGCAACCAGATGGAGCACGTCGGAACACGACGAGTCCGATTGAAGTGCTCGCTCGACCGCGCCGACTTGTCCGGCGATGCGACGAACGCGGGCGACCAGATCGACATTGGTTTGAGACAAATGTGACATAGGATACCCCCCTAGCCTATAGGCCAGTAAACAGCAAGTCGGTGTCAAAACCGTCCGTGGCTGTTGAAAAAGTCCTACTGAAGGCTGCCGATCGTCTGTCGAAATCGCCTTTTTAGGTTATGCGAGAGGTTTGCTTATCCGGTTCCACCTGAGACATCAGGAGCCACCTTGGGGTCGGGATCCTGTGCCTTGCCGGTTGCGGGTGCCGCTTTCTGGCTCGGCATAGCGATGAGATAAGCAACGATCGCGTCGACGTCCTTTTCGGCCACCGGCGCCTTGTACACCTCACGCATCTTGGTGACGGTCGCCTTCCACTGATCCACCGATAGCGCAGGCTGAGTTAGCGCCATGCTGGCCGAGTGGCACGAAGTGCAGTTGGCGTTGATGACGTCGGCGTGCGGACCATCGGGGTAGGTAGCGTCATCGACCGGCAGGTCGACGCTGGTCGAGGCGAGCGAAAAGCCGCGGGCTGAGACGCTGGTGGGCGGTGCCGGCTCGGATGTCTCGGAGATCGGGGCAGGCGCCTTGCGGCTGCTCGGCGCCCCGATCGAGACGAGGATAATGCCGGTCAGGCCGATCAGGCCAGCAGCCATGATGCCGGGAGACGGGGTCTTCATGCTACTCGCTCCTCAGGCCGCGATGATGGTGGTGGTCTCGATATTGCCGCGCATGAACCCGCCCGGGTTCCAGATCGGCTTCATCGGCTGGGCGACACCGTTGGTGTTCCAGCAGCGCACCATGATCGGGTTGGCACCGCGTCGCAGCGGCACGCGACCATCCCACCGACGGAAGCTGTACCTGCCCTCGTCCGCTCCGAGCGTCGTCCTGTACCAGGTGCGGCCTCCGTCCGACGACACATCGACCTTGGCGACGCCGCAGTCGCCGCCCATCGCGATGCCGCCGACCGGGATCGATGCCTCATAGGCTATCGTCTGGCCATCGGGCAGGCTGGTCATCCAGCTGCGCGGGATCATGCGGTTGATGGGGACAGTCGGGAAGTCTCTGGCGCCGGGCGCGACATTCGCGCCCGGCGTCGCGGGGATCTTGTAGGCCTTGGCCATCCAATACTGGTCGTCGGGGCCGGGCAGTACCTCGATCGAGTTCAGCATCTTGACCCAATAGGTCGAGTACCAGCCCGGCACGATCAGCCGGCAGGGAAAGCCATTGAGGAGCGGCAGCTGCTCGCCGTTCATGCCGAAGGCGATCATCACTTCGCCGTCGCGGGCATGGTCGATGTCGAGCGCCTTCTCAAAGTCAGGGGCGCCCGCCACGACCGGTTGATCGAGCGCACCGAAGCGCACCTGCACCGCGCCTGTCTTGACCCCGGCGAGGTCGAGCACGTCGCGCAGGCGCACACCGAGCCATTTGGCATTGCCCATCGCGCCGTTGCCCCATTGCGCGCCGGCAACACGTGGCTGGAACAGCCCACGGCTGTTTCCCGAGCATTGGTTGACCGCCGCCATCTCGACCCGCGGCAGGCGCAGCAGCTGGGCGAGGCTGATCGACAGCGGTCGGTTGACGTGGCCGAAGACGTTGAGGCGGAAAGTCTCGACATCGATCGAGGTCGGGATGTCGGCCCAGTGCCAGCGGACGAAGAACTGGTCGTTGGGCGTGAACACCGACTTGTCGAACACGTCCATCGGCGTTTCCAGCAAGGGCGGATGGACACGCTGGAGGATCATGCTGCCCTTGCCGGGAAAGGCGCTGGTCATCGGCCGTTCGGCATTGCCGCCAGGCAGCTTCAGGTCGACGAGCTGCTGCGCCAGTGCCGGCGCGGCGGCAAGGCCGGCGGTACCGAGCGCGGCATGCCTGAGAAAGCGGCGACGGCTGGTCTCACTCGCCAGTCCGGCGTCGAAATTGTACATGACAAGGCTCTCCTGTGGCCAGCCACGCTGGCGGATCGAAGGGGCGTTTCGCAAGTGATCGGACCGACTGATCCGATCATCATGGCGGATCAGTTCGGGGTGGCGATGCAGGGTGAGACGAACAGGTTGCCGCGCCATGCGCCGGCCAGCGTCTTGGCGCCGACGAGCAGCCACATCGCCGCAAGCGCAACCGTCAGCACCGTGCCGACGAAACCGAAGAAACCGAGGTTCAGCGTCGTGCCTAGGCGGAAGGTGGCGACGGTGTAGACGCCGAGCGGAAAGGTATAGCCCCACCAGCCCAGGTTGAACGGGACGCCGGCGCGCCAGTAGCGGATGGTGATAAGCGTCGCGAGCGCCAGCCACCACAGGCCGAAGCCCCACAGGCAGAGTCCGGCCACAACGCCGATCCCTTCCGCGACGGTACCGACACCGGCCAGCCCGTGCGCCGCGAGGATCGCCGGCGCGTCCGCCCCGAGCACCAGCATGCCCAGAGCACCCGTGCCGATCGGTCCCAGCGCCAGCCAGGAGGATGCCGCCATGCTTTCATGCGGCAACTTATGGAGTGCCATGCGCAGGATGAGGATGGCGAGGATGCCAAACGCGACCGGCACCGAATAGGCCCACAGCACATAGGAGGTCGCAAGCGTGACTAGCTGCGCGTGGGGATCGGCCAGATGCGGCGCGAGCAGCCCGCCGCTGGCACCCGCCACTTCGGCAGCGACGACCGGCAGCAGCCATACCGCGGTCATGCCGTCCAGGCTATGCTCGTGGCGGGTGAACATCAGGTACGGGATCAGCACGCCGCAGGCGAGCGACATGGCGACGTCGATCCACCACAAGACCTGCGCGACCGGTACGATGCCATTCCCGAACCGCGCGATGCCGAAGGCGAGGCAGCCGTTGATGATTGTCGCCAGCCCCATCGGGATGGTCCCGATGAACATCGACACGGTGTTGTGCCCGAAGATGCGCCGCGCCTCATGCCCGAACATCACCCAGCGCGCGCCATAGAGGCCGGCGAACAGCGCGAAGAGTGCGATGTTGAAGAACCACAACACCTCGCCGAATGGCTTCAGCGAGGGTCCAATGCCGGGTACCTGCGGCAGTGCGAGCGCGAGGATGCCCGTGCCCATCGTCGCGGCGAACCAGTTGGGCGTGAACTGGCGGATCATCTCGCGGGGGTGATCGAGCCGGCTGAGCGGCTTGAGGCCGCTCAGAACGGAGTGCGTGTCGGCAGTCATGCGACCTGCTCCTTGATGAGGTCCGTCAGCGCGTCGGCCGCGCGGGTGCGATAGCGTTCCTTGTGGCGCAGCGCGTGAAAGGCGCGGTCGGGCAGCCCGAGCGGCAGCTCGACAAGGTCACCGGCCTTGAGCGCACGAGCTACGACCAATCGCGACAAGACGGCAACGCCGGCACCGGCCTCGACCGCGGTACGCACCGCCTCGTTGGACGGCAGCGTCATCGCTATCGTCAGCTGGGCCGGATCAAACCCGCGCGTTCGCAGCACGTCCTCGAAGGTCGAGCGCGTACCGGATCCCAGCTCACGGACGATCCAGCGTTCAGTGCGCAGCCAGGCCTCGTCGACACGTTCGGCGTCCTCGCGGCCGACCAGCACCATCGGATCACGCCCGACAGTCCAGTGGGCGAGTGCCGGTTCGTCCACCTCGCCCTCGACAAAGCCGAGTTCCGCCGCGCCGCTCAGGACCTGCGCTGCCGCACCTTCGGTGTTGTCGATCGCGAGCTCAACCGCGATCTGCGGGTGGCGTTCGTGGAAGGCGGCGAGCTTTGCCGGCAACCAGTAGCTCGCGATCGTCTGGCTGGCGACGATCCGCAATGAACCACGGGCAAGCCCGGCATAGTCCGCCAGCATCGTCTCGGCATGCGCTGCCCGCCCCAGCACCGCGCGCGCTTCCTCCAGAAAGCCGCGGCCTGCTTCGGTCAGCTGGATGCCACGCCCGACGCGGTGAAACAGAGGAACCCCGTAGCGCGCTTCGAGGGCAGCAATCGCGCCGGAGGCAGCAGACTGCGTGACGTTCAGCACCTCCGCTGCCTTGGTGACGTGTTCGCGCTCCGCGACACCGACGAATATTCTGAGCTGCTCCAGGGTCATGCAGCTTATATCGCGCAATCTGATCGATACGACCAACCGTTTGATCTGCTCATTCCAATCTGGATATCGGAACGATCGGCAGCCTTTCGTCTGTGATGGTCTTGAAGACTTGAAGCGATCCGCGCGCTTGCGGCGTTTGTTCGTCCATGACCGATATGATCGAGCGCAAATCCGATCCCTACAACGCCGAGCCGACGCCCAGTGCGTTGATCGAGCGGTTCCTGACGCCGCAGGCGCTGTTCTACGTGCGCAGCCACGGGCCAGTGCCGGATCTGCCCGCCAATCATCGGATCGAGGTGAGCGGGACGGGCATGGCGAGCCGCTCTTTCTCGGTAGAGGAACTGAAAGCTACGTTCCCCACGCGGACGGTGACGGCAGTTCTCCAGTGCGCCGGCAACCGGCGCACTGACCTCCAGCAGGTCGGAAAAACGTCGGGTGATCCTTGGGATGTCGGCGCGATCGGCAATGCAGAGTGGACCGGCGTACGCCTGGCCGATGTGCTCGATGCGGTCGGCGCACCTGATGCGTCCGACCTGTTCGTGGCGTTCACCGGCGCGGACGAGGTGGACGTGGAGGGCGAGGAAGCCTTGTTCGGGGTATCGATCGCCATGAGCAAGGCGCGGCAGCCCGACGTCCTCCTCGTCTGGGCGATGAACGGCGAGCCGCTGACGCCCGAACACGGCGCACCGCTCCGCATGGTGGTGCCGGGCTATGCCGGCGTGCGCAGCGCCAAATGGCTGACACGGATCGAGGTGCGAGACATGCCTTCCGACGCACCGATCCAGGCGCACGACTACAAGCTGTTTCCCGCCGATGTGACGAGCGACACCGTCGACTGGAGCCGGGGTCTGACCATCAATGCCATGCCGCTCAACGCCGCGATCTGCGTGCCCGGCTCTGGCGAAAGCCTGCCGGCCGGGGAGGTGCGGATCGAGGGCTATGCCATCGCCTATGATCGCCGCGTCTCTCGGGTCGAAGTGTCGGTAAACGGTGGTCGCGAGTGGCAACAGGCGACGTTCGCCGATGATCCGGAGACGCACTGGGGTTGGCGGCGCTGGACCCTCGACGCCACGCTTGCCAAAGGTCGCCAGCACCTTGTCGTGCGCGCCTTCGACGGGGCTGGACAGGGACAGCCCGAACGGCCGGACACGATGTGGAACTTCGCCGGATATCTGTGCACCGCCTGGCATCACGTCCACGTGCTGGTCGAATGATCGAAGCGTCAGCGGCATCGGACATCGGCTTCTGGATCGATGCGATCGGGCGGCTGGTGGTGGCGACCGCGGCCGGGATGGTGCTCGGCTGGGAACGCTCGCGCGAGAACCGGCAGATCATGGGCTTGCGAACGCTGGGTCTGGTCGGTCTGGCGAGCTGCATCGCCGTGCAGGCGGTCGTGCATAGTGGCCTGCCAAATGTAAACGCCGACGCCGCAGGACGGGCGATGCAGGGCATTCTGACAGGCGTCGGTTTCATCGGTGCCGGCGCGGTGCTGCGGGTCGGCCAGGGTCAGGAAGTGCATGGATTGGCGACCGCCGCGTGCATCTGGGTGACGGCCACGATCGGCGCGGCAGCGGGGTTGGCAGTGTGGCCGCTCATCATCGGCGGGGTGAGCCTTGCAATGCTCGTCCTGTTCGTCGGTGCGCCGCTGGAACGCCGCATCCGCGAGCGGGCTCGCCGGACGCCGGCCGAGGCCGACAGGAAGGACGTCGAGCGCAAGCCGTGATCCCGCTGGATCGCCCGGTGCCTGTCGGCGTCGGGAAGCGGCAAGGTGCAATCAGGACACCAGCGCCGCATCGGCCTGGCGCCGGACCTCGTCGGCGATCGGATGCAACTCGGCCGCGGGTCGCTCGCCCACCACACTATAGCCGATCCCATCAACCGCCCATGTGACCCGGCCCATGGTCCCGCTGGACGTGCTGGTCATGCTCGCGGTCTTGTCGATCTGCATGGGCCTCGTCAGCACCGCAAGTTTCGACGCTTGCGGTCCGTCGTAGAGGAGCAGTGCCGCAGGGCCGTGGGGCGTCGCGACCAGTCGCCCCCCGCCATAGCGATAGCCGGCCGTGCTGAGGTCCGGGATCGTGACGCGCTCACCCAATCGAGCGGAGGTCCATCGGATCAGCATGGCGCGCTGGTCGGGGCCGATCTCCGCCGGTCGTATCCGGTCGGCGGCATAGACACGGAAATTATCACTCGCCTCGTTGGCCAGCGCCGCGATGCCCGCGCGGGGTTCGCCGCTCCACCGCGCGCTCGACCAGCCACCGCCAAACCCCAACGCCAGCAGAAGTGACGCGGCGATGGCGAGCTGCCAACGCGGTTGCCGTTGCCGTCCCCTGATCGCTGCCACGCGCATCGTCGCCGGGATCGGTTCATCCGCGACGGGGGCGAACAGGGATGCAAGGGCTCGCGCCTGCTCCGCCTGCTCTCGCACACGGGCATGCACGTCCGGCTGGCCTTCAAGATAGGCGTCGACCAGGCGCTGCCGCTCGGGCGACAGCCTGCCATCGATCCATGCGGCCAGATCGTCCTCGCCGATCGGGCTGGTCATTGCACGCTCCTCAATCGCGGCCGTTCACCCTCCCGGAGGAGGGTCGCCAGACGGTCGCGCCCCCGCGATATGCGCGACATTACCGTGCCCAGCGGCACGCCGACTACGGCAGCGACCTCCGCATAGGGCAGGCCCTCGACCGAGACCAGGAGCAGCACCGTTCGCTGTTCTTCAGGCAACGCATCAAGCGCGCGCAGCAGGTCGCGGTGGTGCAGGCCTGTGTCCTGATCGGCCGGGCGGCCGAGCGCGGCGTCGTCCACGAGGTGGAGCGGAACCGCCGTACCTCGCCGGCTATGCTGCCGCTGATGATCGACCAACAAATTGTGCAGGATCGCATAGACCCACGGGCGGACCTCCGCACCCCGTCGCTGTCGCCAGCGCCCGACCGCGCGCTCCAGGCAATCCTGCACCACGTCATCCGCCATCACCCGGTCGCGCAACCACGACCGGGCATAGCGGCGCAGCCCGGGGATCAGCGGTTCGATCGCGGCGGCAAGCGGGTCCATCTCAGTCGCGCTGCACCTGCACGATGCGCCCCGGCGCGCCGTTCACCACCTCCGCAACCGCCAGAAAGCGCCGGGGTGTCGCGGTGCTGCCCTGAACGATCTGGCGGATCGGACCCGATGCGTTGACGATCGCCGCACCTGCCGGGTTGCTCATGAAGTTCGCAAGCGGCTCTACAGCGCCGCTGCCGTCCGCATTGGCGGTCAGTACGAGCATGTAAGGCTTCTTGGGCTGCAAACCGGTAACGGCACTCTGCACGACCTGAATGATGCCCTGGTCGAAGAGGGTGATGCTGCTTGCCGTACCTTTGCCGCCAATCGGCCCCATGGTCAGATGCAGCGCCTTGCCCGCTGTGCCGAGCGGCTGGAGATTGTCGGTGCCGGGGCCTGTCGGAACTGCGTTCGACACATAGGCGATCGCCTGCGGTGCCTGTCCGACCGGCACGGTAGCGACGACCGTGTTGCCGGCAGTGTCGATCGCGGCCAGCTCATCGGAATTCTCTAGCCCGACATAAACGCGCCGGCCGTCGCCCGATGGCCAAACACCGTGCGGCATCTTGCCGACCGGAATTGTTGCCACCGGCGTGAAGTCGGACGTGCGGAACACCTTGACCACATTCTCTCCGCCGACCGTCACATACGCGAACTGCCCCTTGGCCGTGCGGGCGAAATTGACATGGTTCGTGATAGGCCCGGTATCCAGCACCTTCAGGATCGCGAAGGGTGGCCGAGCATCGAATGCGACCGTCTTGCCGATGTCCTTCAGCGTAAACCACACTTGCTTGCCGTCCGGCGTCGCGGCGATGTTGGGGCAGAAGGGGCTTGGCTGCGCCACCTGTCCGACCTGCGCGTGGGTCGCGACATCGAACACAGCCAATACCGGATTGAACGAAGAGCAGACATAGCCGTACCGGCCATCGGGAGAGAAGATCGTCATGCCCGGACCACCGGGCGTCTTGATGCGCCCCGTCTCCTTGTACGTCGTGGGGTCGAGCACGGCGATATAATCCTCGCCGCGGACCGTGACCCACACCTCCTTGCCGTCCGGCGTGAAGAACGCCTCGTGCGGACTGCGCCCGACATAGGTCGTGTGCTTGACGGTGTTGGTGGCGGTGTCGATCCACGACACGGCGTTCGATCCGATCGACACGACCGCCAAGGTCTTCCCGTCCGGCGAGAAGCCCAGGCCGTGAACCAGCACCTGTCCCTTGTAGAGCGGGGAGAAGTTCATCGGCTGGGGATCGCCGAGTTTGATGACGCCGAGCAGCCGGTTGTCGGCCGGGTCGGTCACCGACACCGTGTTGGAGAATTGTTCAGACGCATAGACGCGGTCGCGGTGGCTGACGGGCATGTCCTTAGCGTTCCACGGCGCCTGCTGGGCCATGGCGAGGCCCGGTGCGGCGCTCATCAGCAAGGCGGCCGAGCGCAGGATGGTCCGGATCATGTCAGTGCTCCATAGGGCTATGGTGGTCGCCGCCCTGCGTCGGGGCTGGCGTCGAAGGCGGTAGCGGCTGGCCGATCGCCAGCTTCATGGCGGCGATCTCCTGCTGCTGATCGATGATGATTTCCTGCGCGATGCGCTTGAGCTGCTCGTTATGGCCGTAGCGCAGCTCCGCCACCGCCATATCGATGGCACCCTGATGATGCGGAAGCATCATCGCCACGAAGTCGCGGTCGACGTCACCGGACGGCTTGACCATCATGCCCGCCATCATCCGGTCCATCGCGACAGACATCATGGTAGCGTAGCCATCGGCGGGGGCGGCCGCGACTGCGCCGGTAAGTAGGGCCGAAGCCGTCAGACCCAGCATCCAATCTCGTCTACGCATAAGCCTCCAGCGCATCGGTCTCGAAAGCGTAGACGATGCTCGTCGGGGTTTATTCCGTGGCCAAAGCCATTTTATCGGTCCTCACCAAAACGATAGTCTCATGCTTCTGCGGTTGGTTGACCGGGTCGCGGTCGGACAGCATATGCGCAGGCACGGCGATGGATTTCCGCCGGGCCATTCGGTCGAACCGCCCTCGCAAGGGCCGATGATTCCTACCAGGCGCCGCAAGGCAGCAAGGAGGAATCGTGCGCGCGACATTTCGCAATCTCTATGACCAGTTCAACATGGCAGCGTTCATTCGCGATCGCCGCACCCATGCCACGTCGGTACTGCGGTGGGCTTTGATCCTGGTCCCGATGGCCGCAGCGGTGGGAACGCTCTGCGCGGCCTTCCTGCGGAGCCTCGACGCCGTAACCCGGCTTCGCTTCGCCTTTCCCTGGCTGCTCTACCTGCTGCCGATCGGCGGGTTCGTGGTCGGACTGCTCTACCATCTGACAGGGCGCTCGGTCGAAGGCGGCAACAACCTCATCGTCGAGCAAATCCACGAACCGGGGGGCGGCGTGCCGCTGCGCATGGCTCCGCTCATCTTCTTCGGCACGGTCGTGACACATCTGTTCGGGGGATCGGCGGGACGTGAAGGCACCGCCGTGCAGTTGGGCGGCAGTCTTGCCAGCGGGTTTGGACGCGCGCTCAGATTGGATGCGGAAGCGACACGCACCCTCCTTATGACCGGGATCGCGGCTGGGTTCGGCGCGGTCTTCGGGACGCCGATTGCGGGCGCGGTCTTTGCACTGGAGGTGCTGGCGATCGGTCGGGTCGAGTATCGCGCGCTGGTGCCATGCCTGGTCGCGGCGCTGGTCGGTGACTGGACCTGTCTTGCCTGGGGCATTCATCACGGCGTCTACCATGTCGATGCGCTGGTGCCGGTCGACGCGCTGCTCGTCGCCAAGGCCGGTGTCGCCGGCATTGCCTTCGGTCTGACCGGGCTGACCTTTGCCGAGGCCAATCACGCGCTGGGCGGATGGTTGAAGCGCGTGATCCCCTATGGCCCACTACGACCCGTTATCGGCGGGCTGGCCGTGATTGCGCTGGTCTGGCTGCTCGGAACCCGCGACTATCTTGGCCTGGGTACGCTCGCCGCGACACCGGACAGCCTGACCATCGCCAGCTTCTTTGGTCCCGATACGCACTCGTGGAGCTGGGCGCTGAAGCTGCTCTTTACCGTCGTGACCCTGAGCGCGGGCTTCAAGGGGGGCGAGGTCACGCCGCTGTTCTTTATCGGCGCGGCGCTCGGCAATGCGCTCGCGCCGATGTTCGGAGTACCGTCGGGGCTATTCGCAGCGATCGGCTTCGTCGCGCTGTTCGCGGGCGCGGCCAACACACCGCTGGCTTGCACGTTCATGGGGATCGAGTTGTTCGGCGCGGCCTATGCGGTGCCGATCGCAGTCGCGTGCTTCGTCGCCTACCTCTGCTCAGGCCACAACGGCATCTACCTGTCGCAGCGCGTCGCTGTGCCAAAGGTACCTGCCGCACACCTCACACCCGACGCGACCCTGCGCGATGCCCGCACGCACCGCGCTTCTCGCCGGCGCACGCGCGCCTGATCCTGTTTCCTGTCGAAAGCCCGTCATGCCCAATCGTTTCACCGTCCATCACCGCGAAGTCGGGATGCTGCGCATCTATCTGAAACCGTCCGACAAGATCGGCCCGCGTCGCTTCTGGGGGGCAAAGCCGCTCTATCGCGAGCTGATTCGCACCGCGAAGGCGGACGGCATCATCAACGCCGTCGCGCAAAATACCCATTACGGCTTCAGCAATCACGAACCGATCCGGGAGAACGGCTCGGAAATTGCCGATCCGCATCTGACGATCTGTGTCGAACTGGTCGGCGATCGCGATCAGCTCGACCTCTTCTGTCGCCGGCATGGAGATCTGATCGGCGACAAGGTGATCGTCTACAAACGACTGGAGCATTGGACTATCACGCGCAAAACTGAGCTAACCAGAGCCTGATCGGCGTTCCCGTAAAGGAAGGTTCAGAGGGACAGCAAATGCATGCTCAGTCTCCGATGCGCTTAGGTTTGAGCCGTTTTCCCAAAACCTGTTCCCGATTGCATTATCTCGAAACGGTCGGTTGGACACGGAGAAACGGGACTGCTGCGAGTGGTGTGACTGCCGGTTTGGATATATCCGGACGATCCACCTAGCGGCCGGGATCGGGTTCGGAACCCCCAAGCAGCCGTTCGGCTGAGACGACCCATTTCCGGACGTTCAGACCGCCTTCCCAGCTGCTCAATTTCAGACATTCATTCATCGCGCTCGGTCGACCAACCTCGATGGCGAGAGCTGGGACAAAGCACTCGGCGCGCTTTTGACGGGCGACTTGAGCTTAGCTCCCTGCCAAGATTCGCGATTGGAAACGGGCGGCTTCCGGCCAGCTGTGGTCTTGCAGCCTTGGTATCGTTCACCTGACAAGAGCCGATGCCCCCGCTATGCTATAATGATGACATTTGCTCCTATCCAGATCGCATTAAGATCGACGGCTCAACCGTGAAGGCGCCACGCCGGGTGACGGCCGCATGGGGGGCGCTGACGCTGGCAGCGCTCGCAGCGGTGCCGGCCGCAAGCGCTCCTCCTGCCACCCACTCGCTCGTCATCCAGTCCAGCGAGGCACTCCAACTCGCCCCGAAGGACGACAACGAATGGTACGAGAAGGGCGTGTGGCCGCTTGTCGGAGCCGGACTGACGCTCGCAATCACCAACGCGATCGCGCTCTGGATCGTGCATCTCCAAGCCGGCAAGACGTTCAAGGCTGCCCTTAAGCAGCGCAAGATCGACCAGCTCTCCGCGTCGCTCAGCGAATTCTACAACCCGCTGCTGGCGCTGATCGACATCAACGCCGAGATTTTCGAGAAGACGAGCAGGAAGACTTGGCCGGAAGATGAGGCCGGCCGAGAGGCTGCAGCGCTCGTCTGGGCGGAGACGAAAAAGAAGGTGCTCGCCAACAACGTCGTGATAGAGACAATCCTGCGAACGAAGACGCATCTCATGTCGGAAACCGACTCGCTCGCCTCGTATCAGTCGCTGCTGCTGCACGTCGCGATGTATGAGACTTTCCAAACTGTGCAGACTGACCTCTACAAAAAGTTCATGTTTCCGGCCTCGATCCGAGGTCACCTCGTTAACCAGCGATCCACTGTCCTGTCAGCCTATTACGAAGCCTCGGGAGACAAGATTTGAGCACTAATTGGCTGCGGACCAAGATCGACGAGGAGAGTGACGCGGCGTGCGACGGCGGAGACCCCATCCTGACGATCACGTTTCAGGGTGGGGAGGAGCGCGTCTATTGCCCTAATTCCAGCGAGTATAATGTTGATAGCGACGTCGTGGAGAAGGCTCGCGAGCTTGGCGCGACGATCATTGCCTACTCGAATACCTGGAGCGGCGCGACCGTCGAGGCGAAGGCCTACGGTCGCGCGAACGGCGTCTCCGTGATGCCCTACGGCCAGTTCTTCGCCTATTTGAAGCGCAAGGGTGTCGGGTTCGCCGAATGAGAGCTTGGCTTCGCAACGCACTGGCACCAGTCCAGGGTGATCTGTCAGCCGCCTTTCTTTTCGGCTCCGTGCTGGACTTGGACGCTCATCCGGCGGATGTCGATTTGGTGCTGGTCGCCATCGATGGAGCTGGCGAGCCCGGGTGGCGTCGGGTGCGAACGCTTCGGACGGCGATCGCGCCCGCGTTCTCACGGGCGTTTGGCTTGCCCCTCTCTGGGATGGTGCTCACTCCCTCCGAATGGCGCGAGATCGATGGTACGATTGTCCGCGAGCGCGAGCCGGTTCTAGGCGACTAGCCCGCGCCGGAGGGCGCGGGGCGGGCTGGTCAATCGCTCGGGATGCAGATCGCCTGTAAGCGTGGCCTGAGGGCCGCCTTGCCCGTTTGGCCGTAGCCGGGATGCTTATCGTCTTTGACGAGGGCGCGGGCGGTGCGGGAAGTTTTCGGTTCTGAGACTGGTCGTACGAGCGCTCGT
>NZ_JBDZDK010000031.1:0-43221 GCF_040049155.1 Sphingomonas silueang
GAAGGTGGCGTCGTCCTCGACGATCAGCAGGCGGGGGGTGGTCATCGCGTCTTCTCCAAGGCCAGCGATTCGATCGGCAGGACCAGCGTCGTCTCCGCGCCGCCGCCGTCGCGGTTCATCGCCGAATTCTGGTGCCGCCGCCCGGTGCACATCCGCGCGCCGCGGGAGGGCGGGCGGCCCGGTCTGGTCGACTGGGCGCGGCTGAACCTGTTGCTGGCGCAGCGCGCGCATTGGGATGCGGACCATCTGAAGCTGGTGATGAACAGCCGCGGCGTGCCCGGGGAACATTTCCTGCAACCGGTGCCGGGCTTCGGCAATCGCCTGCTGGCCGATCCGGCGCGGGTGGAGGCGCTGCTGGCGCTCGGGGCGAGCATGGTCGCCAACGAGGTGCAGGATGCCGACCCGACGGTCCGCGCGCTGACCGACGCTCTGGGGCGGCAGTTCGGGGCACGCGCATGGGGCAATCTCTATGCGTCGTTCCGGGGGGTGCAGGCGTTCGCCTCCCACTGCGACACGCACGAGGTCTTCGCGCTGCAATGCGAGGGCGAGAAGCGCTGGCGGCTCTATGCGAATCCCGCGGTCAACCCGACCGAGACGCCGCACGGCGACGATGCGCAGGCGCGGATCGATGCCGCCAAGGGGCCGGTCATCCTCGACATCGTGCTGAAGCCGGGCGACGTCCTCTATATCCCGCGCGGCTGGTACCATGACGCGATCGCCAGCGCGGAATCGTCGCTGCACCTGACGATCGGCGTGCTGCCGCATACCGCGCGGGTGCTGTTCGACCTGCTGGCGCGCGAGGCGATGCAGGACCCGCTGTTCCGCGCCTATCTGCCCGATGCGCGGATCGACGGCGGCGGTGCGCTTGCCGCCCATGTCGCGGCGTTGCTGCACCGCCTGGGCGAGATCGCGGCAACGCCAGCCTTTCGGGACGATATCGCGGTCGAACAGGCACGCAGCGTCGATCCGGTGGGAGGACTCCGCCTGCCGCAGCGCCCCGTGCCGCGCTTCTATGCCCGCACCGGACGGGCGTTCGTCATCCGGCAGGACGGGGGTGTCCGGGTGCTGGCGGCGGGCGGCACGACCGTGCCGCTCGGCCGGGCGGCGGAGGTGGCGCAATGGGTGCTCGACCGGCCCGCCTGTTCGGTCGGCGAGGTCGCGGCGCATTTCGCCCATCACGACGGCGACGCGATCCGCGCCCTGATGGAGCAGCTGGCGGCGCTGGGCCTGATCGAACGCTATACTCCCGCGATGTAGCGCGGGGGCGATCGCTCACCAGCGATAGTTGAAGCTGACGCTGATCCGCTCGCCCTTGCCCGCGTGGGGCAGCACCTCGTGGCGCAGCCAGCTTTCCCACAGCAGCAGCGTGCCGGGGGCAGGCGCCACCACCTCGAAGGTGCCGGGGCGGGTGGGGGCGGCCATCATCAGCCCCAGCCGGGGATCCTCGAAGCGGATGCCGCCCGCGCCCTCGGGCACCGCGACATAGACGGTGCCCGACACCACGCTGTGCGGATGCAGATGGCCCGAATGGCCGCCGCCGGGCTTGAGCAGGTTCACCCACAGGCTGTCGAGCTTCAGCCTGCGCCCGCCCAGTTCCATCCCGCACGCTTCGGCGAATCTCGCGACATGGCGGTCGAGCAGCCGCTTGAGATCGGCGAAGGCCGGGTCGCGCAGCGGCAGGTCGTTGAGCGAGGCATAGGAGGTATAGCCGCGATAGCCCTTCTCCTTCGACCAGCGTCGCCCCGCCATGTCCTCCTGCGCCAGCGCGCGGACCGATTCGTCGAGGTCGGCGACCAGCGCGTCGTCGCCGAGCGTGGTTTCGTAGAGGGCGGTTGGAAAGAGCGAGCGCAGCGTCATGGCGCGCGGCTTGGCGCAAAGCGGCGCGCTTGGAAAGGGTTCAGCGGCGATGCGCCGACAGCAGCGCCCATAGCGCTTCGTTGTCGACCACCCAGCTGTGCCCGCCGTCGACGGTGATCCGCCCGATCACGTCCGCACCGCCCCGGCAGCCGGTATAGCGTTCCTCATAGACCTTCGGCGCGACCCAGCGGGTCGTGGGTGCGGCGGTGCAGCCGTTGAGCGTCGCCCAGCGCATCTCGGCGGCATGCATGGTGTACGACCAGTATTTGGCGCCGCCGCCCCGGATCGGATTGGTGGTGTCGGCATCGCCCGCGAAGGCGACGACCGGCAGCGGCGCATCGGGGCGGCAGCTCGCCGGATCGGGCCGCGTCGGATCGCTCGCCAGCGGATTGCCCGCGCGCAGGCCGACGACCGGCGCGATCGCCGCGAAGCGCCGGGTCGCGACGCAGCCGAGCCAAGAGGTCATGCGACCACCGCCCGACAGGCCGGTGGTATAGACCCGCGCCGGATCGACACAGCCCGCCGCGACCAGCCGGTCGATCATCGCGCCGACATAGGCCACGTCGTCGGGCGCATCGGGGCCGGGGACGGTGCCCGCGACGGTCGGCACGCCGGGGATGTTCCATACATGGCCGCGATCGTGCGGGATGCCCGCATCGGGCGCGACGATCAGGAAGCCGTGCCGGTCGGCGGTATTCGCCAGCCGCGAATCGGCCAGCATCGCCGCCCCGCTCGCACCGCTGCCGTGGAGCAGCAGGACCAGCGGGACCGGTCGATCGAGGTTTTCGCTGCGGGGCAGATGTACGGCGGCGGCGCGTGCCGCGCCGCCGGTCGCGATCCGTTCGACCATGGCGGCGCTTGCCCCGGCACAGCGCGGCGCGGCCTGTGCGCCGAGGGCGCCGAACAGCAGGAACAGGACGGCGAGCGGGCGGAACCAGTGCGACATGGCCTGCGGGCTATCGCGGCGGTGCGTCGGTCGCAACCGTCAACCACGCCGGAAAAACAACTTTCCTACAGGGGTATACGATGTTTAAGCGAAACAAAACATGAACAGAGGAGGTTTCAGTGGCTGGTGTTCCCTTCGTACATGCACCTGCGGGCTATGTGCCTGCCGTCGGTCTCGCCTTCGGTGCCGCCAACAGTCCGGCGACGGCGGTCGCCACCGACAATCCGCTGCCGGTCAGCACCGTTCCCGCGCAGCATGCCGCCGCATCGGTGCCGCTGGCCGGGGTGGCCGCCGCGACCGGCGTGGTCGGGCCGTTCGTGCCGCAGCTCGGCCGCCCGATCTGGCTGGCGCTGTCCGGCAACTGGAGCGGCAGCATCCGGCTGTTGCGTGGGGGGAGTGCCGGGGCCGTGCCGTTGCCGCTGACCTATGGCGACGGCAGCACCCGCGCGCCGTGGACCACCAACCTGCTGTCGCCGGTCGCCGAAGAGAGCGTCGCGGGGGCGCAGTGGTTCCTCGACATCACGCTCGCCGCGGGCAGCGTCACCTACCGGATGGAGCAGTAAGCCATGGCGTTCGATTTCGAGGCGCGCGACGAGGCGCGCCGTGCCTATGCCGCGCGCCCGCGCACGCCGGTGAACCTGTTGGTGGTCGGCCAGTCCAACGAACAGGGGCCGGTGCCCGACAGCGATGCCGACGCGAACCCGCTGTGCTTCCGTTCGGCGCGCAACCCCGGCGTCACCAGCCTGTCGGGCGCGATCCCCGCGATCCACGGCGGGTGGTGGATGGATGTCCACGACCGGCTCTGGGATCACGGCTATGACGCGCGCATCATCAACGCGGCGGTCGGCGGGGCGAGCCTGCTGACGCAGATGTGCGGCACGCTCCAGGCGCGGGCCGTCGCGCCCAACTATTACCAGCGGCGCGCGGCTTCTGTGTATCCCGACCTCGGCGACTGCGGCGATATCTACCAGATCGGCGGGCGCACCTTCGTCGTGGTCGGCGGCGGGCGGCTGCGGCAGGCGTTCAACGCCGGGCCGCTGCCGGGGCTGGTCGGCGTGTCGAACCTGCAGGACTTCATCGGCTTCGGTCCCAGCACCGGGGCGGGCTCCCCCGCCGCCAGTGCGCCGGATGTGTCGGCGGTGCCGGTCGGCGGGACGATCGTCGACGGCGGGCTGACGCTGATGCGGTTGGAGGATGTCTACGGCGTCAGCAATGCCTACCACCCGCGCGACGTATTCAATCTCGGCAATGCCTTCACCGAGCGGCTTGCCGGGCGCGGGTTCGATCCGCTCGGCATCCTGATGCGGGCGTGGATGATGTTGCAGGCGCAGAGCATCAACGGCGCGCGCACGATCGTCTATTTCGCCAACGGGCAGTCGGATCTGGGCATCGGGCCGCTGACGTACCAGCGGGCACTGATGTGCGCGATGACCTTCTTCCTGCGGCGCGGGTGCGAGGTGATGATCGGCAACACGATCTACTCGCCCGGATCGGGGACGTCGACGGCGGCGGCCTATGCCAGTCAGGTGACGGGCGCGGACAGTGCCGTGGCCGAGCTGGCAGGCTGGTTCCCGGGGCGGGTGCATCGCGGGGCCAATCTGGTCGGCGCGATGGGCATGACCGGGCCGATGGGCGGGCAGAAGTTCACCGGATCGGTCGCGGGCACGACGCTGACCGTTACCGGTTTGCAGGCCGACAGCGGCAGCGGCATCGCCGCCGGGCAGACGCTGTGGAACGGGCAGGCGGCGGTCGGCACCATCCTGCCGTTCGGCACGGCGGGGACGACCGGTACGGGCGGTACCGGCAGCTATGCGCTGTCGGCAGGCGCTGCGATCGGCAGCACGGCGCTGGTTGCGGCTGGCGCGTGGTTGCAGTTCGACGGCATCCATGTGTCGGCGGCGGGCTGTGTCGGTCCGGCGATCGGCGGGGTGGCCAGTGCGGGGACGCATGTCGCGAACGCGCTGAAGGCGGTGCTGCCCGAGCAGCGGCGCTAAGGCAGCCTCCCGCTTGGCGGGCAGGCGCTATCGATCGAATTCGAGCAGGAAGAAGGTCGTCGGACGGCCCGGCACCGCCACGGTATCCAGTGCGAGCCGCAGCGATCCGTCGCCGTCCGTCGTCACCGCGCGTCCCGCCATCGGCGTGCCGTCCAGCGCCAGCACCGAGAACCGCCCCGTCCGCCGTGCGCCCGTGCGGAGCGTGACGGCGGCGGTGATCCGGCGCATCGCCATCGGCAGCGATCCCCAGCTGCGGAACTGGCGCAGCTGTCCCGCGCCGTCGAGCTGCATCCCCTGGTTCCGGACATCGCCCGCCATGACCAGCAGCAGCCGGCGGCTGGTGGCGACGGGCGCCCCGTCGAGCGAGGTGGCACCGAGCAGCGCGCCGCCGTCGATCCGCTCGATCCGCATCCGGCCGAGCGCAATGCCCGTCGTCGCACCGGTAACGCTCGCCGCTTCGGTCCGCGGGGTGACGACCGTGATCCGCTGCTGCTGCTGATCGATCGTCAGCTCGCCGGTATCGCTCTGGAAGATGCCCCTGGTCGCATCGGTCCGGTTCGACGGGCCGAGCGTGCCGTTCGCCCGCAAGGCCGCGACCAGTTGCTCCGTCTGCGCATCCACGCCGCCGCGCAGGATGCGGCGCACGCGCGCCAGCAGGCGCGCGCCATAGGAGTCCGCGCCGTCGCTGGCCGACAGCAGCAGCACGTCGGACGGAAGCGACCCCGCCCGCTCCGGCGTGACGAGGCCGAAGCGCGCGAGCAGCGTCGCCCGCTTGATCCCGGCGGGCAGGAACGCCGCGCCAGGCCGGTCGAAATCCGCCCCGCCCAGCACGCCCGCGACGGTCCGCCGCGCCGGGGCCACGTCGCCGCGATGGAACAGCATCGTCGCCAGCGTCTCCGCCGCACGCTCGGCCGGGTCGAGCCCGACCGTGTAGGACATCAGCGGGATCACGCCCTTGCCCGGCGCGGGGATCGCCGGTTCCACCGACGAGAAGGCCATGCGGCAGATCAGGCCATATTGCTGGAACGCCGCGATCGCCGGGAACAACAGCCCCGTCTCGTAGCGCGTCGGATTGGGATAGGGGCTGGAATATTCGGTCGACACCATCGGCCGGTCCAGCCAGCGCTGACCGGCGTTCAGCGTCCACAGGGCCAGCCCGCCGTCCGAGGTGGCGTCGATCAGCTGGAATCGCGAACCCGGCGTGAAACTCGATACCTCGCCGCCATAGGCGTGCACGTCGACGACCGGCAGCCGCGATCGCGTCTCGCCGGTCATCGCCGCGTTCCAGTCGTTGTTCGTCAGATTGGGGCCGCGAAAGCCGCGTTCGGCAAGCCGTTCGCTCATCCAGCGGTTGGTGCCGACCTCCAGATCGGCGACATAGCGCAGCAACAGGCCGGTGCGCGCGTCGCTGCCGCGCCAGTTGCGGGGCAGCGCCACCGGTGCCGCGCCGCTACGCTCCGCCGCGCTCAGGTCGGGGATCGCCGCGGCAAGCCGGGCGGGGGTGGGCAGGCGGGCGCGGACCCAGCGGTCGAAATAGGCGCCGAAGCCGGTGGGGAACGGCTGCGCGTCGCTGCGCCCGAAGGCGATCCCGTTCTCGTTCGCGCCCGACACGAACGCCAGCGCCGGATCGGCCAGCGTCGACCGGCCGGTATAGGGATTGGTCCGCGCGAACACCTGATCGACCCAGCGCAGCCAGAGCGCGCGCGCCGCCGGATCGAAATGCATCCGCACGCGCAGGTCGTCGGCGTTGCTCGGCCCCCATGCCTGTCCGCGGATGCCGGTGCCGTTGCCCGAGACGATGTCGAGCATCAGCGACAGGCCGTTGCGCTTCAGCGCGGCTTGGAAATAGAAGAAACGATCGAGCGCCTCCGGATCGACCTCGAGGTCGCGGGTCGCGCGCCGGGTCAGCCGCTGGTCGATGAACTGCTGGCGTACCAGCGTATAGCCGTGCCGCCGCAACTGCACCGCGATCCGGTCCGCCTCGTCATGCGTCGGGAAGGTCGAATGCCGCTCGACCGCGTTGACCATCGCGCAGTTGAACCGCGCGGGCGCACCGCTGCGGTCGAATACCAGCCGACCGTTCCGCACCACCACCGGCCCGTCGCCGGGATTCGCGGCGGCAAGGCCGGAGAAGTCGAGCGCGCTGCCCGCCGCCACCGCCAGCGACTGCGCGGGGACGGGCACCCATTCGCCGCCGCCATCGCCCGGAACGTCCGGGGTCGCCGCGATCAGCAGCGCGGGCAGGGTGAAGGCGACGAGAACCGGCAGGCGCGTCAGGCGCATCGCGTCGCCTTCGTCGCATGCTGCCCGCGACGCGCCCATCGCATCGTCAGCCTTCCGCCCCGGGTTGCGGCGGACGGGTGCTGGCCTCCGATGCGAGGAACCACAGCAGCGTGCCGATATGTGCGCTGTAGAACAGGGTGAAGAAGTTGAACGAGATCGGGCTGACCATCGACGCGATCATCAGCCAGCCGAGCGCGGCGGTCGTCGCATATTCGCTGCCCTGCCGCCGCGACGCGATCAGCGCCACCGCGGCGATCAGCGTCATCGCCACGACGAAGAACAGCCCCGGCCAGCCGAACTGGTACAGCGCCGATATCAGCCCGGTATCGACCAGGCCGATCGGGTAGTTGGCATATTGCTTGCCGAACTCCTCGCTCGCGCTGCCGGCGGCATAGGTCAGGACGTTGTTGTACTGCGGATCGCCGGACATGAAGCCGAAGCCCATGCCGTCGGTCGTCATGAAATAGCGGTTGAAGAATTCGGACTCGTATCGCCGGAACGTGGCGCTGACGTCGTTGGCGAGATAGCTGCTCAGATCGGCGAAGTTGGCGAGATAGCGCTGGATGACGAACAGCACGATCGGAATCAGCAGCAGCGGGCCGACCACGGTGATGACGATCCGCCGGGCACCGCGCAGCACCAGTATCGCCACCGGGATCAGCGCCAGCAGCAGCGCCGCGATCACCAGGCGGCTCTCGGACAGGACGATGGTGTTGTACCCCATCGCCGCCACGCCGAGCAGGTGCAGCGGCACGCGGCGCAGGTCGAACTCGATCAGCCGCATCAGCGCGACCATCAGGCCGAAGGTCGCGGGCAGTTTGAGGAACACGACCCGTCCCTCGCCGAAGGCCGATCCGCGGGCATAGTGATCGAGGAAATGCAGGCCGAGCGTCACGTCGGCGATCACCAGCAGCGATCCCAGCAGCCCGGCCCAGAACAGCCCGCCCTCCGCATCGCGCCGGGTGATGCCGAGCGTCTTGTACAGCAGGATCGTCAGCAGCGGCGCGACGGTGAACACGGCGGGCAGCCACGCCCCCAGCGGCTGCGGCGCGACCTGCGTGCTGTAGCGGGCGGACGCCACGATGCACCACAGGAAGAAGGCGACGGGGATGACGTCCCAGAAGTTCGGCGGACGGTTGGTCGCGACCAGCCGCACGATGTAGAGGCCCAGACCGGCGAGGCACAGCAGCGCGTAGAGCTGGTTCCCCATCACGTCCGGCAGGCCGATGACCGAGAAGGGAAAGCCTTCCCAGAAACACAGCATCAGCACGACGAACGCCACCCGCCACAGCGTGATGCCGTCGCGGGCGACGGGAAGCGGGGCGGGGGGCGGCGGCGTGACGTCGGGCTGCTGCGGGCCGAGGGTACGGGGGGCAAGCGTCATGGCGCGTCACTATCACGCTTCGGCGCCGGAGCGCACCTGCCGATCTGCCCGATCATCCGAACGGTCGCGTCCTGTATCGCATCGTGCGAACGGTCCGCCGCACGGCAGCGCTCATGCCTGCTCCAGCCGGGCGCGCAGCGCCAGATAGCGCGCACCGATCGCGGGCCATGCGTGCGTCGCCATGATCCGGTCGCGATAGGCCATCGCCGCCGCATTCCATTCGCCGACCGGGCGTGCGCGGAAGGCGACCACCGCATCGGCGACGCAGGCGGCGTCGACCGGCTGCGCGATCGCCTGCGCCGCCATGCCGTCGGCGATCAGGTCGCCGATCCCGCCCGCGGGGGCCGCGATGATCGCGCGTCCGTTGGAGGCGGCGACCATCGCCACCCCGCTCTGCGAGGCGAAGTCGCGATAGGGCATGATCATCGCGTCGACCGCGGCGAGCAGTTCCTCCAGCCGTTCGTCGCTGACATAGCCGATTTCGAGTCGCACCGCCTCCGGGTGGCGACGGGCCAGCGCCTCGCACCCCGCCCAATAGTCGGGCTCGACCGGGTCGGGCGCCCCCGCGACGACCAGCCGCACGTCGCAGCCGCGCGCGCGCGCCTCGATCACGCCCTCGATCGCCTCGCGCACGCCCTTGTTGCGGCGCAGCGTCCCGAACAGCAGCAGGTCGCCGGTGCCGGGGGCGGGCGACGGGGCGGAGAGCGCGAAGGTGCCGTGTTCGATCACCACCACCGGACGGCTGCCGACCGCATAGGCCCCGTGCAGCGTCGCCGCCCCCGCCTCGCTCAGAACCACCAGCGCCGACGACAGGCGATAGGCGAGCGCGAACGCGCCGTTCTCCACGCTGCGCAATGCCGGGGGCAGCTTCCAGCTGTGCGGCACCGGGTCGTGCACGACATAGATGATGCGCGCGCCCGTCAGGCGCAGTACCGCGAGCAGCGGCAGCGCGAAGACCAGCGGATCGGGGATCGTGACGATGAAGGTGCGGGTCAGCGCCCGCGCGCGCAGGCACCCCAGCGCCCCGGTAGCCATGCGCAGGATCGAGCTGGCCGCCCGTCGCCACTTCGGCCCGTGGCGCTGCTCGGCACGCGACGCGATGCGGCGCAGTCCCGGCCGCGGCTGGTCGTAGCGCGGGTTCTCGGCGGGCGGCGCGACGAACACGACCGCGCCCCCGGCATCGACGATGCCGTGCGCCAGTTCCTGGGCGAACAGGCCCGCGCCCGATGAAATGCCGGTCTTGGTATAGAGAGCGACTGGTTGCATGGCGAAGATGGCGCTCGAATAACGGAGTTGCGGTTCCTTAACATCGCCGACCATCGTCCGCTACCGCGAAGTCGAACGCGCCATGTCTACGTTGCAATCGACCCGCTACCCGATTATGAACGCGGCGGGCACGATGCGCGCACGGCCGGGGTTGAACGGGCTGGCGGACGATCATCGCGTTGCACTTCGTCTCGATCGGAAAAGGACAGCATGTTTCGCGTCGCATCGTCTTCGCCACGGCATCGAACGCGCATGGGTACGCGCCGGTGACGCTTCCGGGGGGGAGCGGGGAACCGGCCGCGATCGAACCCGTCGCCCAGCCCGCTGCCGAGGGGGTCGGCGCGACGTTCGGGGGATCGCTGGCCAGCGTCGCGATGCGCAGCCTGTTCTGGTCGCTGGTCCAGAACTGGGGCGGGCGGATGCTCAACTTCCTCCAGTTCGTGCTGCTGGCGCAGCTGCTGTCGCCGCGCGAGTTCGGGCTGGCGGCGGCGGCGGCGATCATCACGCTGTTCATCACGCTGGTCGCCGAATTCGGCTTCGGCGACGCGATCATCCAGCGTGCCGACCTGAAGGACCGCGACGTCAACCTGCCGTTCTTCTTCGCGCTCGGCATCTCGGTCACGCTGGCGCTGCTGGCGATCGCCGGGGCCGACCTGTTCGAGCGCTGGCTGAAGGTCGAGGGGCTGGCCCCGGTCGTCCGCGCGCTGAGCCTGATCGCGCCGATCACCACCGTGTCGCAGTTCCAGGAAGCGGTCTACAAGCGGCATCTGGCGTTCAAGCCGCTGGCGGTGCGGGTGCTGGTCGCCAATCTGGTGGCGACGTTCGTGTCGGTGCCCTGCGCCTATCTGGGCTTCGGCGTGTGGAGCCTCGTGATCCAGGCCTATCTGGTCGCGATCCTCGGCGCGGCATGGATCTGGTATCGCCCGCGCTGGCGGCCGACGCGCGCGATCGACCTGTCGTCGGCGCTCGGCCTCGGGCGGTTCGGCGTGTTCGTGCTGGCGATGCGCCTGCTCGATTTCGGCGCGACCCGGCTGGTCGAGGTGCTGATGATCGGGCGGCACGGGGTGCGCGCCTATGGATTCTACACCGCCAGCGGCAAGCTGAACCAGACGCTGATGGACCTGTTGCAGTCGGCGCTGAACGACGTGTCGCTGTCGCTCCTGTCCAAGATATCGCAGCAGCGCGAGCGGCTGGCGTCGGTCTATCGCCTGTCGATCGCGATCGCGGGCAATGTCGCCCCGCCGGTGTTCGTCGCGATCGCCGCGCTGTCGCCCGAGGTGTGCGGCACGCTGTTCAACGCGCGCTGGGCGGGGATCGAGCGGATCGCCGCGCTGCTGTTCCTGCTGGGGGCGGTACAGTCGCTCCAGTTCCTCAGCCGGCCCTATCTCAACGCGCGCGGCCGGTCGGAAGCGGTGCTCGTCATCTCGATCCTGAAGTTCGCGATCGTCATCGCCACGCTGCTGGTCGCGCCGAGCGACAGCATCTACACGCTGGTGCTGTGGTACGTGCTGGCGCAGCTGGCGTCGGCACCGATCTCGTTCTTCGTCACGTCGCGCGAACTGGGGCTGCCGTTCTGGCAGGTCTATGTCGATCTCGCGCCGGTCGCGCTGAGCTGCGCCCTCGCCTTTCTCGCGGTCGGCATCGCCCGGCAGCATGTCGCGGCGCTGGTGGCGGGGCCGCCGGTCGTCAACGGGATCGTGCTGGGCGTCGTCTTCGTCGCGGCATATGGCGTGGTGATCGCGCTGACCGGACGCAGGCAGCTTGGTGTCGTCGTCGATTTCGCCCGTACTCGTCTGAGGAACAGGAAACATGCTTAAGAATCTCGCGCGCAGCGTCATGCCCAAGCGCGTCTGGGAACATCTCCAGGATCGCCGGGAGGATGCGATGTTGCCGCAACTGCACCGCGACTGGCTGCGCATCCGCGAAGGGCTCCAGCCGCTGCCGCGCCATGCGGACGGCGTGAAGCGCGTCCTGCTGATCCCGAGCGACCCGATGGACATCGCCGGATCGTGCGGCGACGAGGCGATGGTGACGGCGGTGATCCACGCCGCGCGCAAGGCCGATCCGGCGGTCGAGGTGCATGTCCCGGTGTGGGACAGCAATTCGGAAGCGATGGCGACCCGCCTCGGGCTGATCCCGATGCCGATCTGGACCGCGGGCGATTTCGTGACGCCGATGGTCGATGCGCTGCGCAACCGCCGCTTCCATGCCGCGGTCGGCATGGGCGCGGACATCATCGACGGGGTGTACAAGGCGATCGAACCCGCCAAGCAGCTGGTCGCGCTCGACCTCGCGCAGCGGCTCGGCACGCCCGCCCGGATGCTGGGCGCGAGCTTCAGCACCAAGGCGGACAAGCGGCTCAAGCCGTTCTTCGATTCGCTCGACCCCGGCGTCCGCCTCGGCTTCCGCGACGCGGTGTCGCTCGACCGGGCGAAGGCGTTCACTACCGCCACCACCGAACTGGTCGCCGACTGCGCCTTCCTGCTGCCGCCCGCCGAGCGGATCGATCCGGCGGTCGAGGCATGGATCGCCGAACAGCGCGCCGCCGGGCGGACTGTCATGGGCTTCAACGCGCACCCGATGCTGCTGCCGCGCTACGACCGCGATCTGGAGGAGCTGCTGATCGCGCCCGCGCTGGCCGCGATCACCGCCGCGTCGCAGCAGCGCGACGTCGCATGGCTGCTGGTGCCGCACGACCGGCGCCCGGTGGCAGGCGACGCCTCGGTGCTGCAACCGCTGCACGACCGGCTGGCACCGGTGCTGGGCGAGCGGGTGCGGCTGCTCGACGGCTTCCGCTCGGCGGCCGAGCTGAAGGCGACGGCGGGGCATCTCGACGGCGTCGTCACCGGGCGCATGCACCTGGCGATCGCGTCGCTGGGGCGCGGCGTGCCGGTGCTGTGCATCACCTATCAGGACAAGTTCGAGGGGCTGATGCAGCATTTCACGCTGGGCGACGAGGCGCTGATGTCGGTGCCCGAGCTGGGGCAGGCGGATGCCGCCGACCGGCTGGTGCGCTTCATCGACGACCTGCCGCGCGCCCGCGCGCAGGTGGGCGAGCGGCGCCCCGCGGTGCTGGCGATGGCCGAGCGCAACTTCGAGGACTTCGACTGAGCGCCATGACGATCGCCCCATCGCAACGAACCGACCTGCGGCCGCCGTTCGACGCGCTCGGACGGCAGCCCAGCCTGTTGTCGATCAATGCCTATCACTATCATCGCGGCGGGGCGGACAATGTCTACCTCGCCCATGCCGCACTGTTCGAGCAGCGCGGGTGGCGCAGCTCGTTCCAGTCGATGCACCATCCGAGCAACCTGCCCTCGCCCGATTCGCCCTATTTCGCCGAAGAGATCAACTATGCGGCGCGCGGCGACATCGGCCGGTCGCTGCTCGGCGCACAGCGCATCGTCTATTCGCGCGAGGCGCAGGCCAAGATGGCGGCGCTGCTCGACAGCCGCCCGGTCGACATCGCGCATGTCCACAGCGTCTATCACCACCAGTCGCCCTCGGTGCTGGTGGAGCTGAAGCGGCGCGGCGTGCCGGTGGTGCTGACCGCGCACGACCTGAAGCTGGCATGCCCCGCCTATACGATGCTCAACCGCACCGGCATCTGCGAACAGTGCCGCGGCGGCAAGGTGTGGAACGTGGCGAAGAACCGCTGCATCAAGGGCAGCCTTGTCGCCAGCACGCTCATCATGGTCGAATCGGCGGTGCACAAGGCGCTGAACCTGTACGACCGGAACGTCGACCGGATCGTCACCCCCAGCGCCTTCTATCGCGACAAGCTGATCGAATGGGGCTGGGCGCCGGACAAGATCGTCCATATCCGCAACTTCGCCGACCTGCCGGACGCGCCGCCGCCGTTCGCGCCGAGCGACCACCTGCTGTATTTCGGGCGGCTGTCACCCGAAAAGGGGCTGGCGACCGTGGTGCGCGCCGCCGCCGCCACCGGCATTCCGGTACGCCTCGCGGGCACCGGGCCGCAGGAAGCCGAACTGCGCGCGCTGGTCGCGGAACTCGACGCGCCGGTCAGCTTCCTCGGCTTCCTGTCGGGCGATGCGCTGTGGGCGGCGGTGGACGGCTGCCGCGCGACGATCCTCGCGTCCGAATGGTATGAGAACGGCCCGATGAGCGCGATCGAGGCGTTCGGGCGCGGCAAGCCGCTGATCGGCGCGCGCATCGGCGGCATCCCCGAACTGATCGAGGACGGGGTGAACGGCTGGCGCTTCGCCTCGGGCGACGTCGACGACCTTTCGCGCGCGATGACCGCGGCGATGGCCTGTTCGGAGGGCGAACTGCGTAGCATGGCGGAGGCGTGCCACGCGCGCGCCGCGCGCGACTATGCGCCCGACCAATATTATGCGGCGATGAGCGACGTCTATGCGGCGCTGAAGCGCTGATCGTGCCGGGCACGGCAGTGGGTGATTTGCGAGTGATGCGGGGGTGCACGGACGAGATGGTACAGCTTCGGGATCCGGCGGCATCGATGGGCCGCGACGCATGACCATTCCCCGGACCCCGCCTGCCGCGCCGCCGAAGCGCGCCTATCTGACGATCCAGGCGCTGCGCTTCCTCGCCGCGCTGATGGTCGTCGTCGTCCATTCCACCTTCTATTCGCACGAGCGGCTGACCGCCGCGATGCCGGTCTATTCCGAAGGCGCGAACGGCGTCCGGCTGTTCTTCGTCATCAGCGGCTTCGTGATGATCGTCGCCTCGCAGAAGCTGATCGGCGAGGCGGGCGGATGGCGGGTGTTCGCGCTGCGCCGCATCCTGCGCATCGTGCCGCTCTACTGGCTGATCCTGTCGATCAAGGCGGTGGTGCTGATCTTCACCACCGGGCTGGTGCTGCACGCGAAGCTCGACTGGGCGGTGGTGTGGAAGTCGTTCCTGTTCATCCCCGCCTATAACGCCGACGGCGCGATCGAACCGTTGCTGGGGGTGGGATGGACGCTCAATTTCGAGATGTTCTTCTACCTGCTGTTCACGATCACGCTGCTGGCACGGCTGCGTCCGCTGGTGACGCTGGCGCCGGTGCTGGTGATGTTCGCGCTGCTGGGGCTGGTGCGCGATGCCGGCTGGCCGGTGCCGCTCTATTATTACAGCAACCCGATCGTGCTCGATTTCCTCGCCGGCATGGCGATCGCGACCTGGGCCGCGCGCGAGCGGACGCTGCCCGAATGGAGCGGATGGCTGCTGGCCGGGGCGGGGCTGTTCTACCTGTTCGTGCCGTTGCCGCATACGCCGCTGCCGTTCGTCAACTCGCTGCTGATCACACTGGCGGCGGCGGCGGTGGTGCTCGCGGCAGTCGTGCTGGAGGGGCGGATCGGCCACCGCGTGCCGCGCTTCGCGGTGTTCATGGGGGCGGCATCCTATTCGCTGTACCTCATCCACCCGCTGGTCGCGCCGGTCACGCCGCAGCTGTTCGCGAAGGTCGGGCTGATGCTGCCGTCGCTGGCGGTCGTCGGCAGCATCGTCTCGGCGCTCGTCGCCGGTGCGCTGTGCTATCGCTTCGTCGAACTGCCGATCAGCGACCGGCTCGACCGTGCGACGCGGCATCGGCGGTGGTTCTCCACCACGCCGCGCGACAGCGTCCGCCGACCGGTGGGATACGGGGCCGAAACGAAGTAACGCCGCGTTATTCGCGGCGGCTCGACCGTCCGGCTTGACCGTCGCGGGCGGCTTATCTAAGCCATGGGTGTTGCATCGCGGTACGACATAATAACGACCCGCCGTAACTGCCCACGAATCAAGATAATGACTTGGCTCGGATCGCCTTGTTGGTTAGTCGGTGCGCCATCCTGACGATCGAACGGCCATCGGCGGTTCCGATCCTGGTACGTGCCGGCCCCGGGGGGCGGACGGCAGGGGTGCGGCGACAACCGGGGACGGCGAAGAATTGGCACGGCAGCTCATCATCCTGGGAATACGCGGCGTACCCGCCGCGCATGGTGGCTTTGAAACCTTCGCCGAACATCTCTCGCTGTATCTGCAGCGGCAGGGTTGGGACGTGCTGGTCTATTGCCAGGGCAGCCCGACCGGCGCCCGGTTCGAGGACAGCTGGGAGGGCATCCGCCGCATCCACATCCCGACGACGCGCGACGGCGCGGTCGGCACCATCGAATTCGACATCAAGTCCACCGCCGATGCGATGCGCCAGCCCGGCGTCATCCTGACGCTCGGCTACAACACCGGCTTCCTGTCGTCGTGGGTGGCGAGGAAGGGGCGCACCAACCTGATCAACATGGACGGGCTGGAGTGGAAGCGCGCGAAGTACAGCCGCGCCGAACGCGCCTATCTGTGGATCAACGAACGGCTGGCGGCGCGGGCGGGCACGCAGCTGATCGCCGACCATCCCGCGATCGCCGACCATCTGGCGCGCGGCACCCCGCGCGAGCGGATCACGATGATTCCCTATGGCGCCGACCGGATCGACGCCTGCGACCCCGCGCCGCTGGCGGCGTTCGGGATCGAGCCGCAGCGCTTCTACACGCTGATCGCCCGACCCGAGCCGGAGAATTCGGTGCTGGAGATCGTGCGCGGCTTCTCGGCGCGCGAACGCGGGCACAAGCTGATGCTGCTCGGCAAGTACGACCGCGCCAATCCCTATCACGCGAAGGTGATGGACGCGGCGGGGCCGGAGGTGATCTTTCCGGGCGCGATCTACGACAAGGCGATCCTGCACGCGCTGCGCTTCCATTCGCTCGCCTATCTCCACGGCCACCGCGTCGGCGGCACCAACCCGTCGCTGGTCGAGGCGCTGGGCGCGGGCAATGCGGTGATCGCGCACGACAATCCCTTCAACCGCTGGGTCTGCGGCGATGCGGGCACCTATTTCACCACCGCCGACGATTGCGCGAAGGCGATCGACCGGCTGTCGGGCGATCCGGCGCTGGCTGAGCGGATGCGCGACGCGGCGCGGGCGCGGTGGGAAGCGGACTTCACCTGGACCGCGGTGCTCGGCCAATATGAGGCGCTGATCGCCGAATTTGCCGACCGCGCCGCCAAAGGGTAAGGAATATTCCGCACAGGGCGGAACCAAATCGTGATTCGTGCAACGCCGGTCCGGCGATCGTGCCGGTTGCCGAAGGTTCGCCGCCGACGCGCGTGGAGTAAGGATCGTCATGGATTCGTCGGGGATCGGCGGTAGCCTGTTTGAGCAGTTGCGGGTCGGCGCGCCGAAGGCGGATGCGGGCGGCGGCTATGTCGACCTGCACGACCGGCTGCTGCGCGTCGCGGCGGTCGGCTTCCTCGTCATGGTGCTGCTCGCACCGTTGATGTCGCTGAACGAGATGACCATGTCCGGCGCGGGCAACAGCGCGCGCCAGATCGGCTATATCGCGTTCCTCGCGCTCACCCTGTGGGGTTCGCGTCCGCTCGAGCGCGGGCTCGGCATCATCGCCATGCCGTGGCCGATCCTGCTGGCGCTGGGCTGGTGCGTGCTCAGCCTGTTCTGGGCGGTCGATCCGGACATCGGATCGCGGCGTCTGCTGCTGACGGTGCTGACGATCTGGACGGTGTTCCTGCTGGTCAAGTTCGGCGGATACCAGTCGATCCTCGACATCCTGCGCGGGGCGCTCGTCGTCGCGCTGCTCATCAACTACATCGTCGTCTTCGTCGACCAGCCGACCGGCGTCCATCTGCTGAAGGACTCGGCGATGCCGACCGCGCTGATCGGCAACTGGCGCGGGTTCATGGCGCACAAGAATTTCGCGGGCGCGGCCTCGGCGCTGCTGATCCTGCTGTTCCTGTTCGATGCCAAGCGCATCCCCACGCTGCTGCGGATCGCGGTGATCGTGGCGGCGGGCTATTTCCTGTTCCGCACCCAGTCCAAGACGTCGGCGGGCATGCTCGGCATCGCGATGCTGGTCGGCTGGATGTTCCAGACGCTCAGCCGCCGCCTGCGCAGCTACCTCATCCCGATCGTGACCATCGTCACCTGTTTCGTCTGGGTGATGACCACCGCCTATCTCGACGTGCTGGAGGTCAATTACCTCGAACCGAGCGCGTTCACCGGGCGCGGGCAGATCTGGGCGGTGCTGGTGCGCTATGCGACGGCCAACCCGATCTATGGCGCGGGCTTCGGATCGTTCTGGAACATCGGCGGGAACAGCCCGGTCTACAGCTATGGCAGCGGTTTCGCGCTGCTGGTGACGGTGGGGCACAACGGCTATCTCGACCTGCTGGTCACGGTGGGCCTGCCGGGGCTGGCGCTGATCGTGTTCGCGGCGATCGTCTGGCCGATGTGGCGGCTGCTGACCAGCAACCGGATCGTGCCCGCGCGCGGCGCGATGCTGGTCGCGATGCTGCTGTTCTGCATGGGCCACAACATCACCGAGAGCAGCCTGTTCGAGCGCGACGCGCTGGTCGGCGTGATGATGATGTTCGTGGTCGCCTTTACCCAGTTCGCCACCGCCGACCTCGACGAGCGCCGGGTGAAGGGCGATGCCGGGGACGACGTGCTGCGCACGATGCGTCGCCGTCGGCGCGAGGCGGCGCGCCTCGTCTGAACCGGGGCGGGGGCGGGCCCACGCTTCCTTGACCCCGACCGGCTTTGCGACAAGGGAGACGCCATGACCCGCGACGATGTGATCGACCGATTGACCGAGGTGCTGATCGACACCTTCGACGACGAGGATATCGTCTATCGCGACGATCTGACCGCGCGCGACGTGGCGGGATGGGACAGCCTGAGCAACATCCGCTTCATGGTGGCGGTCGAGCAAGCGTTCGGCACCCGGCTGACGATCGCGCAGTGGCAGTCGACCGCGAAGATCGGCGATCTGGTCGACCTGCTGACCGCCGCCGCCTGACGCGCGGACGGGCGCGGTGGCGTTCAATTCCTACGGCTATCTGCTGCTGTTCCTGCCGCTGGTGGTGGCGGCATGGGCGATCGTTGCAACGCGCGGGGTGCGGACGCGCGCCGCGCTGCTGATCGGGGCGACGCTGGTCTTCTATGCGCTGGCGGCGGCATGGGCGCTGCCGGTGCTGCTGGCGTCGGTCGTCGGCAATTACCTCGTGTCGCGCGCGATCCTGCGCAGCGAGGGGACGGTGCGGCACCGCTGGCTGACGTTCGGGGTCGTCGCCAATGTCGCCGCGCTGGTCGGGGTCAAGTACGGCGGGTTCCTTGCCGAGAACCTGCCCGCCGCGGTGGGCGCGGATGCGTTTCTCGTGCGCATCGCGCTGCCGCTCGGCATTTCGTTCTTCACCTTCCAGCAGATCGCGTTCCTCGTCGATACCGCGCGGGGGCGCGGGGGCGCGGTGCGGCCGCTGAGCTATGCCGCCGCGATCCTGTTCTTTCCCGCGATCATCTCCGGCCCGATCGTCTATGTCCGCGAGTTCGTCGGCCAGCTGGAGGCGACGCCCGCGCGGCGGGCGATGCCCGCCGACCTGCTGATCGGCATCGTCCTGCTGGCGATCGGGCTGTTCAAGAAGGTGGTGATCGCCGACACGCTGGCGCTGTGGGTCGATCCGCTGTTCGCCGCCGCGGCGACGGGTGCCGGGTTCGGCGCGGCGGCGGCATGGGGCACGATCCTCGGCTATCTGATGCAGCTCTATTTCGACTTCTCGGGCTACAGCGACATGGCGATCGGTGCGGCGCGCATGTTCGGCATCCGCCTGCCCGCCAATTTCCATTCGCCGCTGCGCGTCACCAGCATCGTCGAATGGTGGCGGCGCTGGCACATGAGCCTCGGGCGGTTCGTGGGCGATTACATCTTCCAGCCGCTGGCGCTGCCGCTGACCCGCTTCGCGGCGATGCGCGGGGTGGGGCGGGGGGCGATGCACGCGCTGGGGGTGCTGCTGCCGACCTTCGTCGCGATGTTCGTGATCGGTGCATGGCACGGCGGCAACTGGACCTTCATCGTCTTCGGCCTGCTGCATGCGAGCTATATGGTCGCGGCGGAGACGTGGCGCTTCGTGCGACGCAAGCGGCGCAAGGGGCGCGTGGCGCGGCCGTGGCACGGGCTGCTCGGCAATCAGGCGACGCTGCTCGCCGTGCTGGTCGCGCTGGTGCCGTTCCGCGCGCCCGACATGGCCACCGCCGCGCATCTGTGGCGGGCGATGGCGGGGATGGGGGCCGGGCTGGGGGCGGGCGCCACCACGGCGGCGATCCCGGCGGCGGGGTGGGGCGGCTTCGCGCTGCTGATCGCGCTGGCCCTCGCCATCTGCTGGCTGCTGCCCAATTCGATGCAGTTGCTCGACGCGCACGAGCCGGTGCTCGACTGGCGCGGCTGGCGCGGGGTGTCGCTGCCGCGCATCGCCTTCACCTGGGCCCCCACGATCGGCTGGTCGGTCGGGATCGGGCTCATGCTGTTCGTCGCGCTGGCGCTCGTCGCGCGCGGTTCGGGCAGCTTCGTCTATTTCGGCTATTAACGGGGGATGCGATGACCACCGACGCCGCCCCGCAGCCGATCGCCCCGCGCCGCGCCGCGACCCTGATCGCCACGATCGCGCTGACGCTGGTCGCGGGCGTGCTGGCGACGCTGGCGCTGCCGTTCGACCGTTATGTCGCGTGGCAGCAGGCGGCGGGCACGCAGATGTTCCATGCCCGCTGGCTGTATGAACGTATCGTGTTCGATCCCGCGCCGATCGAGGTGGCGGTGGTCGGGTCGTCGCGGCTCGAATCGGGGATCAGCCCCGTGATCCTGTCGCGCGAACTGGCGCGCCGCGCGGCGCGGCCGGTGCCGGTCACCAACCTTTCGCTGGTGATGCCGGGGCGCGACTTCACCTGGGAGACGGTGCGGCTGCTGCTCGACCATCACCCGGAAGTGCGGCTGATCCTGTTGTCCGACGACGGCGACATCGGCAATTCGCACCCGATGTTCGCGGAGACGGCAGCGCCGCGCGACCTGCTCGCCGCGCCGCTGCTGGTCAACACCAGCTATGTCGGCAACCTGCTGGCGCTGCCCTATCGCCAGCTGAAGAATGCGGCGCAGCAGGCGCTGCCCGGCTGGTTCGGCGTGACCCGGCGGTTCGATCCCGTCGCCTATGCCGGGAGCGACCTCGACCGGACGCTCGGCTATCGCCTGCCCGACGGCACGATGAACAACGGCGACCGCCACCGCCCGGCGGCGGAACTGGCGGCGATGAGCCGGGCGGCGGTCGCGCGGCAGGAGGCGGGGCTGCGCCGCCTGCGCTTCCTGCCCGAGGAACGACGGCTGGCGGTGGACCGGCGCTACGTCGCGCGGATCGCCGCCGATGCGCGGGCTAGGGGCGTGCGCATCGCGTTCCTGCGGCTGCCGCTCTACGGTCCGGTCCAGTCGCCGGGGCGCGCCGATGCCTATCGCCGCTACGGGCCGGTGTTCGCCTTTCCCGAGCTGTCGCGCGATCCGACGCTGTACCAGAGCGCGGCGCATCTCAACCGCAAGGGGGCGGAGCGGGCCTCGGCGGCAGCGGCGGCGCAGGTCGCGCCGCTCGTGGCGGAGGCGGCGCGATGAGCGGCGCGATCTGGTTCTGCGTCACCCATTCGGCGGCGGGGGGGCTGCGCGAGATCTGGAACGACGTGTCCGAGGGGCTGGCGGCGCGGGGCCACCGCGTGGGCCGCGTCGCGCTCTATCCGCCGCGTGCCGGGCTGGAGGCGCCGGGCGACGACGGCCTCGCATGGGACCATGTGCTGGACCGCACCCCCGCATCGGCGGCGGACATGCCCCGGCTGCTCGCTGCACTGGTGCGCTGGCTGCGGCGGCACCGTCCGGCGGCGATCGTCACCGCCATGCCGCTGGCCAATGTGCTGCTGCCGATCGCGGTGACGCTGGCGCGGACGGGCACACGGGTGATCCCGTCGCACCATTCGCCGACCGATACCCATAATCCGCGCATCGACCGCATCGACGGCTGGACCGGCTGCCTGCCGTGCGTCGCGGCGGTGGTGAGCGTGTCCGATGCGGTTGCGGCGACGCTGGCGCACAAGCCTGCCGCCTATCGCGCGAAGCGGCGGACGATCCACAATGCGCTGCCGACCCGGATCGAGGCGCGGATCGACGCGACCGAGCGTACCGGTGGCGGCGGGCGGCATATCGTCGCGCTCGGGCGGCTGACCGCGCAGAAGAATTACCCGCAACTGCTCCGGGCGCTGGCGCTGGTGCCCGATGCGACGCTCGCCATCGTCGGCGGGGGCGAGGATGCGGCGATGCTCCATGCGCTGGCCGGGGAACTGGGCATCGCCGGGCGGGTCCGCTTCACCGGACAGGTGACGCGCGGCGCAGCGCTGGCGGAGGCCGCCGCCGCCGACCTGTTCGTGCAGGTCAGCCTGTACGAAGGCCACAGCCTCGCGCTGATCGAGGCGGCGCGGCTCGGCCTGCCGCTGATCGTGTCGGACGTGGCGGTGCAGGTGGAGGGGATCACGCTCGACGACGGCACGCGCTGCGGCGCCGTCGTGCCGCTCGGCGATCCGCCTGCGCTGGCGGCGGCGATCCGGGACGTGCTCGACGATCCGGCGCTGCGCGCGGCGCGCACGGCGCAGGCACGGCGGCTGGCGGGCGGGGCATCGAACGCGGCGATGATCGATGCGTACGAAAGCCTGCTGGCGGCGACGCTGGCGGCGCGGTAGGATCGGCCATGCCCGTCGCTCCCGTCACCGCCCGGCGTCCCGCGCTGCCCGCCCTTCGCACCGGCGCCGACGGATTCAACCGCTTCGTCGCGACGCTCGGCTATGTCGGGCTGCTGCTGCTGGCGACGGTCGGCACCTCGCCCTTCGCCGAATATACCCAGGCGGCGGACGACAGCCAGGGCGACGTGCTGCGCCAGGTGCTGACCGGCGCGCTGTTCCTGCTGACGCTGATCGGGTTGCGGCGATCCGGGCGGCTCGCCGCGCGCTGGGCGCTGCCGGTGGGGATCAGCGTACTGCTCGGCTATTGCCTGTTCACCATCAGCTGGTCGATGGTGCCGGGGGTCGCGATCCGGCGGCTGGCGCTGACCACGATCGTCATCTGGATGCTGTTCGCGACCTCGCGCGAGCTGGGCTATGCGCGGACCCTGTACGTCACCCGGATCGTGCTGGTGCTGCTGCTGGTCTGCAACTTCCTGACGATGCTCGTGCCCGGCCTCGGCACCCATCCGTTCGTGCTGGGCGAGGATACGTCGATCGTCGGCGACTGGCGCGGCATGCTGCCGCACAAGAACATGACCGGCGCGGTCTGCGCCTTCACCGTGTTGCTGTTCCTGTTCGACCGGCGGCGGGTGCCGGTGGCGGCGTCGCTGGTGGTCATCCCGGCGGCGCTGATATTCCTCTACTTCACCCATTCGCGCACGTCGCAGGGCATCCTGCTGCTCGCGGTGATCGGCGGCTGGCTCGTGCGGCGCTATGACGCGAACTATCGCGGCCTAGCGCTGACGCTGGCGATCCTCGTCGGCGTGGTGCTGATCCAGCTCGTGATCCTGTATTCGGGCGTGCTGGAGAATGCGCTGAGCGATCCGACCGCGCTGACCGGGCGGGCGCAGATCTGGCCCTATCTGATCGATTATGCGGGCCGCTATCCGTGGACCGGCTCCGGCTTCGGGTCGTTCTGGCAGATCGGGCCGGACGCGCCGATCTGGGACTATACCGACGGCTGGATCGCCGAGCATGCGGGCCATGGGCACAACGGCTATCTCGACCTCGTGGTGACGATCGGCCTGCCCGGCACGCTGCTGGCCATCGCGGTACTGATCCTGTGGCCGATCACGCGGCTGCTCACCAGCTTCTCGATCGGGCGGGCACAGCGGTCGCTGCTGCTGGCGATGCTGTTGTTCAGCGCCGGGCACAACATGACCGAGACGAGCCTGCTCGATCGCATGGCGATCCCCAACCTGTTCCTGTTCCTCGCGATCGCGCTGATCTATCACCTGTCGAACGCCGGGGAGGGCGCGCATCGCCAGCTGCGCGAGCGGGCGCTGCGGCTGCTCCGTCGCGTCCGGCGGCGACCCGCCCGGCCCCTCCCGCGCCGCGCGCGGTGATCGCGGGCCTAGGGCGCTATGCCGGGGCGGGGATCGGCCCGATCCTCGGCGCGGGCGGACAGTTCGCGCTGTCGCTGCTGCTGCTCACCCGCCTGTCGCTCGGCGATTTCGGGCGCTTCTCGTTTCTGATCGTCGTATCGCAGTTCGCGATCGGGCTGTGGAGCGCGCTGTTCGGCGCGCCGATGCTGGTCGCGGCGGCGCAGGGACAGGGGGTGGCGGCGATCGACGCGGCACAGCGCGCCGCGCTGTTGCCGCTGGCGGGCGCGATGCTGCTGCTGGGCCTCGCCACCGGGGCGGGGGGTGTGGCGGCGATCCTGTTCGCGCTGTTCACCGCCCTGCTGCTCGCGCGGCAGTTCGCGCGGACGCGGGCGATGGCGCATGGTGTGCCCGCCCGCGCGATCGCGTCCGACCTGATCTATGGCGCGACGCTGGCGATCGGCTGTGCGGTGGTGCTGGCGCGCCCCACACTGTCGCTCGGCGGGGCGGTGCTGCCGTTGCTGCTCGCGGTGGTGCCCGCGCTGTGGCCGCTGCGCGCGTCGGTGCTGGGCGGGGTCCGGGGACTTGGCGGCTATCGTGCGATCTGGCGGCGCGACAGCCGCTGGTCGCTGCTTGGTGTGCTGTCGACCGAGGGGACGGTCAACAGCCACAGCTATATCGTGACCGCGCTCTATGGCGCCACGGCCTTTGCGCCGATCGCCGCCGCCGCGCTGCTGATCCGCCCGATTACCGTCGCGATCAACGCGCTGGTCGAGTTCGAGCGCGCCCGCTTCGCACGCGATCTGGCGGAGGGGCGGATCGACCGGGTGCGGGCCGGACGGCGACAGTTGCACGCCGTGCTGTTCGCGGTGTGGGCGGGCACCGCCGTCGTCGCGGTGCTGCTGCTGACGTTCGCGCCCGAGCTGCTGTTCCGCGGCAAGTTTACGCTGCCGGTCATCGCGCTCGGCGCGGCGCTGTGGTTCGCCGTGGCGCTGGCGCGGCAACTCCATGCGCCGGAGGGTGCGTTGCTCCTCGCCGCCGGGCGGTTCCGCGAGCTGGCGTCGATCAGCATCGGCACTGCCGCGCTGTCGCTGGGCGGGGTCGCGGCGGGACTGGCGCTCGGCGGGCCGATCTGGTCGATCGCGGGGATCGTGGCGGGGGAGGGGGCCTATGCGCTGATCCTGCAACGCCGCGCCTCGCGCTTCCTGGCGCGGCACCGCCCCCTTGTCGGCGGCACGGCGGCGTGAGAAGGCTTGCGCGGGCAAGGGGAGCAAGCGCGATGGCCGATCCGGCAGCACAGCCGCAACCGCCGGAGAAGGTGACGATCGGCGGCCTGCCGATCGCCCGGCTGACGCTCAGGCAACTGGCCGGGACGATGTGCGCCGATGTCGCGGCGGCGCGCGCCGGGCACTTGCCGCGCCCGCGGGTCGTCACCTCGGCGAATGGCAGCGTCGTCGCCGCCTATCACGGCGATCCCGCCTTTCGCCGATCGATCGACGCCGCCGATATCGTCGATGCCGACGGCATGCCGCTGGTGTTCGCCAGCCGCATCTGGTGCGATCGCCCGCTGGAGGAGCGCACCGCGACGACCGATTTCCTGCTCGATGCGTCCGCGGTGGCGGCGCGCGAGGGCATCCGCTTCTATTTCCTCGGCGGCAGGCCCGGCGTCGCGGCGCGCGCGGCGGACCATCTGCGCAGCCGCTTCCCCGATCTCCAGATCGTCGGCACGCGATCGGGCTATTTCCCGCCGGAGCGGACGCAGGCGATCTGCGAACGCATCGTCGCGGCGGGCACCGACGTGCTGTGGCTCGGCATGGGCAGCCCGTTGCAGGAGGCGTTCGCCATCGCCAATCGCGACCGGCTGCCCGGCGTCGCGTGGATCCGTACCTGCGGCGGGCTGTTCGACCATTATGGCGGGGGAGTGTCGCGCGCGCCCGAATGGATGCAGCGCTTGGGGCTGGAATGGATCTACCGCGCGGCGCGCGATCCGCTGCGACTCGGGCGGCGTTACCTTGTGACCAGCCCGATTGCGCTGTACCACCTCGCCCGCAAGACCCATGACTGATTCAACTTGCCAGCCCATGCCCCATGTCGGGCGGGGTCGAGGGGTGCGATGCAGCGACGTGACCGGAATGCCATCCGCTATGACCAGTTCGTCAAGCCCGAGCGGCGCAGCCGCGGCTGGCTGTGGGCGATCCTCGCCGTGGGGCTGATCGCCGCGCTCGGCTATGCCGCCTGGGCGTGGTTCCTGCAGCCCGCGGCGGCGCTGACCACGCCGCCCGCGCTGTCGAGCGCCGGACGCCCGGTGCCGAACGAGGCATATCAGTGGAAGGCGGTCGCGATCGGCGGCGGCGGCTATATCACCGGCCTCGCGATGGACCCGAAGGGCGAGACGATGGTCGCCCGCGCCGACGTGTACGGCGCATATATCTGGGACAAAAAGGCCGATCGCTGGAAGCAGTTGATGACCGCCGCCGCCTTCCCCCCCGCCGACCGGGTGCAGGACGGGATCGCGGAGGGTGCCTATGCCATCGCCGTCGCGCCGTCGCGGTCGCAGCGCGTCTATCTGGCGACCAAGGGTCGCGTGTATCGCAGCGACGATCGCGGCGCGCATTTCGTCCAGTCGGGGCAGGGCAATCCCTTCCCGCTGGAATGGGACGCCAACAGCGAATTCCGCCTGCACGGGCCCTATCTGACCGTCGATCCGACCAACCCCGATCTGGTGCTGCTCGGCACGCCCGGCAGCGGGCTGTGGCGCAGCGCCGACGGTGGCAACAGCTGGAACCGGGTGGCGTCGGTGCCGACCAGCGTCGATCGCCGCCCGCCGCCGGGCATCCAGGCGCCGGGCACGCTGGTATGGTTCGAGACAGGGGCGGGCGCCAAGCCGACCGGGCGCATCCTCGCCATGGCGTCGGGGCGCGGCATGTATGTCTCGACCGATCGCGGGGCGAGCTTCCGTCCGCTGGCCGCGGGCGGGGCGGGGCCGATGACGCTGCGCCACGGCACGTTCGACCGCAACGGCGTGTTCTTCGCCGCGGACGACGAGACGCAGACCATCTGGTCGCTGCGCGACGGCGCATGGCATAACCTCACCACCGAGGCGGGGTTGCCCGCCAAGAAATATGGCGCGATCGCCGCCAATCCGCGCGCCGATCAGGTCGTCGTGTTCGACTGGGGCGGGGCGGGATACCAGTCGAGCGACGGCGGGCGGACGTGGCGCACCCTGTCGCATACCGCCGAGGCGGGGCCCAAGGACCCGCCATGGCTGCGCCTCGCCGACCAGTCCTTCTTCCCGACCGGCGATATCCAGTTCGATCCGGTCGTGGCCAACCGGCTGTGGGTGGCGGCGGGTACCGGCGTGTTCTACGCCGACCTGACGCCCGAGAGCGCGTCGGCCGACTGGATCAGCCAGTCGCGCGGGATCGAGGAGATCGTGGCCAACGACATCGTGCAGACGCCGGGCCACGCCCCGATGTTCGCCGGATGGGACTTCGGCATCCATATCAAGCCCGATCTCAACGCCTATTCGACGACGTTCCAGCCGGGCGAACGCTCGCTGATCGCCGCGCAGCAGATCGACTGGACCCCGGCCGATCCGTCCTATGTCGTCACCAACGCCACCGACACCCGGATGGGCTGCTGCTGGCAGGACGGCAACACGGTGATGGCGGGCTACAGCCGCGACGGCGGGCAGAGCTGGACGAAGTTCGCCACGCTGCCGCAGCCGCCGGGGACCAAGGCCGACGATCCGTGGCGCATGTCGTTCGGCACGATCGCGGTATCGTCGGGCGACACCGGCAATATCGTGTGGGCACCGGCGTTCAACCGCACGCCCTTCTATACCAAGAACCGCGGCCGCAACTGGGAACCGGTGCGCCTGCCCGGCGCGCAGGGCGACAATCCGGGATCGTTCGAGCACCAATGGTATCAGCGCAAGACGCTGGCCTCCGACAAGTCGATCCCCGGCACCTTCTATTACTATCACAGCGGCGAGGCGCCCAATCAGGGGCTTACCGGGCTGTGGCGCAGCCAGGACGGCGGCGCGACGTGGAGCCAGGTGTTCGCGGGCGAGATCATGGCCTCGACCAATGCCGCCGCCAAGCTGCGTTCGGTGCCGGGCCATGCCGGGCACCTGTTCTTCACCTCGGGCCACGCCCATGCCGCCGAATCGACCCTGCGCCGCAGCATCGACGGCGGGGCGACGTGGGTGATGGTGCCCGACGTCGACCGCGTCGACGACGTGGCGTTCGGCAAGGCCGCGCCGGGTTCGTCCTATCCCACCATCTTCGTCTCGGGGAAGGTCGGCGGGGTCTATGGCATCTGGCGCTCGGTCGACGATGCGAAGACGTGGGTGCGGCTGGTCGACTTCCCCGTCGGCACGCTGGACCAGGTGACGGCGATCGGTGCCGACCCGGACGTGTTCGGGCGGGTGTATCTCGGCTACAAGGGGTCGGGCTATATCTGGGGCGAGCCTGCGCCCTGCAAGCCCGCCCCGCTCGCCAGCCTCGCGACCGTCCAGTGCAGCGCGGTCGGTCGCTGAGGCCGGGCGCATGAGCCAGGGCGACCGGAGCGTCGCCGGTCGCTACCGCACCGATGTGCAGGGCGTGCGCGCGATCGGCATGGCGCTGGTCGTGATCGGGCACATCTGGCTCGACCGCGTGACCGGCGGGGTGGACGTGTTCTTCCTCGTCTCCGCCTATTTCCTCACCCGCTCGCTGGTGGCGAAGGCGGACGGGGGCAGGGTCGATCCGCTCGCCTTCTGGGCGCGGGTGGGCCTGCGCATCCTGCCCGCCGCAATGGCGGTGATCTTCCTCACCTTCATCGCGGGCAGCTTCCTGCTGCCGATCACGCTGTGGAAGCCGTTCGCGCTGAACGGCGTCATGGCGACGGTGCAGCTCGAAAACCTGCAACTGCTGCGCGAATCGACCGACTATCTCGCGCGCGACACCCCGGCCAGCCCGTTCCAGCAATTCTGGGCGCTCTCCACGCAGATGCAGTTCTTCGCGGTCCTGCCGCTGCTCATCCTCGCCTGTCGCGCGTTGTCGGGGCGGCGCGGCTATGACCGGCGGGTGCATGTCGCGGTGTTCGGCGTGCTGGGGATCGCGTCCTTCGCCTTCGCGCTGTGGATATTGGCGCGCAATCCGGCACCGCATTATTTCAACCCCGCCGCGCGCTTCTGGCAGTTCGCCGCGGGCGCGATCCTCGCCGTCACCGCCGATCGGGTGCGGCCCGGCGCGGCGGCGGCGCGGGCGATGGGCTGGGGCGGGCTGGCGGCGATCGTTTCGACCGCATGGATCGTGCCGCCCGACGCGCCCTATCCCGGCCTCGCCGCGCTGTGGCCGGTGGGCGGCGCGACGCTGCTGCTGCTGGCCGGGGGCGATGCGGGGGTACGCGGCAGCGCGGCGGCGTTGCTGTCGCACCGCTGGCTGCAACGTGCGGCGGCGATATCGTTCACCGTCTATCTCTGCCACTGGCCGATCCTGACCTATGGCCAGGAATGGCTCGGCACGACCCGGCTGACGCTCATGCAGGGGGGCGTGGTGATCGCGCTGTCGGTGCTGGCGGCGCTGTCGCTCAAGCGGCTGGTCGAGGACCCGATGCGGCGGCTGGGCGAGGCGCGGCCGATCGCACGGCTGCCGCGGCGACGCGGGGCGCTGGCCGCGCTGGTGCTGGCGCTGCTGCCCGCCCTTCCCAACCTTGCCTATGCGTACGGCTGGGAACGGCATTTCGCGGCAGTCGAGGCGCGCTATCTGGCGACCCCCCGTCGCTATCGCCCGCCGCTGCCGGTGGTGCGGGGCGATCCCGCACTGCCGCCGGGGATCGATGCGCAACTCGCCGCGATCGGCACGCTGCTGCCCGAACCCTATGGCAACGGTTGCGACACCAAAGAACGCTCGGCACGGGTCACGACGTGTTTCAGCGGCACGCGCAATCCGGGCGCTCCGCTGGTCGCGCTGGTCGGCGGATCGCATTCGACCCAGTTCCATCCGGCGCTGAAGCGCATCGCGCAGGCGCAGGGGTGGCGGCTGGTGTCGATCACCAAGAGCGCCTGCCCGATCGATGGCGAATATAACGGCGTGCTGCGCACCGGCACCGGCGCGGCACGGTGCCGGGCGTGGGCAAGGGCCGCCGTCGCCCGCGTGCTGGCGCTCCGCCCCGCGCTGGTCGTCACCACCGCGACCCGCCCCGGCCCCGGCAATCGCGGCGACGAGGTGCCGCCGGGCTTCCCGCCGGTATGGCGGACATGGACCCGCGCGGGGATCGCGGTGCTGGCGATCCGCGACACGCCGCGCGCCGAACATTACCGCGTACCGGTGTGCATCGATCGCCACCGCGCCGATTTCGCGGGCCGCTGCGATCTCGATCGCGCCACGCATCTTTCGGTGCCGAGCCCGATCGACGCGCTGCCGCCGATGCCGGGCGTGCGCTTCCTCGACCTGTCAGACCATATCTGCGGCCCGCGCGTGTGCCCGGTGGTGATCGACGGCATCGTCGTCTATCACGACAACAGCCATCTCTCGGTCCCGTTCGTCGAGCGGCTCACGCCCCTGCTGGCCGGGCCGATCGGCGGCATGCTGCAAACGGCGCGACAGCCTTGGCAGCCGGGTGGTGCTGGACTAAAGTCGGATCGATCGGTTCGGCCAAGTCGACCGGCGATCACCGGGCAGTAAAGCGGGCATACACTGAAACACGAACCTGCATCGCTGTGGTCGATGCGCTTCAATCGCGCGATCGATGCGGTGTGCCTGTTTGCGCTGGTCGCGGTCGTCGGCACGGTCATCTATGGCCTGACGCTGCGCGCGAAATACGAGCAGAGCTATTACGGGGCGGTGGTCGTCGCGGTGCTGGGCGCGCTGGTGATGCTGGTCGCGCTGGCGCAGCAGGCGATCGCCGCGCGCGACGCGGCGACATGGCGCGAGATGGCCGAATGGCAGATTCGCGCCGCCCGGGCGAAGCTGGCGGCGCGCAAGGGGGCATCGGGCCTCGAACTCGGCCCCGAATCACCGCTCTATTACGAATATCTGGTCGAGGCGCTGATCGGCGACATGCAGCGCACCGACGAAGACGCGGCGGACGACGATGATCGGTAATCCGCATACCCAGCTGGGCGAGACGGTGCCGCGCATGGTCGTGCACTGGATCGCGTCGTGCTTCGGCCATTTCCTGATGGTGCTCCTCCCGCTCATCACCTCATGGCCCCATCCGCCGAGCCCCGAGTTTCCCCGCTGGTGGTCGGTGCTGCTGTTCGCCGGGATCACCTCCGTCACTGCCGCGATCATCAACGCCAACCTGCCGGTGACGGCGCGCGAACTCATCAAGAGCGTGGCGCTGGGCTTCGCGCTCAACGCGACCAGTTCGGCGTTCGGCCTGATCTGAGATGTCCGCCGACCTGTACCTCGACCTCGGCTGGCTGCTGCCCGCCCCTGCCGACACCCGCGCGCGCATCGCCGCACTGGCGCACGATCCGGTCCCCGGCGAGGCGATCCGCGCGATCGCGGCGCATGCGCTGTCGCCCAACCAGCTCGACCGGCTGGCCCGCGCGATCGCGGCGGCACAGGGCGACGGGCGCGGCCTCGCCCCGCTGCACCCGTACCGGCTGGGGCTGATCGGCACCGGCACGCTCGACCTGATCGCCCCCGCGCTGGTCGCGAGCGCCGCGCGCCACGGCATCGCGCTGGAGGTGGTGCGCGGCGAGTTCGGGCGGGCGATGCAGGATGCGCTCGATCCCGCATCGGCGATCAACGCCGCGCGGTGCGATGCGGTGCTGCTGGCGCTCGACCACCGCGACCTGCCCGTCGCGCCGACGCTTGCCGGCAGGAACGCGGACGGCGCCGTGGCACAGATCGCAACGATGCGCGCCGCGCTGCTCGAACGCGGCGGCGCGGCCAGCATCGTGCAGACGATCGCCGCCCCGCCCGAAACGCTGTTCGGCAACTACGACCGTCGCGTCGCCGCCAGCGTCACGCGGGTGGTGGCCGACATCAACGACACGATCGTCGCGCAACTGGCGGGCAGCGGCGACCATCTGCTCGACGTCGCGACGCTGGCCGCCACGGTCGGGCTGGCGCAGTGGCATGATCCCGCCGGGTGGAACCTCGCCAAGCTGCCCTTCGCCACCCGCTGCCTGCCGCTCTATGCCGATCATGTCGCGCGGCTGATCGCGGCGACGCTGGGCAAGGCGCGGCGCTGTCTCGTGCTCGATCTCGACAATACGCTGTGGGGCGGGGTGATCGGCGACGACGGGATCGCGGGGATCAGGCTGGGGCAGGGCGACGCCACCGGCGAGGCGTTCGTCGCGATGCAGCGGACGGCGCTGCAACTCCATGAACGCGGCGTGGTGCTGGCGGTATCGTCCAAGAACGACGACGCGATCGCGCGCCACGCCTTCGCCACCCATCCCGACATGCTGCTGCGCGAGGAGCATGTCGCGGTGTTCCAGGCGAACTGGACCGACAAGGCCGCCAACATCCGCGCCATCGCCGACACGCTGTCGCTGGGGCTCGCCTCGTTCGTGCTGGCCGACGACAATCCGGTCGAGCGCGCGCTGGTCCGCCGCCTGCTGCCCGAGGTGGCGGTGCCCGAACTGCCCGCCGACCCGGCGCTCTATGCCCGGACCCTCGCGGCGGCAGGCTATTTCGAGGCGACCGGCTTTTCCGACGAGGACCGGATGCGCGGCGCGACCTATCGTGCCAACGCAAGGCGCGCCGAGCTGGCGGCGGGGTCCGACGGGGTGGAGGCCTATCTCGCCTCGCTCGACATGACCGTCACCTTCGCGCCGTTCGATGCGGTCGGGCGCGAGCGGATCGTCCAGCTGATCGCCAAGTCCAACCAGTTCAACCTGACCACCCGCCGCCACGACGCCAACGCCGTCGCCGCGTTCGAGCAGGATGCCGCGGCGACCCTGCAGGTGCGGCTGTCGGACATGTTCGGCGACACCGGCATGATCTCGGTCGTGATCGCGCTGGCTGCCGATGATGGGTGGGAGATCGACACGTGGCTGATGAGCTGCCGCGTGCTCGGGCGAGGGGTCGAACGCGCGGTGCTGGCCGAACTGTGTCGACAGGCGCAGGCGGCGGGGGTGGCGCGGCTGATCGGCGTCTATCGCCCGACGCCGCGCAACGCGCTGGTGCGCGACCATTATGCGACGCTCGGCTTCGATTTCCTCGGCGAGGGTGCGGACGGCGAGACGCGCTGGTCCTATCCGGTCGACCGGCCGGTTGCGGTGCCGCCGATGCGGGTCGTGCATGTCGGTTAGAGTCTGATCCAGCAAAGCTGGATCAGGGCGGTACCGGCCCGCTCCCCCACCCGGCCACCCACACGGTACGCTCGATGGGTGGCCGGGTGGGGGAGCGGGCCGGTACCGCTTCCACGCAAGTGGATCAGACTCCAGAAACGGCACAGCGCGTTTTTCCGGCCCCCCGATCCGTTCGTCCCGAGCGCAGTCGAGGGACGTGCCGCAAACGTAGCGCACCGTGTCTCGACTGCGCTCGACACGAACGGTGGCGGGTATGCGGAGCGTGGATCGGGCAGCACCCTATCGCGCGATGACCCAGCGGTCGCCGCCCGGCGCGGGGGTGGCGGTGGCCACGGGCTTCTCCGGTTGTGCGGCGTTGCTGAAGATGACCGGGCGTTCGGCGGCGGTGACGGTCGCGGGCGGCAGGTCGCGCGCGGCGACCGGCGAGGCGCTCGCCTCCGGCTGCGGCAGCGCGCCGCCCAGCAACGGCTCGCGCCCGGCATAGCGATCGACGAACGCCGCCCCGGTCCCCTGCCGTCCCGGCCAGCGATAGAAGATATGCGCGCCGATCGTCGCGACCTTGGTCAGCCCCGCCGCCCAATAGGGTACGACGTAATCGGCGTGATAATGCGTCGCCCAGCCGACCGGGGCATAGACATAGCCCGCCAGCGCCGTCTCCGCCACGCCGCGCGCGCGGGCATAGCCCGCGGGCGTGCGGGCGCGGGCGAGCGATCCGTCGCACACGAAGCTGAACTGGCACCCGGTACGCCTTGCCGCCCCCTGATAGACCACGCCGCACACGCTGTTCGGATAGGCGGGGTGGCGCACCCGGTTGAGCACCACCTGCGCCACCGCGCGCTGTCCCTCGACCGGTTCGTTGCCCGCTTCGTAGTAGATCGCGTCGGCAAGGCAGTCGATCGAGCGCATCCGGTCGACCGGGGCCGCCGCCAGCGCGGCGAAGCCGGTCGCGGCGGGGGTGCCCGGTTCGGCGGTCGGGACCGCGGCGTTCCATTGCCGCGCGCGGTTCGGATCGAGCGGGCGCAACGCTTCGGGCGCGAAGGGATTGCGCAGCAGCTGCGCGGTCTGGCGCGTCACGGTGGCGGGCGGGGTCGCGGGCACGTCGCCCGCCGGCCACCACCACCAGCCGCCGATCGCAAGCAGCGCGAGCAGCAGCACCACCAGCGGCCAGCGCGACCGCCGCCGTCGCGGCTGCGGCATGGTAAGCCAGTCGAGCGAGGCATCGGCGGCGGGGCCGGGCTGGGGGCGGGGGGCGTCCACGATCACCGCCGCTATCGCCGTTTCCGCCCGCCTGCAACCGACGGCGCGGCATCGCCGTTCACCACCTGCTCATGCCTTGCCAGGTAGGGGCGCGACCTTGGCCCGAACAGGAGATGTCGATGGTGTTGCCCGCCCTGCTGCTCGCGATCGCCGCGCCGGTGCAGAATGCCGACAGCTCGCCGATCGGCTTCCTGCGCGCGGGCGAGCTGGAGACGCGCTGCCAGTCGAACGTACCCGCCAGCGCATCCTATTGCTTCGCCTATCTGACCGGGGTGTACGATACGGTGAAAGCCTATGAGGCGTGGTTGAACGCGAAGGAGTTCTGCACCGCGTTGCGCCCGCCGCAGGGCGACCTGCGCCGCATCTTCCTCGACCATCTCGAAAAGAACCCGGCCTATCGCTCGGGCGAGGCGTCGTCGGTGGTGGTGGTCGCGCTCCGGCAGCGCTTTCCCTGTGCGGCCGGGGCGGGGGCGGGAACACCGGCGCCGTCGCGCTGATCGATCGAATCGCAGTCCGCACGTGAAATCGCCTGGGCCACCCGGGCGAACCATCATGACCCAGGCGATCGTTCCGTTACACCGGGCGGATGTCGTCGCCGTAGGTGTCGCGGAACAGAGCGAAAAACGCCTGCATAGTCATTCTCCCAGAAGCGCCGAAGCGCATCGTCATGGTTAACATCGAATTAACCAAATCCCAAGCGATTCGAACGTAACGATCGGAAAGGGCGGCGTTAACGGTTAGTTTCTACCTGTGCGGCTATCGCCATGGGCTATGGAGCCGCAGGAAACCGATATGGCGGCGGGCCGCGCCCCGTCGAACGCCGCGCCGGGTGATCGCCCCGCCGCGGCCGACGGGCCGCCGCCTGCGCCGGACGGCGGTTATCGCTTCGTGCTGCTGGCCGTGGTGGTCAATTTCCCGGTCGTGCGCCGCCGCGCCGGGCTGTCGCGCGGCGAGCGGCTGATGGCCTGCCTCGCCGACCATCTCCGCCGCGCCCTGGCGGACGGCAGCGTCGCCGTGGTCGGCAGTTCGATGCTGGAGATCGCGTTCGAGCGTCGCGACTTCGCCGCCGGTCGGGCGCTGCTGGCGCAACTGCACGCGCTGCTGGCGCATCCGGTCAATTTCGACGGGGAACATCATGTCGTGCGGCTCGCGATCGGCGGCGCAGGCGGGCATGCCGCCACCGTTGCCGAGATCGATCTGGTCGAGGCGGCGGAGCGCGCGCTGCACGATGCCCGCATGCGCGGCGGCGACCGGCTGGACGACCTCGGCGATCCGCGATTCGCGACGGACCCGATGGACCTGATGCGCGACCTGCCGCACGCCATCGCCAACGGCGAGATCTTCCTGCAATATCAGCCCAAGCTGCACGTCCGGCAGCAATGCGTCGCCAGCGCCGAAGCGCTGGTGCGCTGGCGGCATCCGGTCCGGGGTCTCATCCTGCCCGGCAGCTTCATCGAAATGGCCGAACGTTGCCTCGAGATCGGGCAGCTGACGCTGTGGACGCTGGGGCAGGCGGTGGCCGACCAGCGGGCGCTGGCGGCGGCGGGGCATGACTTTCCGCTGTTCGTCAACATCTCCGGCGTGCTGCTGTCCGACGAGAGCTTCGTGGCGGAGGCCTGTGCGCTGATCGAACGGGGCAATGCCCGCATCGGCATCGAGATCACCGAGACGGCGGTCATCCGCGATCCCGAAACCGCAATCGCGAACCTCAAGCGGATGGCGGCGATCGGCGTGCGCCTCGCGATCGACGATTACGGTGCCGGGCTGTCGTCGCTGTCCTATCTGAAGCGGCTGCCCGCGCGCGAACTGAAGATCGACAAGTCGTTCATCACCGAACTGGCGAGCAGCAACCGCGATCCGCTGATCGTGCGCTCGACCATCGATCTCGCCCATGCACTGGGTATGGAAGTGACCGCCGAGGGGGTGGAGACGCAGCCGGTGCTGGCGCTGCTCAGCGTCATGGGATGCGACATGGTGCAGGGCTATCTCATCAGCCATCCGATCGAACTGCATGCGTTGTTCGCCTTCCTCGCCGATACCGCGCATATCGCGGCGGTGACGAACCGGCGGCTGTCGTTCGACCGCAATCAGCGGGCATGGCAACGCGGCTGACGGTTACCACCCGTTAAGCATCGCGGTGGCATGGGAACGGTACCATGTACCGCATCCTGCTCCTGCCGGCGGCCCTGTGCGCCATGCTGCTGTCGCCCGCCCCGGCGGCGGCGCAGCCGGACTCGCGGTTCGAGCAGGCACTGGCCACGCTGCGCCCCAAACTCGTCACCGATCCCGATGCGGTGCTGGCCGCCACGCCGCAACTCGCGCACCTCGTCCGTCGCGGCGATGCGGGGCAGCAGGCCGCCTTGCTGTGGCTGCGGGCCGAGGCGGAGGCGCGGACCGGCGATCCGGTGGCGGCGCGGGTGCTGGTCGATCGCGGACTGGCGCTGGTCGACGGCGGCAGCAGCGCGATCCGGGGCGACCTGCTGCGCACCCGCGGCGACCTTGCGACCGACCGGAGCGACGTCGCGGCGGCGCTCGCCGATTATCAGGCGGCGTATCAGGCGTATCTGGCCGCCGGGAACATGCGTGGCTGCGCGCTGGCGCTGACCAGCATCGCTTCGCTCTATCGCGAGGGCGGCGATTACGAATCGGCGCTGCGCTATCTGGGGCAGGCGATCGACATCGGCGGCGATCCGACGATGATGGCGTCGATCTACAACAACCGCGGCAACGTGCTCGCCGAAACGCGCCGCGACAAGCAGGCGGTGCGCGACTTCCGCCGGGCGCTGGTGCTGATCGGCGATACCAATCCCGCGCTCGCCGCGCGGGTATGGGGCAATCTCGCCCGCTCGCAGGTGGCGGTGGGCGATACCCGCGCGGCATGGTCGTCGGTATCGCGCGGCATCGCGATCGCGCGGCGGCAGGGTTCGCGCCAGGCGCTCGACGGGTTGCGCTCGATCTCGGCCCGGATCGCGATGGAGCGCGGCGACCGGGCGCGCGCGCTGCGGCTGATCGACGGCATCTTCGCCGGGGTGGACCTGACCGCCACGACGCTGGCCGAGCGCGACAATCATCGCAACGCCTATGCGGTCTATGCCGCCGCCGGGCAGACGACCAAGGCGCTAGCGCATCTGGAGGCGCTCAACCGACTCGACGACCAGGCGACGCAGGTCGCGACCTCGGCCAAGACGGCACTGATGTCGGCCCGGTTCGATTTCCAGAACCAGGAACTGCGCATCGCCGGGCTGAAACAGGCCGAGCTGCGCCGCAACGTCGCGTTCGAGCGGTCGCGCGCACGGTTCGAGCGCATCCTGTTCATGGTCGGCGCGGGCGCGGTAGGCATCGTCATCATCGTGCTGGGCGTCGTGGTGCTGACGCTGCGGCGCAGCCGCGACGAGGTGCGCGCGGCCAATGCCGGGCTGGAGACGACCAACGCCGCGCTCGGCCGCGCGCTCGAGGCGAAGACCGAATTCCTCGCGACGACCAGCCACGAGATCCGCACCCCGCTGAACGGCATTCTCGGCATGACGCAGGTGATGCTGGCCGATCCGGCGCTGCCGCCGGTGACGCGCGACCGGCTGGGCGTGGTGCAGGGGGCGGGGCTGGCGATGCGGGCGCTGGTCGACGATATCCTCGACCTCGCCAAGATGACGGCGGGCAAGCTCAGCGTCACGCTGGAGCCGACCGATCCGGCGGCGGTGCTGCACGAGGTCGCCGCCATGTGGCGCACGCAGGCGCAGGAGCGCGGGCTGGCCTTTGCGGTGGCGATCGACCCGCTGCCCGCATGGATCGAGAGCGATCCGGGCCGGTTGCGCCAGATCGTCAACAACCTGCTTTCCAACGCGATCAAGTTCACGGCGCAGGGGAGCATCGCCCTGACCGCGCAGGCGGCGGGCGAGCGGCTGCGCATCACGGTGCGCGACAGCGGCATCGGGATCGCGCCGGAGCGCCAGCGCGAGGTGTTCGAATCCTTCCGCCAGGCCGACGCCAGCACCACCCGCCGCTATGGCGGGACCGGGCTCGGCCTCACCATCTCGCGCAATCTGGCGCAGGCGCTGGGCGGCGACATCCTGCTCGACAGCGTCGAGGGGGAGGGGGCGACCTTCACCGTCGACCTGCCGCTCGTCCCGGTGGCGGCGCCCGCCGGTGCGGTCGCCGAGCGATCGGGCGAGGAACTGGTGGTGGTCGAGGCCAATCCGATCGTCCGCGGCAAGCTGCGCGGGCTGCTCGCGCCGCATGTCGCCGGGATCGCCTTCGCCGGGCGCGTCGATGACCTGATCGCCGGACTGGCGGGCGGGCGGCACGGACGGGCGCTGATCGACCTGACCGGTCTGCGCGCGATGTCGGACGACATCGACCGCGATCTCGCGCGGATCGCCGCCGCGCTTGCGGCGCGGGGCGCCCGGGGGATCGTGCTGCTGGCGCAGGACGAGGCACATGTCGCCGTGCCGTCGCCGCTGACCCCCTTGCACAAACCCGTTTCGGGAACGAAACTAAGAGCCGAACTGTTTGCGTCATCCGAAGGGGCCGAAGCTGTCCACGCCCCCTTGTTTCCCATGCGCACCGGCGCGATAGCGGGGTCGAATATGCCTGACATTTTCGACAAGGGCCCGGCGACGCTGCGATGCACGTCATGAACATCCTCTATATCGAGGATGACGCCATGAACCGGCGGGTCGTGCGCGACATGCTGGATGTGGCAGGCGCGGCGATGGTCGAGGCCGACGGGGCGGAGGCCGGATTCCGCCGGATCGACGCCGAGTCGTTCGATCTCGTGCTGATGGACCTGCGCATGCCCGGCATGGACGGGTTCGAGGCGATCCGCCGCATCCGCGCCCGCACCGACGCCAAGCGCGACGTGCCGATCATCGTCGTCACCGCCGACGCCGCCGTCGACCTCGCCGAACGCTGCATCGCGACCGGGGCGGACGAGGTGCTGTTCAAGCCGGTGGCGATGGACGCGCTGTTCGACGCGGTCGGCCGCATCCTCGCCCGCCGCGCCGACGCGGACGACATGCTGTTCTGAAACGTGCGTGGGTGCGCGTTCCGAGGCGGCACCGGCCCGCTCCCCCACGGGTCCCAGCAAAGTAGTACTTTGCTGGGCTAACCCCCACCCGGCCACCCACACCAGTATCCTGATGGGTGGCCGGGTGGGGGAGCGGGCCGGTGCCGCAAACCGTGCATCGGCACGTTTCCAGACAGACTCCGGGAGTCGGGTCATCGGCGCTTGCCCCTGCGGGCGGGTGTTGATACAGGGGCCCGTCACGCCGGGCCATGCTTCGGCGAACCCCATGCTATTGCTTTAAGAGATTCGGAGTTTTAGTCCCCCATGCAGATCATCGTTCGCGACAACAATGTCGATCAGGCTCTCCGTGCGCTCAAGAAGAAGCTGCAGCGCGAGGGCGTGTACCGCGAAATGAAGCTGCGCCGTCATTACGAGAAGCCCTCGGAGAAGCGCGCCCGCGAGCGTGCCGCCGCCGTGCGTCGCGCCCGCAAGCTCGAGCGCAAGCGCATGGAGCGCGACAGCGCCCGGTAAGCGACGGCGGCGCGGGACGTTGCCCCGCGCCGCAACGGTTCATCATCTGACACAGGGCGCCGTGCGGCGCCTGCCGGTCTAGGGGTTTCGATGTCGGTCACCGCCGTTCCGCTGCATCCCGTCAAGCGCGGGTATATCGTCTGGATCTGGACCGGCATCGTGCTGGCGCTGCTGCTCGCGGCGGGCCTCGCCTGGGCCGGTACCCGCAGCGAGATCGATTCGTTCCTGTCGGGCAATGCGGCGCGCCCCGGCGTGGTCACCACGGCCAGCGGGCTGCAATATGAAGTGCTGACCAAGGGCAGCGGCCCGACCCCGACCGATTCGGACGTCACGCTGGTGAACTATGTCGGCAAGCTGCCCGACGGCACGATCTTCGACCAGAGCCGCCAGCCGACGCCGATGTCGCCCAAGGGCGTCGTGCCGGGTTTCGGCGAGGCGCTGAAGCTGATGCCCAAGGGGTCGAGCTACCGCTTCTGGATCAAGCCGTCGCTCGGCTACGGCGGCCCGCGCCCGGCGGATGCGCCGCCGCTGTCGCCGGAAGCGGAGAAGCTGTCGAAGCAGGTGCTGGTGTTCGACGTGACGATGATCGACTTCATCCCCGAAGCGGTGCTGCAGCAGATGCAGATGCAGCAGATGATGCAGCAGGGCGGGGGTGCCGGTGCCCCGCCGCCGGGCGCGGTGCCGCCGCCGGGCCGCTGAACCGGACGACTGCGAATCGAGGGGCGTCGGGTGCCATACCCGGCGCCCCTTGCTGTATGGGGCGGGCATCGCGCCAAGACGAGCCGCGACGCTATTGTCGTTCCGACAGTAATCGTGCGAAGAGCATTGTCCGAACCTTGGTGGCCGACGGGAAATCGGGTAAGAACAACGCGCTGCCAACGTCTATTGAGCAAGCGCAGCATTTCTGGCTATGTCGGTGACGATCGGGGCTTTGGTCACACGCGACGGAACAAGGGGCGATGAACGTTAGTACCGGGCGAATCGCATCGAATGACACGGTCGGCAACCGCGGCGGATCGCCGTCGCTGCGCGGGCGGTGGCAACCGTCGCGGCGGTTGCTGCGCTTCCGGCTCTATGCCGGGCTGATGATCCTCGACCTGCTGTGCATCGTCGGCAGCTTCGCGGCGGCGTGCTGGGGCTATGAGGGCAGCCTGCGCTCGGCATGGATCATCACGCCCGCGATCGTGCCGCTCTATCTGATCGCCGCGTTCAGCATCGGGGCCTATGCCGCCAGCGTCATCGACCGGGTCAGCATCACCGTCGGTCGTGCCGCGCGCGCGCTGACCTTCGCCGCCGCCGCCGTGCTGTTCCTCGCCTTCATCCTGCGCGCCAGCGAGGATTTCTCGCGGCTGGTGTTCGCGCTGGGGATCGGCGGCAGCTTCGTCGCGCTGTGCGCCGTGCGCTATGTCTTCGTGCGCCGGGTCGCGCGCATCCTCGGCGGCAATCCGTACAACGTCGTGCTGATCTGCGACGACGGGCACATGCCGCTCGGCGGCAGCTTCTCGATGGTACTCGCCACCTCGGCGTTCGACGCGGCGGGACAGGACCCGCAGATGTACGACCGGCTCGCGCAGGCGCTGGAACAGGTCGACCGGGTCGTGGTGGCGTGCAGCGTCGAGAACCGCGCGAAATGGGTCCATCTGCTGCAAGGCGCCAACGTCCAGGCCGAAATCGTGATGGACGAGCTCAAGGCGTTCGGCCCGCGCGGCCTCGACCGTTTCGGTAGCAGCCCGACGCTGGTCGTCGCGCGCGGACCGATGAGCGCGCAGGGACGGCTGCTCAAGCGGCTGTTCGACATCACCTTCGCGGGCGGTACGCTGCTGTTGCTCCTGCCGGTGTTCCTGCTGGTGGCGCTGGCGGTGAAGCTCGAATCGCGCGGGCCGGTGTTCTTCGTCCAGACCCGGATCGGGCGGGCCAACCGCCTGTTCCGCATCCGCAAGTTCCGCAGCATGCGCGTCGATCAGGGCGATGCCGCGGGCAACCGTTCGGCGGCGCGCGACGACGATCGCATCACCCGCGTCGGATCGTTCATCCGCAAGACCAGCATCGACGAACTGCCGCAGCTGATGAACGTGCTCGACGGGACGATGAGCATCGTCGGCCCGCGTCCGCACGCGCTGGGATCGAAGGCCGAGGACAAGCTGTTCTGGGAGATCGACCGGCGCTACTGGCATCGCCATGCGGTGAAGCCGGGGCTGACCGGGCTGGCGCAGGTCCGCGGCTATCGCGGCGCGACCAACCATCGCAGCGACCTGACCAACCGGCTGCACTCCGACCTCGAATATCTCGACAACTGGACGATCTGGCGCGACATGATGATCATCATCAAGACGTTCGGGGTGCTGGTGCACCGGAATGCCTTCTGATCGATCGCACGGGGTAAGGCGCCGGGCGATGTTGTTCGCTGCGCCGGTGCTGCTGGCGCTGGTCGGTGCGGTGCATGCCGACGATGCGGCGACGCTGGAACAGCTGCGCGCCGGGGACGTACGGTTGGCTGCGATCGGCCATCGCCTCGCCGTCGCCAATGCCGCGCTGTGCGCCGACCGGGTGCCGGCGACCGGCATCGTGTTCCACGCGATCGACCAATATCCCGCCGCCGAACAGGCCGAGGCGCGCCGCGTGTTCGGCTTCGCCACCCCGATCGGCGTCGAGGGCGTCGTGCCGGGCAGCGTGGCCGCACGCGCCGGGGTCCGCGCCGACGATGCGATCGTCGCGGTCGACGGCCAGCCGGTGCCCGCCGCCGACGGGGCAGGGCATGTCCGCACCCGCGACGCCTTTGCCGCGCTGCTCGACGGGCGCCCCGCCGCCGCGCCGCTGACGATGACCCTGCGGCGGGCCGGGGGCGATCGCACCGTCACGCTCGCCCCGTCGCCCGGCTGCGCCACGCTGTTCGAGCTGCGCCCCGGCCCGACGCTCGACGCCAGTGCCGACGGGCGGCAGGTGCAGATTTCCGGCGCGTTCCTCGACCGGTTCGACGACCGCCAGATCGCGGTCGTCGTCGCGCACGAACTGGCGCACAATATCCTGCGCCATCACGACCGGCTGGAAGCGGCCAAGGTGAACCGCGGGCTGCTGCGCGAATTCGGCCGCAACGGGCGGCTGTTCCGAACGACCGAGGACGAGGCGGACCGGCTGAGCGTCCATCTGCTGCGCAATGCGGGGTGGAATCCGGCGGATGCCGTCACCTTCTGGCAGGGGCCGGGTGCGCGAATCGCGGGCGGCATCTTCTACAGCCGTACGCATTCCTCGCCCGGACGCCGCGCCGACCTGATCGCGCAGGAGATCGCCGCGCTGCCGCCCGGCGCGCCCGTGCCCTATGCCCCGCCGCTCCTGACCGCGCGCGACCAGCCGTTGCGCTAGTGCCTGATCCAGCAACGCTGGAGCGGGCCGGTACCGCTTCCACGCAAGTGGATCAGACTCTAGGGCGTGTGGGGATTCACAAAGCTTTACGAATGTGATTCACGCTTTGGATGGACCGAGACGTACTGACGGATGCCCAATGGGCGAAGATTGAGCCACATTGTCTGGGCAAGCGGACTG
>NZ_JBDZDK010000032.1:0-41735 GCF_040049155.1 Sphingomonas silueang
ACATCCGTTCACGAACAGGCGGTTATCCGCGCCTGTCCGGCCGGGATCAGCCGTCTTGCCCGGAACCAGCGATGCAATCCGCAACCATTGTGCCTCGCTCAGCTCGTACCGCTTGATCCCCATCACCTGCTCCGCGTCTCGACACGGGCGCCTATGAATCAGCCTTCACGTCGTTTGGGAATCCTGAATGTCGATCCGACCTAGCCCCGCGCCTCGGCGATCAGCTTCGCGGCGTCCGCGCCCGCCCAGTCCATCGCACCGGTCACGCGCCACACCTCCTTGCCGTCCGCCCCGTACAGGATCGTCGTCGGCAGGTTCAGCCCCAGCTTCGTGGTGAACTGAAGGTCGGGATCGAGGTAGGCGGCGAGGTGGGTCAGTTTCCGCTCGGTCAGGAACGGCTGCACCTTGGCGGGTTCGAGATCCTGCGACACCGCCAGCACGGTCAGCGCATCGCCCGACCTCGCCGCCAGCGCATCCAGCGTCGGCATCTCGCGTACGCACGGCGCGCACCATGTCGCCCATACGTTCAGCAGCAGCGGCTTGCCCCGGAACGCGGCCAGCGTCACCGGTTTGCCTGCCCCGTCCCGGAACGCGAAGGCGGGCATCGCCTCGCCCTGGCGGCTGCGATCGACCTTGCCCGGCGTTTCGGGTGCGGCGGCGGTGTTGGCGGGGGCGACATCGGGCACGGTGCCGTCCGCAGTCGCTTGCTCCGGCGCGGCGGCGCGTTTATCGCAACCCCCGACAGCCATCGCCAATCCGAGGAGAAGCGCGATTACCGGGCGCATGACAGGCTCCAACAGCATGTGGGGGGGACGCTTCGCCGAGGGGCCCTCGGCGGTGATGCGCGAGATAAACGCCTCCATCCCGTTCGACAAGCGGATGTGGCGACAGGATATCGCGGGGTCGAAGGCGCATGCGACGATGCTCGGCGCGCAGGGCATCGTCGAGGCGGGCGACGTGGCGACGATCCTGTCGGGGCTCGATGCGGTGGCCGAGGACTATGCCGAGCACGGCGTGCCCGACGACCTCAGCCTCGAAGACATCCATATGCTGACCGAGGCGCGGCTGGCCGACAAGATCGGTCCGGTCGCCGGGCGGCTGCACACCGCGCGCTCGCGCAACGATCAGGTCGCGACCGATTTCCGCCTGTGGGTGCGCGACGCGATCGACGCGGTCGATGCCGCGCTCCGCCAGTTGCAGGCGGCGTTGCTGTCGCGTGCCGGGGAACATGCCGCCAGCGTCATGCCCGGCTTCACCCATCTCCAGGTCGCGCAGCCGGTGACCTTGGGCCATCACCTGATGGCCTATCACGAGATGATCGCGCGCGACCGGGGCCGCTTCGCCGACGCGCGCGCGCGGCTGAACCGCAATCCGCTGGGATCGGCGGCGCTTGCCGGAACCGGCTTTCCGCTCGACCGCGAAGCGACCGCAAAGGCGCTGGGGTTCGACGGGCCGACGCGCAACTCGCTCGATTCGGTCAGCGACCGCGACTTCGCGATCGAATATCTGACGGCGTGCGTGCAATGTTCGCTCCACCTCTCGCGCCTTGCCGAGGAATTCGTGGTGTGGGCGTCGCAGATGTTCGGCTTCGTCTCGCTGTCGGACCAATGGTCGACCGGCAGCTCGATCATGCCGCAGAAGCGCAATCCCGACGCCGCCGAACTGGTGCGCGGGCACAGCGGGCGGATCATGGGCTGCATGACCGCGCTGATGGTGACGATGAAGGGCCTGCCGCTCGCCTATTCCAAGGACATGCAGGACGACAAGCCGCCGGTGTTCGAGGCGACCGACCTGCTCGCGCTCTCCATCGCGGCGATGACCGGCATGGTCGAAAGCGCGACCTTCCGTACCGATCGGATGCGGGCGGCGGCGGAAACCGGCTTCTCGACCGCGACCGACCTTGCCGACTGGCTGGTGCGCGAGGCGGGCGTGCCGTTCCGCGAGGCGCATCACATCACCGGGCGCGCGGTGAAGCTCGCCGAGAGCAGGGGGTGCCGATTGGATGGGCTCACGCTCGACGATCTGGTCGCGATCGACGCGCGGATCACGGCGGGCATCTTCGACGTGCTGAGCGTCGACGCCTCGGTCGCCAGCCGCCGGAGCTTCGGCGGCACCGCGCCCGAACGGGTGCTGGAAGCCATCGCCGCCGCGCGGGGGCAGGGGTGATGCGCCGCGCGCTCGCCCTCGCGCTGCTCGTGGCGCTCGCCGCCTGCGGATCGCGCCGCGACCTGCGCCCGCAGGAAAATGCCGCGCTGCCGCCCGCGCCCTATGGCGCCACCGCCACGCCGACGCCGGGCGAGTTGCTCGATCCGACGACGCAGCAGCGCCCCTCGCGCAGCGACGAGCTGCTGACCGAATCGAAACCGCGCGGCGACGATCCGTTCGCGCTGCCGCCGCGCTAGTCCGTCATCCCCGCGCAGGCGGGGATCCATATACGCCAGCCGCCGCGATCCTGCCCGAACGGTAGCGTCTATGGATTCCCGCCTGCGCGGGAATGACGAATGGGTGACTTGCTCGCCCATCCCCTGCTTCTAGAAGGGTCTCCATGGACAATTTCACCCTCAAGGACGGCATCCTCCACGCCGAGGACGTGGCCCTGCCGACGATCGCCGAAGCGGTCGGCACCCCGGTCTATGTCTATTCCACCGCCACGCTCGAACGCCATGTCCGCGTGTTCCGCGATGCGGTGGCCGGGCTGGGCACGGGCGAGCCGCTGGTCGCCTTCGCGGTGAAGGCCAATCCGAACAAGGCGGTGCTCGCCACCCTCGCCCGCGCGGGCATGGGCGCGGACGTGGTGTCGGGCGGCGAGCTGCACCGCGCGCTGGATGCGGGCATGGCCCCGGAGAACATCGTGTTTTCGGGCGTCGGGAAGACCGCGGACGAGATGGCGCGTGCGCTGGATGCCGACATCGGCCAGTTCAACATCGAATCCGAACCCGAACTCGACATGCTCTCGGCAGTGGCGTCGGCGCTGGGCAGGACCGCGCGCATCGCCATCCGCATCAATCCCGATGTGGTCGCGGGCACCCACGCCAAGATTTCGACCGGGGGCAAGGAGAACAAGTTCGGCATCGGCTATGCCGCCGCCCCCGCCGCCTATGCCCATGCCGCATCGCTGCCGGGCATCCGGGTGCGCGGCGTCGCGGTGCATATCGGCAGCCAGCTGACCGACCTCGTGCCGCTGGAGGCCGCGTTCGGGCGCGTCGGCGCGCTGATCCGCGACCTGCGCGCCGCCGGGCATGATATCACCCATGCCGATCTGGGCGGGGGCCTGGGCGTCCCCTATGATCCCGCCCGGCCGCTGCCGCCGTCGCCTGCCGCCTATGGCGCGATGGTCGCGCGCGCCACCGCCGGATGGGATGCGCGACTGATGTTCGAGCCCGGACGGCTGATCGTCGCCAATGCGGGGGTGCTGCTCAGCCGCGTCATCCGCGTGAAGCAGGGTGCCACCGCGCCGTTCGTCATCGTCGATGCGGCGATGAACGACCTGCTGCGCCCCAGCCTCTACGACGCCTATCACGACATCCGCGCCGTCGCCCCGACCGGCGAGACGGCCCCCGCCAACATCGTCGGCCCCGTCTGCGAGACGGGCGACACCTTTGCGCTGGGCCGCACGATGGACGTGGTCGCCGCCGACGATCTGGTCGCGTTCATGACCGCCGGCGCCTATGGCGCGACCATGGCCTCGACCTACAACTCGCGCGCGCTGGTGCCCGAGGTGCTGGTGTCGGGCGATGCCTTCGCCGTGGTGCGCGAACGCCCGCCGGTCGAGGCGTTGGCTGAGGCCGACCGCCTGCCGCCGTGGCTGGGATGAACGGCCTGCCGATCCTGCTGCGCACCGCCGCCGTGCCGGTGATCCTGCGGGGGACCGGCGAGGCGGCGGACGCCAAGCGCCGCCTGCTCGAGCGCAGCGGGGCGCTGGTCGTGGCCGACCATTCCGATGCGCGCATCGCCGTCGTCGCGATCGGGGACGAAGCCGAGGCGCAGGCCGCGATCGCCGAACTGAAGGGGCGGGGGGTGCTGGTCAATGCGGTCGATCGTCCGGGCGATTGCGACTTCACCCTGCCCGCGATCGTCGATCGCTCGCCGGTGCTGGTGGCGGTATCGACCGGCGGCGTCTCGGCGGGCCTCGCGGCGGCGATCCGCCAGCGGCTGGAGGGCGTGCTGCCCCCCGGCCTGGGCATGCTGGCCGAGGGGCTGGGTGCGGCGCGCGCCGCGCTGCGCGCCCGCTTTCCCGACGGCGGCACCCGCCGCCGTGCGATCGGCGCGGCGGTGGCGGAAGGGGGCGCGCTCGACCCGCTCGTCCCGCATGGCGACGATGCGGTGACACGCTGGCTGGCGGACGCCGCCCCGCCCGCAGGCCGGGTGGAGACGATCCGCCTGCGCTCCGCCGATCCCGACGATCTGACGCTGCGCGAGGCACGCTGGCTGGGGCAGGCCGATCGCCTCCACGCCGCCGCCCATGTCCCCCCCGCGATCCTGTCGCGCGCCCGCGCCGACGCGGTGCGGCTGGACGGCCCGCCTGCCGATCCGCCGCTCCCCGGCCTGACCGTGGTGATCGCATGAGCGGACAGGCATGGGTCGTCACCGGCGGCAAGGCACACCGCATCGCGCCCGAGCACGCCGCCACCGCCGGGGGCGATTTCGTCTGGGTCCACCTCCACGGCGAGGGCGAGGCGATCGCGCCGTGGCTGCGCGGGGAAGCGGGGCTGCCCGACTATGTCGTCGATCCGCTGACCGCGGTCGAGACGCGCCCGCGCTGCGACAGGATCGGGCAAGGCGCGTTCGTCAACCTGCGCGGCCTGTCGGAGGATGAACTGACCAGCGCCGATCCGCTGGCGTCGGTCCGCCTCTATGCCAGCCGCGGCCATGTCCATTCGGTCACGCGCCGCCGCCTCTCGGCGCTGGCACCCGTCGTCGCGCGGGTCGAGCGCGGCGAGATCGTCGATCCCGGCGACCTGATCGTCGCCTTCGCCAGCGCGATCACCGAGGAACTCGATCCCCTGATCGCCGATCTGGGCGACACGCTCGACGCCTGCGAGGAGGCGCTCGACCCCGCGCGCATCTTCGAGCAGCGCCGCGACGTGACGCGCACCCGCGTCCGCGCGATCGGCTATCGCCGCTTCCTCGTGCCGCAGCGCGCGGCGCTCGAAAAGCTCGGGCAGATGCCGGGCGACTGGTTGCAGGACGACGATCGCCTCCACCTCGCCGCCGCCGCCGATCGCGCCGCGCGCATGGCCGAGGAGGTCGATGCCATTCGGGAACGCGCCGCGCTGGTGCACGAGACGCTGACCGACCTGCGCGCCGAACAGCTCGACCAGCGATCCTTGCAGATCGCGATCGTCGCGATGGTGTTCCTGCCGCTGACCTTCGTCACCGGGCTGCTCGGCATGAATGTGAAGGGCATCCCCTTCGCCGACGAACCCTGGGCCTTTGCCGGGGTGGTCGCGCTATGCGCGGGGATGAGCGCCGCGATCGTCGCATGGTTCCGCCGCAAGCACTGGATCGGGCGGTAGGGTTCCTCGTCACCCCAGAACAAGTCCGGGGTGACGGTGGCGCTCAGCGCCCGATGAACCCCAGCATCTGCTCGACCATCAGCTTCAACTGCGCATCGGCCCGTGCCAGTGCGCCTTCCTCGGCGGTGTTGATCGCCACGCCCACCGGCGTCGGCCAGCCGCGCAGCGCATGGGCGACCGTCCGCAGCGTCGCCATCGTCGCCACGGCCGCCTGCCACCCTGCTGCCGTCGCGACGATGCCGACGGGCATCCCGTCGAAATACACCCGGTCGTCGCGGCGCAGCAGTTCGACATGGTCGAGCGCGTTCTTGACCAGCCCCGACAGCGTGCCGTGATAGCCCGGCGACCCGACGATCACCCCGTCCGCATCGCGCAGCGCCGCGACGAACGCCTGGATACCGGCATGGCCCGCGGCATGTTCGGGTTCGTAATTGGGAAAGTCGATCGCCGGACCGGTCAGCAGCGTCGTGCGCGCGCCGAGCGACCGGGCATGCGCCAGTGCCTGCTCCAGCGCGGTGGCGGTGCCGGAGGTGGGGCGAAGCGTGCCGCCCAGCGCGACGATATGCGGTTGCGTCATGGGAACCCGCGCTACCCGAAGGCGCGGCGCAGCGCTAGGCTCGGGGTGGAGTCGGACAACCAAACGCCCCGTTCGTCCCGAGCGCAGTCGAGGGACGGGCCGCAGGCGTCGCGCGATGCATCTCGACCGCGCGCGACACGAACGGCCCTGCCAGCCCGTTATTTCGGCCGCACCATCTCCCACGCCTCGGCAATGTCGCCGAGCGAGGCGGCGGCGTCGCGGAACGGCTGCGGATCGTCGCCGATGCTCGCATCCGCGATCTGTTGCCTCAGGCCCGCATAGAGCCGCGCAAGCGTGTGCGACAGGTCGCCGCCCTTGTCGAAATCGAGTCCCGCCTCCAGCGCGAACAGCACCGCCATCGCCCGCGTCACCCGTTCGCCCTTCATCTGGAAGCGCTGGTTGGCGGCGGCCCATGCCGCCGAACGCAGCGCGCGGATCGCCTCTTCGTACAGCAGCGACACAAGGCCATGCGCGTCCGCCCCGCCGGTGCGCGCGGCAAGGTCGATCTGGCGGTATCGCTGTGCCGGATCGCCCGCAAGGACGGTGGCATAGCGCGCCATCAGCGATCCGCCGTCCACATCTTGACCATCGTCTCCATCTGCGCCTGCTGCGCCTTGTACGCCGCGACCCGCGCTTCGGAGGCGGCGAACTGCTGGGTCATGCGGGTGCTGGCGGTTTCGGAATCGCGGGTGATCTTGGCCTTTTCGTCGTCGATGACCTGTTGCGCCTTGGTATAGCGGGCCGACGTCGCGCCGAGGCCGGTCTGGGTATCGGTCGCCGCCAGCGAAATGGCGTTGAGCGCCGCCGACAGCCCTTTGCCGGTCGCCCCGGTGCCCTGGACGAACATCGCCTCCACGGCGGCGGGATGGTCGTTCAGCGCCCTGGCGAGCTGCGCCGTCTCGACGCGCAGCGTGCCGTCGTTGTTGGTCGCGATGCCGATCTGCGCCAGCGTCGTCGGGCTGCCGTCGGTGGCGCCGGTCAGTTCGGTCAGCGTCAGGCGTTGCAGCGACCGCTTGAGCGTGGCGGTGGCCGAATCGGAGCGCAGCGCCCCGGTCTTGGGATCGAGCGCCTTCTGCACCGTGTCCAGCACGCCGTTGAACGTCGCGACGAAATCATTGACCGCCTGGGTGATCGCATCGGTCGGCGGGGTGGTCCCGATCGTCGCGGGCACACCCGCGGTCAGCCCGTTCAGCTCCAGCCGCACGCCGGGGATCGCCCCGGTCACGCTGTTGCTGTCGCGCGACAGGTCGACACCGTCGACGGTGAATTCGGCATTGCCCGCGCGCGTCACCAGCCGGGCGCCGGTCGCGTCGTCGCCGAAGCCGACGTTCAACCGCTCCAGCCCGTTGCCTTCCGTATCGGGCTGCGCGGTCAGGGTGAACGCCTGCGCCGCGCCGGTTGCGCCCTTCAGCACCAGCCGCTGGCCGCCCGCATCGCTCACCACGCTGGCGGTGACGCCTGCTTTCGCGGCGGTGATCTTGTCGGCGACCGCCTGCAACGAGATGCTGTCTTCGGCGGTGATGACGATCGGATCGATCGCCTTGCCGTTGGACGCGAACAGCCCGTTGCCGTCGACCTGGCCGAGTTCGAGCACCAGCTTGCCCGTGCCGATCGAGCTGCCCTCGGCCAGCGATTCGCGCGTTACCGCCACCTGCGCGCTCGCCAGCCGCGACACCGTCACCGTCGCGCTGGTGCCCGACACGCGCGCGCCGGGCAGCACCGATGCCTTCACCATGCCGCTGCTGCTCGTCAGCTGCGTGGCGAGGGTGCCGCTCTTGACCAGCGTGGTCAGCGCGCCCGCGAAGCCGGTGATGCCGCTGCGCACTTCGGACAGGGTGGAAATCTGCGCGGTCAGCGTGTCGCTGCGCTTCGTCAGCTGCGCGGTCTTGCCCGCGAACTGCGCATCGACCAGGCTCTTGACCAGCGCGACGGTATCGGTGCCGGAGCCGAGGCCCAGCGACTTGGCGATGTTGCCGGTCGTGCTGCTGGCCGAGGTCGCGGCGGGCGTCGGGGTCGGCGTGCTGCTGCTGATCGTGGCCATGTGTCGAAACTCCCCCGCGCGTCTCCCCCATCAAGCGGCGGGCGCGCGCATTCCTTTAGGCGGATGCGGCGGAAAGATTGCCGTTCTCGTCGAAGCGCGCGGCGATCGGCACCTCGACCGGCGGCTGGATGCCCCCCGCCACCTTGTTCACCCCGAACACGAACGCCAGCACCGTCGCGATCGCCATGTACAGGTCGTCGCGCACCTCCTGCCCCTCCTGCGTGGTGTAATAGACCGCGCGGGCGAGCTGGGGATATTCGAGCACCGGCACCGCCCGCTCGGCGGCCAGCTCGCGGATCGCCAGTGCGGTCGCCCCGCGCCCCCTGGCGACCACCACCGGCACCTGGTCGCGCCCCCGGTCATAGCGCAGCGCGACCGCGAAATGCGTCGGGTTGGTCAGCACGACATGCGCCTCGCCCACCGCTTTCCGGAAGCCGCCTTTCAGTATCTGGTGCCGCCGCTGCCGGATCTGCGCCTTGACGTGCGGGTCGCCCTCGACCTCCTTGTGCTCGTCGCGCACCTCCTGCTTGGTCATCATCAGCCGGTTGAGCCGCTGGAAGATCGCCAGCGGCACGTCGAGCCCGGCGATGAGGACGAGGCCCCCGGCCATCACGAACAGCAATGTCAGGAAGGTGCCGCCGAGGTCGCCGACCGCCTGCGCGATGTTCGACGATACCAGCCCCATCGAGCTGACCGCCGCCGACTTCAGCATGACGTATCCGATCGACCCCAGCAGCACGACCTTCAGCAGCGACTTGCCGAGTTCGATCCACCCCTGCGGCCCGAAGATGCGTTTCAGGCCCGATGCCGGGTTGATCCGCGATCCCTTGGGCGCCAGCGCCTTGCCGTCGAAGCGGATGCCGGTCAGCCCGGCCTGCGCCGCGATCCCCGCCACCATCGCAAAGGCGAGCACCGCGCCGAGCGAGGGGGCGAGCTTCCACCCCGCCTCGACGAGCGGTCGCCACGGCTGGAAATCCTCGATATCGCCGCGGCCGAAGGTAAAGCTGGCGGTCATCACCGCCTTGCACGCCGCCACCAGCGACGGCCCGAACATCGCCAGCCAGCCGCATCCGGCAAGGATCACCAGCGCGGTGCCCAGTTCCCTCGACTTCAGGATATCGCCGTCGTCGCGCGCCTTTTGCAGGCGCTTGGCTGTCGGGCTTTCGGTCTTGTCCTCGCTCATCCGAGCACCAGCGTCTTCGTGGCGTCGAGCGCTTCACGCACGATCACCAGCATGTAATCGCTCATCGCGGGCATCGCGACGAACAGCGCGACGACGCCCACGAACAGGCTGGCAGGCAGCCCCACCGCGAACAGGTTGAGCGCGGGGGCCGAGCGCGAGAGCATGCCGACCACGAGGTTCAGGCACAGCAGCAGGAACCCGACCGGCAACGCCAGCAACAGCCCCGCAAGGAACGCATAGCCGCCGAACAGCGCGATATTCTGCAGCTTGGCGGCGCTCAGCCACGCCGCGCCGGGCGGCAGCAGTTCGTACGATCGCACGATCAGCTCGACGAGAATCAGATGCCCGTCGAGTGACAGGAAGAGGAGCGTCAGCAGCACCGACAGGAAGGTGCCGAGCGCGGGGCTCTGCGCGCCGTTCTGCGGATCGACCATCGCCGCGAAGCCGATGCCCATCGACGTGCCGATCACCTCGGCGGCGATCAGCGGTGCCGCGAACGCGATCTGGAGCACGAAGCCGAGTGCAAGGCCCACCAGCGCCTCGGCGAACACGCCGAGGAGGGTGGCGAGCGAGAAGATCTCGGTCGGGATGGCGAAGCTCTGCGCATGCAGCACCAGCACCGCGATCGCGCCCGACAGCAGCACCCGCACCTGCACCGGCATCGCGACCGCACCGAACACCGGGGCCACGACGAACGCCGCGCCGACTCGCACCATCGTGAACAGCAGCGCCCAGAGCTGCGGCTCGACCGAGAGGCCGAGGCCTAGCATGGCGCGCCCCCCCCATGGCCCGTACCTCCGCGCAGGCGGGGGTCCAGAGCCACGATCGCTACCGTCCGTGCTGACCCGCCCTGGACCCCCGCCTGCGCGGGGGTACGGCAGGGTGCGGGTACGACCTGGTCCCCGCCCACCCCGTCATTCCGGCGAAGGCCGGAATCCATTGTGTCGGATGTCATCGACGGCATGCAACCGTCCCCCCAACCATGGATTCCGGCCTCCGCCGGAATGACGAACGTCGCGAACATCACCGCACCAGTTCCGGAATCCGCTCGAAAATCCCGGTCGTGAAATCGCTCAGCAGTCCGAGGATCATCCCGCCGAACACCGCAAGGCTGATGCCCACCACCGCCAGCTTGGGCACGAACGACAGCGTCTGCTCGTTGATTGACGTCGCCGCCTGGATCATGCCGAGGATCAGGCCGGAAAGCAGCGCGGGGATCAGGATCGGGGCCGCGACCAGCGCCAGCACCCACATCGCCTCGCGCGCGACGGTCATGAAATAGCTCGCGTCCATGGGTCTACCTCACGAAGCTGGCGGCAAGGCTGCCCATCGTCAGCGCCCATCCGTCGACCAGCACGAACAGCAGCAGCTTGAACGGCAGCGAGATGATCGTCGGCGACAGCATCATCATGCCCAGCGACATCAGGACGGTGGCGACCACGAGGTCGATGACGATGAACGGCAGGAAGATCAGGAACGCGATCTGGAACGCGGTCTTGAGTTCGCTGGTCACGAACGCGGGCAGCAGGATCGAGAAGGGCGTGTCGGCGGGCGTCGCGATCGGGCCGGACTTGGCCATGTCGGCGAACATCGTCACGTCCTTGGTCCGGGTCTGCTTCAGCATGAAGGCGTGCAGCGGCTTGCCCCCCGCCTCGATCATCTGGGTCGAGGTGATCTGCCCGGCGGCATAGGGCTTGAGCGCGGTCTCGTTGATCTGGCCGATCACCGGCGCCATCACGAAGAACGACAGGAACAGCGACAGCCCGATCAGCACCTGGTTGGGCGGCGTCTGCTGCAACCCCAGCGCCTGGCGCAGTACCGCCAGCACGATGATGATCCGGGTGAAGCTGGTCATCATCAGCAGGATGCCGGGCAGGACCGACAACAGCCCCATCAGGATGAGCACCTGCAGCGACAAGGCCATCGGCGCGTCGTTCTGCCCGCCCAGCTGCGACAGCGCCCGGTCGAGCGCGTCCGCCGCCCCCGGCGTCGCCACCGGTGCCGGTGCCGCGGGCACCCCTTGCGCAAAGGCGGGCACGCACAGGAACAGCATCAGCGCGACGCCGACCAGCGCCAGCAGCAGCTCGGCCCGCCACGGCCGCCGCGCCGGAGCCGGACGCCGCACCTTCACCACGTTTCGACGGGGTAGACTGCTCCGGCCCGCTCCCCCACCCGGCCACCCATCAAGGATACGCTGTGGGTGGCCGGGGGGGGGAGCGGGCCGGAGCCGGGCGAACGGCAAGCGCAGGCTGCTCACTTGTTGCCCCCGTCGAGCAGGGTCACGCCGCTGCGGCTCACCGACACCAGCAGCTGCCGCCCCTGGAATTCCAGCACCGCGATCTTGGTGCCGGTCGACACCATCATCGTCTCGCGCACCTTGACCAGCCGTTCGCCCTGGTTGCCGGGCATCCGCGCCTCCAGCCGCCGCCACAGATACAGGCAGCCGATCATCAGGCCGCACACCAGCGGCAGCAGCACGACCAGCTTCAGGATGTACGACCACATCATCAGCGGGAAACCCGCTTGTCGGGGCTGACCAGCTCGGTCATGCGCACGCCGAAGCGGTCGCCGACCGTCACCACCTCGCCCCGCCCGATCAGCGTGCCGTTGACGAACACGTCGAGCAGCTCGTTGGCGGCGCGGTCCAGCTCGATCACGCTCGATTCGCCCAGCGCGAGGAGTTCGCGCAGGCTCAGGTGGGTCGATCCGATCTCGACCGTGAGCTTCACGTCCACGTCCTGCAACAGCTTGAAATTGGCGGCGAGCGACGCCTCGGCGGGGAAGCCGCCGGTCATGTCGTTCATTGGAAGTCCTCTTCGAAACCGGGGTCGATGTTCAGGAGCCTGATCGCGGCCTGCCCGTTGGCGGTGCCGACGGTGCCGGTGCCGAGCCGCCGGTTGGCAACCCACACGGGCACTTCGGGGCCGAAGCTGATCGGGATGACGTCGCCTTCCTTCAGCTCCAGCAGCAGCCCCAGCGACACCACCGGCTCGGCCAGCACCGATCGCACCGGCAGCTTCACCGCCATCACCGCGCGGGTGAGGCCGGAGCGCCAGCGCGGGTCGGGAGTGGCGGTCTTGCCGTGGACCTTGGTGGTCAGGCGCGGCGCATGCGGCTTCAGCGCGGCGACCGGATAGAGGATGTCGATGAAGGTCGGGCGCCCGTCCTGCGCGGCGATGCCGAAGCGGGTGGCGACCACCGCATCCTCGCCGTCGATCTGCGGCAGCATCGCCGGATTGGCCTCCGGGTTGCCGGGGTCGAACGCGATCCCGGCCAGCGGCCCCCATGCCTCGCTCATCGGCGTGGCGATCGCGCGCGCCACGCGGCGCAGCATCGCCTCGGCGGCGGGGGAGAATTCGCTCGGCATCGGGCTCGGCACGTCGCCGAACCCGCCGAAGAACAGGTCGAGCGCCTCGAGCAGGAACGCCCCGTCCACCACCAGGATGGCGGGCGTGCCCCCGGTCGAGAGCGCCAGCGGCACCCATGCGGTCAGCACCGCCCCCTCGCTCGCCCGCCGTGCGGTGAAGGCGGCGAAGCGGTCGACCTCGACCGGTTCGGCCCAGCTCCGGACCGCGCGGCGCAGCAGCGGCTCGAACACCTGCCGCATCGACCGCGCGAGCCGCGCCGACAGATGCTCGAAGGCATGCAGGTCGCCGAACGGGTTGAGGTTGGTCGCGCCCAGCGAGGGCACATGCGCGGCGGGTGCCGTGCGGCGGGCCTTCTCGCGCCGGTCGGCGGGGGTGGATATGGCGGGCGTGTTAACCATGCCCGTTCACTGAACAACGAAATTGGTAAAGTAGACGTTACCGATCCCGCCGAATCCCTCCTTTTGCTCCAGCGTGTCGTTGATCGCCTTCTTCAGGCGCAGCGCCAGCTGCTTCTTGCCCTCGGCGGTGAACACCTGATCCTCGGTCGCCTCGCCCAGCGCCATCAGCACCGCCGAACGCACCGCGATCTCGTGAGTCTTGAGGTTGTCCAGTACCTTATGGTCGTAGGGCGTGGACACGGCGATGCCGACCTGCGCGAAATGCACGCTGTCGGCCAAGTTCGCGGTGAACTCCTTGTCCATCGCGTAATAGCTCGACGCATATTTGTCGCCGCCCTCGCCCTCGGGGGTCGGCTTGCCGCCCTCGGAGGCCGATTCGTTGCCGCCGCCCTCCTCGCCGCCGCCGCCCGATTCGGCGGCGGCCTTCGTCTCTTCGGACTTGGGCACCAGCCGGGGCGTATCGGGATCGGCGGCCTCCTTGTGGCCGCCGCCGCCGATCAGCCCGGACGAGCTGGCATAGAGCCCGGCGCCCACGCCGCCGCCCAGCAGCACCAGCATGCCGATGCCCATCACGGCGATCTTGGCGAACTTGCCCTTCTTCTTGACCGGCGCTTCGGCCGGCTTGTCCTTGTCACTCATGGCTCGGTTCCTCAGGCGATACGAATGTCGTCGGTTGCGGGGTCGGCGCCCGGCGCGCCGGTGGATGCGATGCGGGCAGGGCGCGCGGCGGGCGGTGGCCGGTCGTGGCGCGGGGCATCGCGCCCGCCGCCGACATCGACCTGCATGCCGCCCAGCCGCACCCCGCGCGCCTGCGCCAGCTCGGCAAGGCGCGGCTGCGCATCGGCCAGCGCGCGCGCGGCATCGGCGTTGTCGCTGGCGAAGCGCACCTCGATTCCGGCGTCGCCGTGGTGCAGCACCACCTCCACCTCGCCCAGCGCATCGGGCGACAGGCGGATGCGCGTCCCGGCGGTCGCGCCGCCCGCATCGCGCAGCGTCTCGATATGATCGATCATCGCCTGCATGCCCGCGTCGTCGCGCAGGTCGAGCCGCGGCGCTTGCCCGCCGTCCGCCGCAAGGATCGGGCGCGGGGCAAGGTCGGCGGCGACGAGTGGCAGCGGCTCCCCCGCACGCTCGACCGACGGGGCGTCGCGCGGATCGTCGCGCGCCGCATCGCGCGTCAGGCCCGCGACGACCGCCTCTGCCACACGCGGCGGGGCGAGCGTGACGACCGGCGCGGCATGCTCACCGGGCAGGGGACGCCGCACGACGGGGGCAGGGTCCGATCCGCGCGCCCCAAGCGGCCCTCCGTTCGCGCCTTCCGCCCCCCCGTTCGTGTCGAGCGTAGTCGAGACACCCTGCGCAGCATGTGCGGCACGTCCCTCGACTTCGCTCGGGACGAACGGCGGGTCGGGGTCGGTCGGACTCGGACGGAACCGTGCCGAAATGGCATCGGGCAACGGGGCTGCATCGGGCATCGCCGGAACCGGCACCGCGCGGCCGGTCGGCGGCGGCGGGGCGGATACCGGCGTCAGCGGCGGGGTATCGACCGGCTGCACCGCCATCGGCGGCACGATCAGCGCCGGATCGATTGCCGCCACCGGCAACCGCTTGCCGCCGGGGGCGGCAGCCTGCCGTTCCGCGTTCCCATCCTCGCCGCCGATGCCGTCGAGCAGCAGCGCAAAGGCGTCGCCGATCGTCCCACCGGGGCGGACGGGCGGGGCGGGGCTGGTGCGGTCGATGGCGGAAATGGGCTGCATGCAAAGGTCCGTCGAAGCTGTCGACGGACCGATCAGCAAGGATCGTGCCGGTTTGGCCGACGCACCGGCGGTGCATTCTCCAGCGCGCGCATTTCGCGGAGCGCCTGCGCCGCATCGGCGCGCGCGATCAGCTTTTCGACCGCGCTCTGGTCGCGCTTGGCCTCCAGCGTCGCCGATCGCGCGCGCTCGACGCCCAGATCGGCCTGCGCCACCCGGCGTTCGGCGAGCTGCGCCGACAGGTGCAGCCGTTCGCGATAATGCGCCGCCGCGCCCAGCATCGCCGCGCTGGCGGCGGGCAGCGCGACCGGGGCGACGGCCTGCGCCAGCCCGAGGATGCGGTCGCGCAGCGCCGCCTCGTCCGCCGCCTTGGCCAGCGCCCGCGCCTCCTCGGCACGGGTCAGCCCCAGTTGCAGCGTGCGGACGCGCAGCACGCGCTCGAGCCGCCTGGCCTTGTTCATGCGCTACGCTCCCACCCGCCGCACGCCCCCCCCGTTCGTCCCGAGCGAAGTCGAGGGACGTGCCGCAAACGCTGCGCAGCGTGTCTCGACTGCGCGCGACACGAACGGGGGAGAATGGCCGGCAGCTCAGCCACCGAACACGCCGGTCAGCTCCGCGACCGAATCGGGCAGCGACACGATCTCGTCGGCGTCCTGGCGGATATATTCCATTACCGCCGGTTGCGCGGCGATGGCGTTGTCGATCGCCGCGTCGGTGCCGTGGCGATACGCCCCCATCAGCACGAGGTCGCGATTCTCCTCGTACGTCGCCAGATGCCGCCGGAGCACCCGCGCGGCGGCCAGATGCGGCTTGTCGGCGATGTCGGTCATGACGCGGCTGACCGAGGGGCCGAGGTCGATCGCCGGATACACCCCGCGCTCGGCCATCTGGCGGCTGAGCACGATATGCCCGTCGAGGATCGATCGCGCCGAATCGACCACCGGGTCGCTGTTGTCGTCGCCGTCGGCCAGCACGGTATAGATGGCGGTGATCGACCCGCCGGTCCGCACGCACGTCCCCGCCCGCTCGATCAGCCCCGGCAGCATCGCGATGGCACTGGGGGGATAGCCGCGTGCACTGGCGGGTTCGCCCAGCGCCAGCCCGATCTCGCGCCCCGCATGCGCCACGCGGGTCAGCGAATCGATGATGAGCAGCACCTTCTTGCCCTGCTCCCGAAACGCCTCGGCGATGGCGGTGGCGCGCAGCGCGCCGCGGATGCGCAGCACCGGCGAATGGTTGGCGGGCACCGCCACCACCACCGATCGTTCGCGCGCGCCCCCCTTCAGCTTGGTTTCGAGGAAGTCGGACACCTCGCGGCTGCGCTCGCCGATCAGCCCGACGACGACCACATCGGCCTCGGCCGCGCGGACCATCATGCCGAGCAGCACCGACTTGCCGACGCCCGATCCGGCCATGATGCCGACGCGCTGGCCCTGGCCGATCGTCAGCAGCCCGTTGATCGCGCGCACGCCCACGTCCATCGGTTCGAGCACGCGCCCGCGGTCGAGCGGCGATTGCAGCTTTCCGGCGAGCGGCCAGCGGCCCGCGCCCCGGATCGGCCCCTTGCCGTCGATCGGCTTGCCCGCGCCGTCCACGACTCGCCCGAGCAGCGCGTCGCCGACCTCCGCCTCGCCCGGTGCGCCGCCGGGGCGCACCAGCGCGCCGGGCAGCAGCGCGGCGGGACCGCCGAGGTTCATCATCAGCGTGCGCCCGTTGCGGAACCCGATCGCCTCCGCCTCGATCTCTCCGCCGTCGCCCGCATCGACCGTGCACACGGTCCCGACCGGCAGCGACAGCCCGACCGCCTCCATCAGCAACCCGTCATAGGAGGCGAGCCGCCCGGCGACGCGCGCCTTGGGACGGAAGCCCGCGGGGGCCAGCGCGTCCAGATATTCGTCGGTGAAGCGGTTCAGCACGGTGCGGGCACCGGCACGCGCTCGATCGCCGCGCCCAGCTCGGCCAGCCACAGCGACGGCCCGTCCTCGACCACGGTCGATGCGGATTCGAGGAGGAACCCGCCACGCTCGATCGCCGGATCGACGATCGCGACCACCGCCCTGGGCAGCCTGCCCTCGACCAGCGCGATATCGGCGGCATGCATCCGCAGGATCGCCGATTCGGCACTGTCGGCCAGCAGTTCGCTCGCCGCATCGATCCGTTCGTGCAGATGGTTGGCCGACACGCCGATCTCGCCGACGATCTGGCGCACCAGCGTCAGCACCGTCGCGCGCAGCCGCCCGGCCATCGCGTCGCGGTCGATATGCGTCGCCTTGCCCAACGCATCGGCCAGATGGACCAGCAGCGCCTGATCGCGCGCCAGGTCGATCCGCGCCTGCGTGAGCGCCGCCTCATGCCCCTCGGCATAGCCTGCCGCGTGCGCATCGGCGATCGCGTCGGCGACCGGAACCTCGGCATCGGCGGCGGCGGTGAACGGGTCCCAGCCCTCGGTCGCGTGATGATCGGGGTCGGCGGGGTGGAAATGCTTCGGGCTAACCTCGGGCGCGGTGAAGCCCGCGGGCGGCGTCGGCACCACGCCGGTCGCCGCGAACGGCCCCGGCGCGCCGAACGCACGCGCGAGGATGTCGGCGGCGGCGACGTGGCGGCTGGCGAAGCCCGCGACGAAATCGGGGCTGGGCGTGGGGGCGAGCGGCGCGGCACCCTCAAACATAATCGTCCTCCCCGCCGCCCATCATGATCGTGCCGTCCTTGGCGAGCTGCCGGGCGACGGTGATGACGCCCTTCTGCGCGTCGAGCACCTCGGTCAGCTTCATCAGCCCGCGCGCCTCCATCTCGTCGCGGATGCCGTCGGCGGCGCGCGCCGACATGCAGCCGAGGAAGCGTTCGCGCACGCTCTCGTCCACACCCTTCAGCGCGCGCACCAGCATGTCGCTCTCGACGTTGCGGATCAGGATGCCGAGGTTCTTGTTGTCCATCTCCAGCAGGTTGTCGAAGACGAACAGCGCTTCCTCGATCGCCCGGGCGACGTCGCGGTCGATCTTGGCGATCTTGGGCATGACCCGCGTCTCGGTGGCCTTGCGCCCCGACGACAGGATGCGCGCGGCGTCCCTGGTCCCGCCCAGCTGCACGCCCGCCGACGACTGTTTCGATCCCATCCGCCGCGACAGCATCGACTTCAGCGTCTCGATCGCCTCGGGCGTGATCGGCCCCAGCCGCGCGATGCGGTGCAGGATCTGCGGCTGGACCGCCTCGGGCATGCTCTCCAGCACCTGCGCCGCGACGCCGGGGTCGAGGTTGGCGAGCAGCACCGCGACGATCTGCGGATGCTCGTCCTTGATGAGCCCCGCGATCTCGCCCGCGTCGAGCCAGTCGAGCAGGTCGATCGCGCATGCCGCCTCGGGCGGGATGATCCGCGCCAGCACGCTCTCGGCCTTGTCGGGCCCCAGCGCGCGGGTCATCACCGTCTCGATATGCGGGCGGGGGTCGAAGCCGACGGCGGTCCGCTCGCGCGCCCGCTCGACGAAATCGTCGAGCACCAGCGTCACTTCCTGCTCGCTGACGTCGGCGACGGCGAACATCGCCTTGCCCAGCTGCCGGACCTCTTCCGGTTCCAGCTTCTGGAGGATGGCCGCGGCCTCCTCCTCGCCGACCAGCATCATCAGGACGGCGGCCCGTTCGACGCCGGAATAGATTCGGGTGGGAGCGTTCATTGCTTGGCATCCGATTGGATCATGTCGCGTACCGCCAGCGCGGCACGGGCGGGATTGTCCCGGGTGAAGCCGCGCACCAGCCCGACGCGATCGTCATAGCTGCGGGCGCTCTCCAGCATCTCGATGCTGACCGGCTCGTGCGGCGGCTCGCCGGGGGCGGGCGGGGGCAGCACCTCGCCGTTCTCGTCCAGCGTCGCCGCGCCGCTGCCGCCGTCGGGCGCGGGCAGCTGGCCGCTCATCGGCAGGCCCGGCGCCTCGGGCGCCTCGCGCTTCTTGAGCAGCGCCCTGGCCATCGGCCGCACGCCGAGGAACAGGACCAGCAGCGCGATCACCAGCGCGGTGCCGTTGCGCGCCGCGATCGGCACCCAGTCGGCATCGTACCACGGGCGCGCCGCCATCTCGACCACATCGGGCGAGAATTTGCGGCTGACGACCGTCACCATGTCCTGCCGCGCCGCGCTATAGCCGACCGCCGCCTTCACCAGATCGTTGATCTGCTGGATTTCCGCCGCCGACCGCGGCTTGGCCCCGTCCGCCTCGCGCAGCAGCACCGCGACCGACAGGCGGCGGATGCCGCCCGGCGCGGCGCGCGTCACCGACACTTCCTTGCCGGTGTCATAGGCGCGGCTGAAATTCTCGGCGGTCTTGACCGGCTGGGCCGCACCCGGCGCGGTGCCCGGCTGCACGGTCGCGCCTGCCGGACCCGGCGTGGCCTGCGCCAGCGTGGACGCGGCGGGCGGCGTGTTGCTCAGCGCGCCGGGGATGCCGCCGGGCGTCGCGGCCTCGGGTGCATTGCCCTGCCAGTTGCCCTGTTCGGCGCGGACCACGCCCTGCTTGTCATAGCTTTCGCGCGTCGCCTGGCTCTCGTCCAGATCGACGTCGGCCTGGATCTCGGCGGAGAAATTGCCCGCGCCCAGCAGCGGGGTGAGCAGCGTGGTCAGCTGCGCGCGATACTTGTCCTCCACGCGGCGCTGGTAGTCGATCCGCGCGTCGGTGAGCGCGTCGTTGCCGCTGCCGTCGCCGGGCTTGGACAGCAGCGCGCCCATCTGGTCGATGATCGTCACCTGATCCGCCTTCATCCCCGGCACCGAGGAGGCGACGAGGTTGACGATCGAGCGGACCTGCGCCTGCGTGAGGCTCCGCCCCGGTTCCAGCCGGACGATGACCGAGGCGGAGGGCTGGGCATTGTCGCGCACGAACACGCTGGATTCGGGCATGGCGAGGTGGACCCGCGCGTCCGCGACCGATTCGATCTCGCCGATCGATTTCGCCAGCTCGGTTTCGCGCGCCTGGCGCAGCCGCTCGCCCTCGACCGCGCGGCTGACCCCCATCGGCAGCTGGTCGAGGATCGCATAGCCGCCGGGCGCCGCCTTGGGCAGGTCCTGCCCGGCCAGCAGGATGCGCGCGCGGTGGTAATCGTCCTCGGCGACGGTGATCCCGCCCGAATCGTCGACGTGCGACGGGATGCCGGCCGCCTGCAACGCATCGACCACCGCCTGCTTGTCGCCGTCGGGCAGCTGCGGGAACAGCACGCGCTGCGGCGGGGTGGCGAGCGCCAGCCACGCGATCGCGGCGCTGAGGATCAGGCCGACGAGGAAGATCATCGGCAGGCTGCGCTTGACCGCGGGCTGCTGGATCAACCCGGTCAGCTGCCCGACCGGATTGGCGAAGCGCGAAGCGGGGGCCGCGACGGCGGCGGGGGCGAGAGCGTTGTCCATGTCAGACCGGCATGCTCATGATGTCCTTGTAGGCGGACAGAAGTTTGTTTCGGACCTGCAACGTCGCCTCGAACCCGACCGAGGCCTGCTGGCGCGCCATCATCACCTTGGCGATGTCCACGGTCTCGCCGCGTTCGTACATCGCCGACAGCTCGCCCGCCCGGTTCTGCTGCGCGTTCACGCCCTTCAGCGCCTCGGTGAAGGTGTCGGTGAAGCTGGCGGTCTTCACCGGCTCCGGCGTGGCCGGGGCGGGGGCCAGCGTGGCGTTGGCGCGCGAGAGCGCCTGGTTGCGTTCGAGGATCTGCGCGCGCAGCTGCATCACCCGGTCGATGCTCATCGCACCGCCGACACCGCCGATCCCGCTCATGCCGACACCGCGATGGGCTGGGCCGCGTTCTGGGCGGCGGGGGCGATCGGTTCGCCCGCGTCACGCGCCTTGGCGAGGCGGTAGCGCAGCGTACGCTCGGAGATGCCGAGCCGTTTCGCGGTTTCGATCCGGTTGCCGCCGCATTCCTCCAGCGTGCGGCGGATCGCGGCGAACTCGTGCATCTGCACGATGTTGCCGAGCGTCCCCGTCGCCGCCTCGATCGGGCCGCGTGCCGGGGTGGAGGGACGGTCGAACACGATGTCGCGCGCCTCGATCCGGTCGCCCACGCCCAGCAGCAGCGCGCGCTGGATCACATTCTCCAGCTCGCGGGCATTGCCCGGCCAGTCGTGGCGGACCAGCGCCGCCAGCGCCTCGTCGCTGATCCACGGCAGCACGCCCCGGTTGCCCGCATGGCGCGCGACCATCGCCGTCGCCAGCGCCGCGACATCGTCGGGCCGCTCGGCCAGCGCACGGGTGACGAGCGGAAAGACGCTCAGCCGGTAATAGAGATCGGCGCGGAACCGCCCCGCCGCTACCTCGCCCTGCAGGTCGCGGTTGGCGCAGGCGACGATGCGCACGTCGACGCTTTCAGCCTGGGTCGCGCCGATCGGCACGACCTCGCGCTCCTGCAACACGCGCAGCAGCTTGGCCTGGAGCGGCAGCGGCATCTCGGCGATCTCGTCGAGCAGCAGCGTGCCGCCGTTCGCCGCGCGGAAGAAACCCTCGCCCGCCGCCGCCGCGCCGGTGAAGGCACCCTTCACATGGCCGAACAGCATCGCCTCCAGCATCGATTCGGGCAGCGCGGCGCAGTTGATCGCGACGAACGGCTTGTCGGCGCGGCCGCTCTCGGCATGGATGGTGCGGGCCAGCACTTCCTTGCCGGTGCCGGTGGGGCCGCCCACCAGCACGGTGATGTCCGCGCCCGCCACCCGGCGGGCAAGCGCGTAGAGCGCAAGGCTTTCCGGGTCCGCCGCCACCGCCTCGTGGCGGTCGCGCAGCATCGCTGCGGCATAGCCGTGCGCCAGTTCGGCATCGGCGTTGGTATAGGTCAGGCGCGCCGGGCGACCGTCGGCGAAGGGCACCGCCTGCACCGGGCCGTTGCCGAGGATCAGCGTGCGCGCAGCGATCGGCGGCACCTCGCCCTCCATCACCAGGAACATGTCGCGCGGCCCCGGCTTCTGCCCCGCCGTGGCAAGGGCGAACCCCTGTGCGCGCAGCGACGAGACCAATGTGAACTTGGACGCGAGTACGGCGGCGGACGGATAGATCGAACGCATCGGTGAATGATTCCCCCTGGACGGCAAATCCTTGCGGCCAGTCTGGTTAATGCGCAGTAAAATATGTCCGGCATCGGATACGATTCGGCTCTGTACGCCGCGTACGCACTCGCGCGCGCGCGAGGTGCCGGACCGCTCGCGATTTTTCTCCTAAATCGTGTGGCCGGGCCGCCGTTACTCCCTGTGGCAGCTTCGTTCCCGAACGCTTCATGGGGGGGATGCGGGGTCGCCGAAAACAGACTGGAGAACATTACCATGGCCGTTATCGGTACCAACATCGGCTCGCTGCGCGCCGCAAACGCCAACACGATGGCGAACGAAGCGCTGAAATCCTCGATGGAGCGCCTGTCGACCGGCAAGCGCATCAACTCGGCGAAGGACGACGCCGCCGGCATGGCGATCTCGTCGTCGATGACCTCGCAGATCAAGGGCATGAGCCAGGCCGTCCGCAACGCGAACGACGGCATCTCGCTCGCGCAGACCGCCGACGGCGCGCTGAACGAAGTGTCGAACATGCTCCAGCGCGTCCGCGAACTGGCGGTGCAGGCGAAGTCGGGCACCTACAGCAGCGACGACCGCGCCACCATCCAGACCGAAGTCTCGGCGCTGACCGCGCAGATCAACGACGTGCTCGACCGCACCGAATTCAACGGCGTGAAGCTGTTCGACAAGACCGGCAACGACGCCAACAGCAAGTCGCTGAAGATCCAGGTCGGCGCGACCGCCGACAACACCGTCGACATCAAGATCAAGTCGCTCGACGCCACCAAGCTGAAGAACGAGAACGGCGGCCTGACCGTGTCCGGCTCGCTCGAACTCAACACCGCGCTGAACACCGCGCGCACCGAGCAGAAGACGGCGCAGACCAACTACGACAACAGCATCCAGACGCTGAACCAGAAGAAGGCCGAACTGGCGATCTCGACCGCCAAGGGCACGAACACCACGGCGCAGCAGACCGCGGTGGACGATGCGCAGAAGGTCGTGGACGGCGATCCCTCGGCGACCGACGCCTCGCTGAAGGCCGGTACCAAGGCGCTGCTGGCCTCGGCCAACCTCGTCGTCAGCGCCGCGCAGACCTCGGTCGACGCCTCGGCGGCGACCGCGGCGACCACCACGCTGACCAACGTCGACAATGCGCTGAAGGACGTGAACGGCCTGCGCGCGTCGCTGGGTGCCACGCAGAACCGCCTCAGCTCGGCGGTCAACAACCTGACCCAGAACATGACCAACCTGACCGACGCGCGCAGCCGCATCGAGGACGCCGACTTCTCGACCGAAACGACGCAGCTCGCCAAGTCGCAGATCCTGGCGCAGGCCTCGACCGCGATGCTCAGCCAGGCGAACCAGTCGCAGCAGGGCGTGCTGAAGCTCCTCGGCTAAGGCGGCCTGCCGGTTCCGCCGTCCCCCCCCTGAAAAGGCGGCGGGACCGGACCGACCGCGATGCGGAACGACGAACCCCCGGTGGCCTGCCGCCCCCGGGGGTTTCGCGCGTCGGCACAGGATCCTCCCCGGCACGGGGAGGGGGACCGCCGCCGACAGGCGGTGGTGGAGGGGGGTATCCGCATACGGAAGGGTTGCGTGTGCCGAAGCCCCCCTCCACCAGCCTGCAGCCGGTCCCCCTCCCCGTGCCGGGGAGGATGACAAGCACCCTTTCCCATCACCCCGGCAAACCGCCGCCACGAGTGTAAAGTTTGTAAAGTTCGGGCGTGAAAAGGGGCCCGGAACGCTCCCGCGCCCGGACCCCCGTGACCCTACAGACCCGCGCGCGCGGTCACATGCCCGCCATCGCCTTCTTCAGCCGGTCGTGCGCGCTCTTCTTGATCTGGCACACCCGCGCCGCGCCGACGCCCAGCACCAGCCCGATCTCCTCGAGGTTCATCTCCTCGACGTAATAGAGCTGGATCACCTGCGCCTCGCGCTCGGGCAGCGCGGCGATCGCGGCGATCAGCCGGGTGCGCAACTCGCCCTCGGCCAGTGCCTCGAACGCATCGGGGCCGTCGTCCATGAACCACGGGCCCTGGTCGGTATAGACGTCCTCGATCGAATCGAAGTGCAGCGACTGGATGTCGGCATAGTCCTGCCGCAGCCGCGCCACCGTCACGCCCAGCCGCCGGGCGACCTCGGCGGGTTCGGGCGCGCGGCCCAGTTCGGTGGTCAGCGCGTGCACCGCCTGCTGATACTGGCGGCGGCGCTGCATCGCGCCGCGGCTGATCGTCGCCTGTCGCCGCAGTTCGTCGATCATCGCCCCGCGCAGCCGGGTGGCGAGATACTGCTCGAACGTCACCTGGCCCCGGTCCTCGAACATCGCCACCGCCTCGACCAGCGCGACGAGGCCGACCTGCACGAGATCCTCGACATCGACCATGCTGCTCATATGGCCATGGACGTGCCACGCGATGCGCCGGACGAGCGGGAGGTGGCGGCGGACGACCGCGTCGGTATCGCCGCTCGCGCGGGCGGTGCGGGTATAGAGCTGGGCGGCGGGCTGCGTCATGCGGCGATGGCCTCCGGTGCGCCGATCACGGCGACGACTTCGACCGCCTTGTCCTCGGGCACCTCGTAGAAGCTCATGACCGGGGTGTCGGGCAGGCAGGATTTGACGAGCTTGCGGATGGCGAGCCGGATCGCGGGCTGCACCACCAGCGCGAAGGGCTTGGCCTCCGCCATCAGCGGCTGCGCGGCCTCGGTCAGCGCCTCGACGATACGGCGGCCCAGATCGGGTTCGATCGTGTGGCGGCGGCTGGGATCGGCGCGCATCGCCTGGCCCAGCAGCGCCTCCAGATGCCCGTCGAGCGTCATGACGCGCAGCGGCTCGCGCACGCCGCACAGCTTCTGGATGATGAGCGCGCCCAGCTGCGGCCGGACCAGCTCGACGATCTCCTCGGCGTCCTGCGTCCGCTGCGCGACGACGGCGATGGCCGAGGCGATGCGGCGGAACTCCTTGAGCGGGATATTCTCCGCCAGCAGCGCACGCAGCACCTGCGTCAGCGTGGTCAGCGTCAGCGGCTGCGGGCTGAGCGAGGCGACGAGGCTGGCGGCGCGTTCCTTCAGCCCGTCGAGCAGCGCCTGCGTCTCGTCCGGACCCAGCAGGTCGGCGGCATGGGTCGTCAGGATATGGTTCAGGTGCGTCGCGATGACGGTGCCCGGATCGACGACCAGATAGCCCGCACCCGTCGCGGCATCGGCATCGCCCGGCTGGATCCACACCGCGTCCAGCCCGAAGGTCGGGTCCTTGGCGGGCTTGCCGTCGAGGAAGCCGACCGCCTGTCCGGTGTCGAGCGCCAGCATCTCGGTGGCCGACGCCACATCCTCGCCGACGACGACGCCGCCGATGATGATGCGATAGGTATAGGGGGCGAGGTTGATGTCGTCGCGCACCCGCACCTGCGGCACGACGAAGCCCAGGTCCTTCGACAACTGGCGGCGGACCCCGGTGATGCGGCCCATCAGCGGTGCGCCCTTGCGCTCGTCGACCAGCGGCACGAGGCCGTAGCCCACGTCGAGCATGATGTTGCAGCTGTCGGCGACTTCGTCCCAGCCGATCTTCGACAGGTCGGTCGGCTCGGGCAGCGGCGGGGGCGGCGGCGGCGCCGCCTTCGCCTTGCCGAGCTTCCACGCGGCGAAGCCCGCGGCACCGGCGGCGGGGGCGAGCACGAGGAACGGCATCCCCGGCAGCATCGCCAAGAGGCCGAGGATCCCCGCGACCGGCGCCCAAGTGCGGTGCGACGCGAACTGCGACCCGATCTGCCCGGCCAGATCCTGCTGCGAGGTGGAGGCGACGCGGGTGACGATCGCGGCGGCGGCGATCGACAGCAGCAGCGAGGGTACCTGTGCCACCAGCGCGTCGCCGATCGCGAGCAGCACATAGGTCTGCGCCGCCTGGCCCACCGCCATCGCATGGCTGACGACGCCGAGGATCAGCCCGCCGACGATGTTGATCGCGAGGATCAGCAGCCCCGCGACCGCATCGCCCTTCACGAACTTCGACGAACCGTCCATCGCGCCGTAGAAGTCGGCTTCCGCGCCGGTCTCGATCCGCTTGGCGCGGGCTTCGTCGGGGGTGATGAGCCCGGCGTTCAGATCGGCATCGATCGCCATCTGCTTGCCCGGCAGCGCGTCGAGCGTGAAGCGCGCCGACACTTCGGACACGCGCCCCGCGCCCTTGGTCACGACGATCATGTTGATGATGATGAGGATCGCGAACACGAACAGCCCGACGACATAGTCGCCGCCGATCAGGAACGTGCCGAACGCCTCGATCACATGGCCCGCCGCCGCCTCGCCCTCATGGCCGTGGACCAGCACGACGCGGGTCGAGGCGACGTTGAGGCCGAGGCGGAACAGCGTCGCGAACAGCAGCACCGTGGGGAAGGCGGAGAAGTCGAGCGGCTTCTGCGCGTTCAGCGCCACCATCAGCACCGCGATCGAGATCATGATGTTCATGACGAAGAAGATGTCGAGCATGAACGCCGGGATCGGCACGACCATCAGCAGCACGAGCAGCAGGATGGCGCCCGGCAGCGCCGATCCGCGCATCGCGGGCAGCATCAGCCGGGGGTTGCTCAGCATCGCCTGCATCATGCGGCTCCGAGATTGGCGAGGATCGAATAGGCGAGACGCGCCGAATCGGGCGTCGGGCGATAGAGCGAGGCGACATCGACCCGCGGGCGCGCGCCGCCGCGCACGACGTTGAGGTTGGCGATGGTGGTCGCCAGCCATGCTTCGTCGCCGCCCTGTGCCTCGTTGCCGAGCACCACCTCGCCGTCGAAGCCGTTCAGCTGCACCGCGCGCTGCATCATCCCCGACGCATCGCCGCCGCCGCCCACCGCCTGCGCGCCGCGATCGAGCCGGGCGGCGAAGCGCTGGTAGATGTCGGACAGCGAGCGCGGCTGCCCGCCCTCGCCGAAGAAGATCGAACGGTTGGCGCGGGCGGCGGCGGGAAACATCGCCGCGCCGCTCCGCCCCGGATTGTCCGCCATGGCGGCAAGGAACTGCCGCGCGCCGCCCAGCCCGAGGAAATGGGCCATATAGAGGTCGGTGCCGGTCGCCTCGCGCCCGAAGCTACCCTCCAGCGCGGCCTTGTTGTCGGCGGCATGTTCGGCGGCCATCAGCGACGCCGCCTGCGGATCGTTGCGCAGGCCGAGGATCGCCTGACGCGTCGCGGGGTCGGCGACGTAATAGCGGCCCGACGCCGTGCGCCGGATGCTGTCCGCCGCCCAGCCGAGGCCGTGGTCGGCGCCATGCGCCTTCACCACGCCCAGCCAGCTCTGCTCGACGAACTGGTAGAGCCCGGTCGCCGACGAGGTCGCGGCGCGCGCGTTGGCGCGCATGCCGCTTTCGACCTGCGCCTGCCCCAGCAGATAGTCGAAGTCGATGCCGGTGCGCGCGCTCGCGGTCGCGATGGCGCTATGGACGGCGGTTCGGTTGTGTAGCGGAACGACGCTCATCGGCCTTGCTTGTGCTTCCCCTGTTCGGGGTCACATCAGCAAGGCGCGTGCCAGTTGCCTGTTCGTCATCCCCGCGAAGGCGGGGACCCCTACACGCTCAGGCTGGCGAAGGTGCCGAAGCGTCGGCGGCAATGGATTCCCGCCTGCGCGGGAATGACGAGCGGTGGAACCCTATCCCACCAGCGCCATGCGCGGGGTACCGCGGCGACCGGCAAATTGCGGCCGGTAGGACGGCAAGCCGCCGCCGCCCAGCTGGTCGATCCGCCGCCGTACGTTCGCCGCCATCAGGTTGACGTAGATGCGCGCGGTCTCGTTCAGCCGCCGCGCCTCGCCCGTCAGCATCCGCAGCTCGTCGTCCATCGGCATGTCGCCGTCGGCGGCGATCGCCTCGACGGTCGCGAGCTTCGCGTCGGTCGCCTCGCGCAGCGCGGCCATGTCGTTCGCCTGCAACGCGGCGATCTCGGCATGCAGGCTGTCGATGACGCGGATCAGGGCTTCACGACGGTTCACGGTCGATCCAATCGAGCTTGAGGGCGATGAGGCTGTCGGCGATCGTCGCGGGAGAGATGGGGAAGCGGCCTTCCTCGATCGCGCGGCGTACCTGCGCCACCCGGTCGAGATTGACCGGCGGCGATTCGGACAGCGCCGCGGCGGTCCGTGCCGCCTCGACCTTGTCGGTCCGGACGGGCGGCGCGTCGCCGCTCGTCGCGGCTGCGACCGGCGACGGGGCCTGCGCCCGCGCTACGGCACGCGGGCCTGTCGACGATATCGGGCGATTGCCGATGGGTTCCACCATGTCCTTCGTCCTCGAAACGAACTGCTGACATGGGGAGTAACGGCAAGGACGCCGAGTCCTTTAGGAAAAATTACCGATTTTTTCCGCGCCGGTCTGAAAGCGCGCGGGAGCGGCAGGCCGGTACCGCCCCGAAAGCGCTCAGCCGGTGAATCCGGGCAGCGCGGCCCGCCCTGCCTCGATCGCCACCGCCTGGATCGGCGGCTTGGCGGGATCGACCTTCACCATCAGCCGCCCGCCCGCAGGCGCATCGCCCAGCGCCACGCCGTCGCGGGTGATCGAGAAGCCGGGCGCCCCCGCCTCGACCATGATCGGATCGCCGCGGCGGATCACCGGTTCGGCCTTCGCCGGTACGGCGGCGGCGACCGGCGTCGGGGCGGGCGCGGCGATCGGCGTCGCGCGGCGGACGGGGACGTAGATCTTCCACGCCGGGGCCATGCAGCTGACCACCACCGCGTCCTGCCGTGCCGAGAGCCAGCCGAACTGCGGCATCGCGCATCGCGCGAGCCGGAGGCGCGGATCGACCGGCATCGCCGCGCCGCCCTCCATGCCGATCGCGACCCCGGTGAATTGGGCGACGGCGGTGTCGAGCTGCGCGGTCGACTGGAACTGCTGCGCGGCGACGGGCAGCGCCATGGCGAGCAGCGGCAGGGCAAGGAACGGGCGGATCATCGGGTCACTCCATCTGTCGGGGCGGCAGGCGGCGGTTGCCGGTCGGCAACGCCTTGCCGCTCGCCCGCAAAGCCAAGGTCGATACGGACGTGCCGCCCGCCGGTGGCGGGGGCGGCAAAGCTGATCTGGCCGGGGCGCACCGCCCCTTGCGCCACCAGCACGGCGGCGACCGCGCGGGCGCGATCGGCAGCGAGGATCGCGCCGCTGCCGGTCGCGGGATCGGCGTCGCCGTCGCTCGCGCCGGTCAGCGTGACGGCGATGCGCGGATCGCGTGCCGCCTCGCGCACCTCGGCGACCAGCGCGCCATAGGATGCGGGCAGGATCGCCGATCCGGGCGCGAACCCGTCCAGCGCCAGCGCGGCGACGGCCATCGGCGGGGGGGGCGCGTCGAACGCGGCGCGGATGCCCGCCGCCTGCGCGGTGCGATCGCTCCCTTGCGTCGCATGGACGAACACGAAGAAGCCGACCAGCAGCAGCGACAGATCGGCCAGCGTCGTCAGCCACAAGGGCCGCCCGGCGGCATGCTCGAAGCGCGACAGGTTCATTCCGCCGCCTCGCGGAACTGCGGGCGTTCGCGGCGGGCCAGCGCCACCAGCGGGCCTTCCAGCCGGGCGCGCTCGAACGCCTCGGCACGCGCGCGGGCGCGCAGCCGCCCGGCCAGCGGCATGCCGACCAGCGCCGCCAGGATCGCGCCATAGAGGGTGGCGAGCAGCGCCATCGCCATCGCCTGCCCGATCGCCGCCGGATCGGTCATCGCCATGAACATGCGCACGAGGCCGATCAGCGTCGCGACCATGCCGAGCGCGGGCGCGAGTTCGGCGACCGCCGCCCAGGTGTCGGCGGCGGCGAGGTGGCGTTCGGCGCGCGCCGCGTTGCGGTGGCGCACCAGCGTCTCGACCTGCGCCGGGCCTGCGCCGTCCACGACGGCGGCGATCGCGGCGGCGATGTCGGGGTCGGCGATGCGGGACTTGTCGAGCGCCATGACCCCGTGCCGCCGCGCGATCCGTGCCAGCGCCGCGATCTGTTCGAGATGCGGGTCGGCGACGAACGGCGCGCGGCCGACGGTGGCGACGGCGCGCAGCGCCCGGCCGATCACGGCGAGCGGGGTGCGGATCAGGATCGCGAGCGACGTGCCGCCCACCACGAATGCGGCGGCGGCGGGATCGGCGAAGGGGGCGAGCGTGGCGAGCATCGGCGCTCGACCAGCAAGGATGGTGCCAGTTTGCGTGCGGCAAGCGCTTGCCGGGCGGGTTGCCGGGCCTGCCGGTGTTGCCTTGCCCGTCATTCCGGCGAAGGCCGGAATCCATGGATACGACACGGTTCGGCTCCATCGATACGGCCCGGGTCCATGAATCCCGGCCTGCGCCGGGATGACCGATGAAACTGGCACGCCCCTTGCTGATCTCCTGCCCGACGCGCTGCGTGCGCCAGAGAGGATCACAGGTCGATGGCTGAAAACAGTCTCTTCGGAATACACGGCGCCGCGCTGGAAGTGCGGGCGCAGCGCATGGGGGTGCTCGCCTCCAACATCGCCAACGCATCGACGCCGGGGTTCAAGGCGAAGGACATCGACTTCCGCTCGGCGCTGTCGGGCGTGGCGCGCGGCGGCGATGCCGATGCGGCGATCGAGCGCAGCACGCTCTACCGCATCCCGCTCCAGGCCTCGCTCGACGGCAACACCGTCGAACTGACTACCGAGCAGACCGCCTTTGCCGAGAATGCGGTCGCGTATCAGACGACGCTCGCCTTCCTCAACGGGCGCATCTCCACCGTCACCCGCGCGCTGAAGGGAGAATAGCGCATGCCCGGACCGATGAACCTGTTCCAGGTCGCGGGCCGCGCCATGTCGGCGCAGCTCGTCCGCATGAACACCACCGCCTCCAACCTCGCCAATGCGGGCGCGGTGTCGTCGAGCGAGGGGGGCGCGTTCCGCACGATGAAGCCGGTGTTCCGCACCAGCTTCGACAATGCCACCGGCCTCGCCACCGTCGATGTCGAGAAGGTCGTGACCGCGGGCGAGAATCCGACGCGGCGCTACGACCCCGGCAACCCGATGGCCGATGCGCAGGGCAATATCTGGGAAAGCGCGGTCGACGAATCGCGCGAGCTGGTCGACATGATGGAGGCCGCGCGCACCTATCAGAACAATGTCGAGGTGATGTCGACCGCCAAGACGATGATTACCGAAACCCTCCGGCTGGGACGCTAGGCGATGAGCTACGACACCACCGTCGCCGCCATGGGCGTCAAGCGTACCGGCACCGATGCCACGAGCACCGCCAGGCTCGGCCAGCGCTCGCTCGGGCAGGAGGACTTCCTCGCGCTGATGACCGCGCAGATGAAGAACCAGGACCCGTTCAAGCCGGTCGACAATACCCAGATGGTCGCGCAGATGGCGCAATTCTCGTCGCTGGCGGGCATCACCGAGATGTCGAGCACGATGAAGGCGATCGCCGACAAGCTGGGCGCGACCACCCCCGCCGATGCGCTGTCGTGGGTCGGCAAGCACGTCCTGACCGAAGGCGCGACCGCATACCCCCGCAGCGACGGCAGCCTGTCGGGCGCGGTCGAGCTGGACGGCGATGCCGCCGCGCTCGACCTGACGATCAAGGACGCGAAGGGCAATGTCGTCCGCGAGGTCGCGATGGGCGCGCAGGCCAAGGGCAGCATCGCCTACGACTGGGACGGCACCACCGATGCGGGCGAACCCGCGGGGACCGGACCCTATACCATCACGGCAAAGGCGACCGGCAGCGACGGCAAGGCCGTGGCCGCGCGCAACCTCGTCTGGGCGCCCGTCACCTCGGTCGGCCTGACCGGCGGCCAGCCGGTGCTGAGCGTCACCGGCGTCGGCCAGGTCGCCCCTTCCGCCATCCGTCAGGCCGCCTGACCCCATTTCCAAGGAGCATCCGCAATGTCCTTCTACACCTCGCTGTCGGGCCTGAAGTCCGCGCAGAACGACATGTCGTCGATCAGCCACAACCTCGCCAACGTCTCGACCACCGGCTTCAAGAAGAGCCGCGCCGAATTCGCCGATGTGATGGCCAGCAACTTCACCCGTTCGCCCACGCAGATGATCGGGCAGGGCAGCGTGATGCGCGGCAACCGCCAGCAGTTCGGCGAGGGCAATCTCAGCCAGTCGTCGGGCGCGCTCGACCTCGCCATCTCGGGCGACGGCTTCTTCGCGGTGAAGGACGGGGCGGCGGGGGCGGGCCTCGCCTATACCCGCAACGGATCGTTCCGGGTCGATGGGAACCAGTATGTCACCGATGCGCAGGGCAAGCGGTTGCAGGTCTATCCGGTCGACGGATCGGGCAACGTCGTCGGCCAGAGCATCGGCGCGCTGACCGACCTGAAGCTCGCCGCCACCTCGGGCACGCCCAAGGCCACCGGCGCGGTGGCGCTGAACGTCAACCTCGGCGCCAAGAGCGCGCTGCCCGCCAAGACGCCGTTCGATCGCTTCGATGCGGCGAGCTACAATCAGGCGACGACCACCACCGTGTATGACGCAGGCGGCACGCCGATGACGCTGACCAGCTATTATGTCCGCACCACCAAGCCGGTGGAGACGGCGGCGGGGGCGACGCCGGACCTGTCGAGCAGTTGGGAAGTCCACAGCTTCATCGGCGACCAGCCGCTGAAGGCGGGCACCGCCACCACCGTCCCGATGAACTTCGACGCGACCGGCAAGCTGACCGCGCCGACCACGCCGACGACCTTCGACGCCTTCATGCCCGCCAGCGGCGTGGCGCAGCAGCAGCTCTCGCTCGACTTCGCCGGTTCGACCGGTCAGGCGACCCCGTTCAAGCTGGCCGGCCAGACGCAGGACGGCGTCGCGGTCGGCGAGTTGCAGGGCGTGGCGGTGGACGAGCAGGGGCTGGTCAAGGCCAGCTACTCGAACGGCGATGCCAGGACGCTGGGGCAGGTGGCGATCGTCAACTTCGTCAACCCCGCCGCGCTGCGCCAGATGGGCGACGCCACCTGGACCGCGACCGGCACGTCGGGCGCGCCGGTCGCCACCGCGTCGGGCGCGAACGGCGCGGGCGACCTGCATTCGGGCATGATCGAGGGATCGAACGTCGACATCACCGAGGAACTGGTCGGGCTGATCGCCGCGCAGCGCAATTTCCAGGCGAATGCCAAGGCGCTCGATACCGCCGGGCAGATCACCGAATCGATCATCAACATCCGTTCGTGATGAAACTGGCATGACCCTTGCTGCGAAGCAGGGGTCATTCGTAGGAGCAAGTCGATGGACCGTCTGGTCTATACCGCCCTGTCCGGCCTCAAGAGCCACCTCGCGTCGCAGGCGGCGATCGCGAACAACATCGCGAACGCCTCGACGATCGGCTACCGCGCCGACCGGGTGAATTTCGAGCGGCTGGTGCTGAAGGGGGCTAACCGCGAACTCGATTCGCGCGCCCCCGCCGCCGAGGAAGTGGTCGACATGGACCGGCGCGCAGGCGCGATCATGTCGACGGGCCGCGACCTCGACGTGGCGGTGCAGTCGGACTCATGGATCGCGGTGCAGGCCGCCGACGGCTCGGAAGCCTATACGAGGCGCGGCGACCTGCAGGTCACGCTGGCGGGCACGCTGGAGACGGGCGATCATTTCCCGGTCATCGGGGTGGGCGGCCCGATCACCGTGCCGCCCTACCAGTCGATCGAGATCGCCGAGGACGGGCGCGTGCTGATCCTGCCGCAGGGCGCCGAGCGCGGCACCCCGCCGCAGGAGATCGGCCAGATCAAGCTCGCCAGCGCCACCGGCAGCAAGACCGCCAAGGGCCTCGACAACCTGCTGCATGTCGAAGGCGGCGGCGCGCTGCCCGCCGACATGACGGCCAAGGTGCGGTCGGGCGCGCTGGAACAGTCGAACGTCAATCTGACGCAGGCGCTGGTCGACATGATCGAGAACCAGCGCAGCTACGAGGTGCAGGCGAACCTGCTGAAGGAGGCGAAATCGATGGACGAGAGCGCCGCCAACCTCATGCGCATCCAAGCATAAAGAGGAGTCACCATGGCAAATGCGGCAATGCACATCGCGCGCACCGGGCTGGATGCCCAGGACATGCGGATGCGCGTGATCTCGAACAACCTCGCCAACGTCAACACCACCGGCTTCAAGCGCGACCGCGCGGCGTTCGAGACGCTCTCCTATCAGGTCGTGACCGCGGCGGGATCGCAGTCGACGCAGGAATCGCGCTATGCGACCGGCCTCAACCTCGGCACCGGCGTGCGGGTGCAGGGCACCGCGCGCATCGATACGCAAGGGTCGCTCCAGACCACCGGCAACAGCCTCGACATGGCGATGGACGGCGACGGCTTCTTCCAGATCCAGCTGCCGGGCGGGCAGCTGGGCTACACCCGCGCGGGCAATTTCTCGCGCAGCGCCGAAGGGCTGCTGGTGACGAGCGAGGGCTATCAGGTGATGCCCGGCATCACCATCCCCGAGGGCACGACCGCGGTGACGGTCGGCAGCGACGGCACGGTCAGCGCCAAGGTCGCGAACCAGACCGAGGCGCAGCAGCTCGGCCAGCTCCAGATCGCGAATTTCGCCAATCCGGCGGGGTTGCAGGCGACCGGCGACAACTACCTGATCGAGACGGCGGCATCGGGCGCGGTCGCGATGGGCATCGCCGGACAGGACGGTCGCGGCCAGATCCGGCAGGGGATGCTCGAGGGATCGAACGTCAACGTCGTCGAGGAACTCGTCGACATGATCGAGACGCAGCGCGCGTACGAGGTCAATTCCAAGATGATCTCGGCCACCGACGAGATGCTGAAATATGTCAACCAGAACATCTGATCGGGCCTCCCGCCCGTTCGTCCCGAGCGCAGTCGAGGGACGTGCCGCAGCCGCGGCGCTCACGACCCGTGCCTCGACTGCGCTCGGCACGAACGGGCTGCGGGCACTGGTCGCGGTCGCGCTGCTGGCGGCAGGCCCGGCAACCGCGCGTCCGCTGTTCGGCAGGAAATTGCCGCCCGAGGATTACAGCGCGACCCGGCCCGAGGTCGCGCCCCCGGTGCGCGTCGCGACCGGCGCGATCTTCCAGGCCGACGACGGCTATGCCGCGCTCTACGAGGGCTGGCGCGCGCGGAAAGTCGGCGATCCGCTGACGATCGTGCTGGTCGAGCGGACGACCGCGTCCAAATCGGCGGCATCGAAGCTCGACAGCGGCGGCGGCTTCTCGATCACCCCGCCCGCCGCCGGGCCGCTGACCTTCGATCCGAATGTCGCCCGTGCGTCGGGCACCCGCAACTTCAACGGCGGCGGATCGGCGGATCAGGCGAACGCGCTGTCGGGCGAGGTGTCGGTGACGGTCGCCGAAGTCTATCCCAACGGCACGATGCTGGTGCAGGGGCAGAAGCGGGTGACGCTGAACCGCGGCGACGAGATCGTCGCGATCAAGGGCGTCGTGCGGATGGCGGACGTGGACGCGAACAACCGCGTGCCCTCCACCCGCGTGGCGGACGCCCGCATCGCCTATACCGGCAAGGGCGACGTCGCCCGCGCCAGCCGCCAGGGGTGGCTCAGCCGCTTCTTCCAGGTCGTCAGCCCCTTCTAGGAACCCGCACCCATGCGCTTCCTCCTCGCCCTTTTCGCGTTCCTCGCGCTCGCCGGATCGGCCCATGCCGAACGGGTCAAGGACCTCGGCCGGTTCCAGGGCATCCGCTCGAACCAGCTGACCGGCTACGGCATCGTCGTCGGCCTGCCGGGGACGGGCGACGACAATCTCGAATATACCGTGCAGTCGGTGAAGGCGATCACCTCGCGCATGGGGCTGCAACTGCCGCCCGGGGCGAATCCGGGGCTCAAGAACGCGGCGGTGGTGATGATTACCGCCGAACTGCCCGCCTTCGCCAAGCCGGGGCAGCGGATCGACGTGACCGTCGCCTCGATGGGCAAGGCCAAGTCGCTGCGCGGCGGCGCGCTGGTGCTCACCCCGCTGCTGGGCGCGGACGGACAGATCTATGCGATGGCGCAGGGCAATCTCGCGGTCGGCGGGCTGGGCGCGGAAGGGGCGGACGGCTCCAGGATCGTCGTCAACATCCCCTCCGCCGGGCGCATCCCCGACGGGGCGACGGTCGAGCGGGTGGTCGACACCGGTTTCGCCACCGCGCCGACGCTGACCTTCAACCTTGCGCAGGCCGATTTCACGACCGCGCAGAACGTCGCCAATGCGATCAACCGCCGCTTCGGGCTGGGCACCGCGACCGCGATCGACGCGGTGTCGGTCGCCATGCGCGCCGCGCCGGGGGCGACCACGCGCGCGATGCTGATGAGCGAGGTCGAGAATCTCTCGGTCGAGGCGGCGGAGACGGCAGCGCGGGTCATCGTCAACGCGCGCACCGGCACCGTCGTCATCAACTCGGCGGTGCGCGTGTCGCCCGCCGCCGTCACCCACGGCAAGCTGAGCGTCCGCATCGACGAGGACCAGCGCATCAGCCAGCCCGAGCCCTTCAGCCAGGGCCGGACCGCCGTCGAACAGAAGAGCGGCGTCACCATCGAACAGGAGATCAAGCCGATGTTCGTCCTCTCGCCGGGGCCGAAGCTCGCCGATGTGGTGAAGGCGATCAACGCGATCGGGGCATCGCCCGCCGATCTGGTCGCGATCCTCGAGGCGCTGAAGGAAGCGGGCGCGCTCAAGGCCGAGCTGGTGGTGCTGTGAGCATCATCGGCGCCACCACCGGCATCGGTGCCGATACCAGCCGCCTGGGTTCGGACAAGAACCTCAAGGCGGCGGGCGAGCGGTTCGAGGCGGTCTTCACCGGCATGATGCTGAAGTCGATGCGCAAGACCAAGCTGGCCGAGACGCTGTTCGAGAGCAAGGCCGCCGACCAGTTCCGCGACATGTGGGACCAGAAGGTCGCCGAGGGCATGGCGGTGTCCACGCCGCTGGGCATCGGCAAGGCAATGACCGATTTTCTCGGGAAAGCGGCTGCGACGAGCACGCAAGCCGCGCCACATTCTGCCGTTACTCCTGAGGAAGGGACCAACGGATGAGCGACCTGCTGTCGATCGGGGCGAGTGGCGTAAAGGCGCATCAGCAGGCGCTGGCGATCACGTCCGACAATATCGCCAATGCCGCGACGCCGGGCTATGTGCGCCGGAGTGCGACGCTGACCCAGGTCGGCGGCACGTCGGTGCGGCTCGGCGGCGGCATGGGTGTGGCGGTCGGCGGCATGGCGCGCGCGGCGGATGCGTTCCGCACCGCGCAGGTGCGGCAGGCGGGCAGCGACCTGTCGCGCACCGAAACCGGCATGGTCTGGCTGGAGCGGATCGAAACCAGCCTCGGCGGACAGGGGCTGGACGCGCGGCTCGGCGACTTCTTCAACGCCGCGACCGCGCTGTCGGCCGACCCCCCCGCCGCCGCCCCGCGCGCGGCGATGCTGGAGGCGGCGCGCGGTGTCGCGCAGGCGTTCTCGGGCACGGTGCGCGGGATCGACGATGCGATCGCCGATCTCGACACCGCCGCCGCCGCTGCCGCCACGAAGCTGGAGGAAACCGCCAGCGCGCTGGCCAAGGTCAACGATGGCCTCGGCCGGGTCGGCGACGGCAGCGCGGGGCAGGCGCAGCTGCTCGACCAGCGCGACCGGCTGCTCGAGACGATGAGCGGCCTGACCGACATCGCCGTGCAGTTCGATCCCGCCGGTCGCGCCTCGGTGCGCGGCGGGGGTGCGGGCGGCGCGGTGCTGGTGCACGGACCGGATTCCGCGAAGATCGGCTATGCCCGCAACGCCGACGGGGCTACCACCTTCGTCACGTCGCTGGCGGGCAAGGAAGCGATACTCACCCCCAATGGCGGATCGATCGCGGGCATCGCCGAGGGCGCGGCACGCCTTGCCGAGGCGCGCGGCGCGGCGGTCACGCTGGCGGGCGAGTTCGTCAAGGGCGTGAACGAGAATCAGGCACGCGGCAGCGACCTGAACGGCAGGGGCGGCGCGGCGATGTTCGCGCTGGAGACCGGCGGCACCGTGACGATGACCCTCGCCGACCCGGCGGGGATCGCCGCCGCCACCGCGGGCAAGGGCGCGCGCGACAACGGCAATCTCGCCGGGCTGTCCGCCTTGCGCAATTCGGGCCGGTTCGAGGCGCGCACCGTAGCACTTCAGGCCGCCAACGGCTCGGCGCTCGCCGCGCGCAAGACGGTGGCGGAGGCGCAGGGATCGATCCACGACTCGGCGGTCGCCGCGCGCGACGCCGCATCGGGCGTGAACCTCGATGCCGAGGCGATCAACCTGATGCGCTTCCAACAGGCCTATCAGGCGTCGAGCCGCGTGATCCAGGTCGCGCGCGAGACGCTCGATACGCTGCTCCAGATCCGATAGGCCCACCCATGCAGATCTCGACCGCAGGCTTCTATCGTCGCGCCGCCACGCGGATGGCCGACCTGAACGCCACCACCGAACGGCTGATGACCGAGATTTCGACCAGGAAGGTCAATGTCGCCTCCGACGACGCGACCGGCTGGACCCGGCTCGGCGGCATCGCGCGCGACGAGGCGGCGGACGGGGCGTACAAGGCCAATGTAACGCTGGCGCGCGGGCTGCTGGCGCAGACCGACACCGCGCTGGAGGGCGTGTCCGACCGGCTGGTGCGGGTGCGCGAGCTGGCCATCAACGCCAACAGCGGCACGCCGGGCACCGACGGGCGCGCGGCGATCGCGACCGAGCTGGAGGCGATCCGCGACGATCTTCTCTCGCTCGCCAACAGCAGGGACGTGCGCGGGCAGCCGGTCTTCGGCGGCACCGGCGAGGCGGCCTATGCGAAGGCGGCGAACGGCAGCATCGCCTATACCGGCACCGCCGAGGTGGCGAGCGTGCCGATCGGCACCGATTCATCGGTCCAGGTCGGCGCGGACGGCGCGCGGGTGTTCGGCGGCGCCGACGGCACCACCGACGTCTTCGCGATGATCGCCGCGCTGTCCACGGCACTGCGCGATCCGCAGGCGAACCTGCCGCGGGCGGTGTCGGACGCGCTGGAGGGCCTCGGCAAGGTGGAGACGCAGGTCACGACCGCGCGCGCCTCGACCGGTGCCCGCGCCGCGCGGCTGGAGGTCGAATCCGCCCGGCTCGACACGGTCGCCCTCGACCGTGAGGAAGCGCGCGTCGCGATCGAGGCGACCGACGTGCCGACCGCGATGGTCGAACTGCAACAGACCATGCTGGTGCTCCAGGCGACGCAGGCGAGCGTGACCAAGCTCGCGGGCATGTCGCTGTTCGATCACCTGAAATAGGGGCAGGTGCCCCGACTCGGGGCTACGGTAACCATTTCTCGACCTTCGTCGTGAATAACCGGGAAAGCATGATCGCCACGGGCTGCGATCCACTCCAAGGGGGCTAGTGCCACATGTTTCCGGCCATCGGTTTCGTCGTCCTGATCGCGATGGTGTTCGGCGGGTTCGCGATCACCGGCGGTGCGCTCGGCCCCGTCATGCACGCGCTGCCGCACGAGATGCTCATCATCGGCGGCGCGGCGGTCGGCGCGCTCATCATCGGCAATTCCGGCAAGGAACTGAAGGCGATGGGCGGCGGCTTCATGAAGGTGATCAAGGGCCCGAAGTACAAGAAGCAGGATTATCTCGACGCGATCTTCCTCGTCTCCAAGCTGATGAAGATGCTGCGTGCCGAGGGGCCGATCGCGCTGGAGCCGCATGTCGAGGACCCGAAGTCCTCGGCGATCTTCTCCGAATATCCCCGGCTGATGGCGGACCACACGCTGGTCAACCTGATCGCCGACACGCTGCGCCTCGTCGTCGTCTCCTCGGGCACGCTCGACGTGCATGCCGTCGAGGAGGTGATGGACAATGCGATCAAGACCCACCACCACGAGGTGCAGGGGCCGCAGGGCACGTTGCAGGGCCTCGCCGACGCGCTGCCCGCGCTCGGCATCGTCGCCGCGGTGCTGGGCGTGGTCAAGACGATGGGGTCGATCGACAAGCCGCCCTCGATCCTCGGCGGCATGATCGGATCGGCGCTGGTCGGCACCTTCCTCGGCGTGCTGCTCGCCTACGGCATCGTCGGCCCGCTCGCCACGCGGTTGCAGCAGGTGATCGACGCCGATGCCGCCATCTATCACGTGGTCAAGCAGATCATCATCGCCTCGCTCCACGGCCATCCGCAGCCGCTGGTGATCGAGGCGGCGCGATCGGGCATCGCCCACCACAACCAGCCCGGCTTCGCCGAGGTGTTCGACGGGCTGCGCGGACGGTGATGGGGCTTTCGTCCGGCTGCGCCGGAGCGGCACCGGCCCGCTCCCCCACCCGACCACCCAGCCAGGCTACTCTTGTGGGTGGTCGGGTGGGGGAGCGGGCCGGTGCCGCGCGACCGAAGGGAGCAGCATAGATGGCCGCCCGCGCACCGCACGGCAACAACCAGCCGCCCAAGATCATCATCGTCAAGAAGATCATCGAGGCGGGTCACGGCGGCCATCACGGCGGCGCGTGGAAGGTCGCCTATGCCGATTTCGTGACGGCGATGATGGCGTTCTTCCTGCTGATGTGGCTGCTGGGTGCCACCAACGAGAAGCAGCGCAAGGCGCTGGCCGATTACTTCGCGCCGACGCTGGTCGAGCTGAAGCAGAATTCCGCGGGGTCGAACGGCATCTTCGGCGGCGAATCGATCATCGACAAGGACAATTACCCGCACAAGGCGGCGCAGACCGGCACCCGGTCGATGACGATTCCGATCGACGCGACCGGCGGCGTACAGACCGGCGCGGGCGACAAGGGTGCGATGAAGAACCGCCAGCAACTTGCCGCCGAGGACAAGCAGGCGTTCGACAAGATCAGGCGCACGCTCAGCCGCCGGATGCAGACCGACCCGCGCCTCGCCAGGCTGGCGAAGAACGTCCGTATCGTGCCGACGCGCGACGGGGTGCGGATCGATCTGGTCGACAATGCCGATTATTCGATGTTCGCGCTCGGCACCACCGCGCTGGCGCCGGAGGCGAGCCAGCTGATGGGGCTGATCGCCGATACGGTGCGCGAGCTGCCCAACACGATCATGATTCGCGGGCATACCGATGCGGTCGCCTATGGCCGGCCGCAGGATATGAACAACTGGATGCTCTCGTCCGGCCGGGCGGAAGCCACGCGCCGCCGCCTTGCGCTCGGCGGGGTGGGCGAGCGGCGGTTCGAGCGGATCGAGGGCGTCGCCGACCGCGAACCGATGATCGCCAAGGACCCCTACGATCCGCGCAACCGGCGGGTAGCGATCACGCTGCTGTATCAGGCGACGCGCGGGTTCGGCGGGTAAGCCCCGCGCGGCAGCGTTCGTCGTTCCCGCGCAGGCGGGAACCCATAAACGCTATCGTTCCAGTCCGATCGTGACGGCAGCGGCAATGGATTCCCGCCTGCGCGGGAATGACGAAGTGGAATGCTTCAGAAGAACAGCTTGCGGAACGTCAGGCGCACCACCCGGCCCAGCGGATCGATGAACCCCGGCTGGAAGCGGAACGGCACCTCGCCGTCGGCATCGGTCACGCGCTGGCGGGCGTTGAAGACATTGTCGACCGCGATGCTGACCCGGCTTCCCCGCAGCCAGCGGTTGTTCCGCACCAGCGACGGCTGCTGCCCCAGATCGACGAACAGCCGGGCGTTGACCCGGGCGATCCCGCTGAAATCGAGCGACTGGCCGCCGGTCGCGCCGCCGTCCACCCGCGTCCCCTCGCGCCAGTCGACGCCCAGCCGCGCGCCGATCCCGTCGCGGGTATAGCCGCCGTTGAACTGCACCCGGTTGCGTGCCGTACCGCCGTTGTTGGCAAGCGCCGCGCCGTCCAGCAGGTCGAGTTCGGGCAGGCCGGGGCGGATCAGGATCGTGTCGGTGAAGACGACCGTATGGTACAGGCTCGCCTGCCAGCCACCGCCGCCGCCCCCGCCGAAGCCGCCGCCGCCGAAACCGCGTCCGCCGCCGCCGCCGGGGCCGCCGAAGCCGCGGCCGCCGCCCGGCCC
>NZ_JBDZDK010000033.1:0-40406 GCF_040049155.1 Sphingomonas silueang
CGATGGCTACCAGCACGGCGCCGGCAGGCGTAGAGGTGAGCTTGGTCATGGTCGGTCGGCCTCCAAAGTGTTGTCTCGATAACTTCACTTTAGATACCTGCTGGCCGGCCATGGCTTGCCCTGATGAAGCCTGCAGCCGCTTCGCGGCCTTGTCTTCATCAGGGCCACAGTGGCTCCCGTTCCAGCGCTTCCCGATGTGCTACGGCAGCGAGTTCATCTCGAAGGCACTCGACCGGTGGGCGTATGAGAACCATGCCCGGAGGAGAAACCGGGGGACCGTCATGTGCCTGTCCCTTCATCGGTGGATCCCGATGCGATCGGCATCGGGATCCACCATCCCGACGGGCCGATCAGCTACAGATGCCCTCGGTGCAGGGCGGGGGCGCGAGCCGCCGGGGCAGGGCGGGCGTGGGTCGTGACTTGCCGCCCAGCGTCGCCAGCACCGACTTGCGGTCCCAGATGTCCCGTGCCGCGATCAGCAGATAGTCTTCGAACGATCTCACCGCACGGCCCTTGTAGCGGTCATAGGCGATGTGGCCGCGCGCGTCGCCGACCAGCCCGTGCAGGTCGGCGGGCACGAAGCCGGCCGTGGCGTCGACCAGCGTCTGTTCGTCGAAGCCGCGCATCTCCTCGGGAAGGCCGTGCGCATAGTGGCGGATGATGTCGGTGCGCTTCTTCGCATCGGGCAGTTCCATGTGCAGCCACACCTCGACCCGGCCCGATCGCACGATCGCCGGAGGCATGTCGGCGACGTCCATCGCGGTCATGACGATGCACACGTTGCCGATCGATTCACTCTCCAGCCCGTCGAGCTTGGTCAACAGCTTGCGCGCGAAGCCCGAATTCTCGCCGTTCCTGAAGATGACGTCGGCATCGTCGATGAAGAACACCGACGGCGCGGAGGCTTCCGCCGCGTCGAGCAGCGGGCCGGCGGCTTCGGGCCGGGTCGATCCGTCCATGATGAAGAACTTGCCCTTCATCTGCCGCGCCAGGGCGCGCCCGATCGTCGTCTTGCCCGTCCCCGGCTCGCCGTGCAGCAACACGCCGCGTGCGGGTTTCAGCCCCAGTTCGCGGGCGAGGTCGGGCTGGGTCATCGGGATGACGATCGTGCGCATCAGTTCGCGCGCCACCGCGTCGATCCCGACCAGTCCGTCGAGCGTCACCTCCTCGACGTCGTCGACGACCAGGTTCGATCGGCCACGCAGGCCGCTCATCACGTCGACGAACGCCTCGGCGGTCGGCGCCGTGTCGCCGCGCCCGGCGAGCAGGTTCATCGCGGCGGCGATCTGATGCCCCGTCAGACGCTTGAAGGTGCGGGCGACCCTGTCGCGGTCGAAGTCGGCGGGCACACCGGCGGCTCGGTTGCGGATGATCACGAGATAGTCCTCCGCCGCCAGATTATCCATCTCGACGATCGCGGCCTTGGTCTTCACGTTGCCGTTGGGCTTGTCGGCGGAGGCGATGACCAGTCTGGCGCCGGCCGCCATGATCCGCTGATAGAGCGCCGCCATGACATGGTGGAGATAGCCCGGCCGGTCGACCGCAGCCATATTGCCCAGCCCGTCGAGCATGGTGACGTCCTCGACGAACACCAGCGATCCCGCCGCGATCGCGCCGGCGATGTAATCGACCAGCGCCTCCTCGATCTTGCCCGAGCCGCGCCTGACGACGTCGGTCATGATCCGGTCGAGCGAATGGACGGTGCCGCCCAGTTTCGCGAGCAGATGGGCGACGACCAGCGACTTGCCCATGCCGACGTCACCCTTGATGACGGTGACCGCGGCAGCGCGGATGGTCGCCAGCGCCTGATCATGGGCGCGTTGCTGGCTGGGGGTCATGCGATAGAGGCAATTGCTGCCCGTGGCGGGCGTGTGGTCGAGAGTCATGAGCATCGGAGATCTCCGGCGGGCGGCGGCTGGGCTGCGGGCCCGCGACAGCAAATCGGGATAGGGGGTACGGACGGATCAGTGGAACTGTCGCCCGCCGCGCTTGTGGAATGCCCGGTCGGCGAGCTGCTTCTGGTCGCGCAGCGCGGCGGCGGCACCGTCGAGATAGATTTCGAGTGGCAGCTCGGGATCGCCCAGGTGCCGGTCGAGCGCCAGATGTCCGGTGGCATCGGCGACCAGCCGGCGCAGGTCGGCCGGGGTGAACCCTTCCGTCGCCGCACCCAGCGCGGTCGAATCGAACGCGGGCGGCCTGATCGGCAGGCGGTCGACATAGCGGTCGATGATCCCGCTGCGCGCCTTCGCGTCGGGCAGCTTCATCTCCAGCCACACTTCCATGCGGCCCGACCGCAGTAGCGCGAGCGGCAACCCCTTCAGGTCCATCGCGGTCATCATCACGCAGATGCGGCCCGATGCCTCGTTCATCAGCCCGTCGAGCTGCGTCAGGAGATAGCGGCCGAAATAGGCCAGCCGCGGGTCGGTCAGGATCACATCTGCATCGTCGATGAAGATCACCGAGGGCGCGTTGCGCTGCGCTGCCTCGAACACCTGCCTCACCTTGTCGAAGAAGGAGCAGCTCTGGTGGTCGAAGTCGCCGTCGATCATGAAGAACTTGCCCTTCATCATATGGGCGAGGGCGCGGCCGATCGTCGTCTTGCCGGTGCCCGGCGGACCGTACAGCAGCACGCCGTGCTTGGCCGCCAGGCCCAGTTCCCGTGCCAGATCCGGCTCCTTCAGCGGCAGCAGGATGGTGCGTTCCAGCTTCTCGACGATCGCCTCCACGCCGACCAGGCCGCCCAGTTCGACGGCCTCTACCTCGCGCGCGTCGACGTTCGATTTCAGCAGCTGCCCGGCGAGGATGGCGGTGACGTCGCCGGTCGTGGGGGCATGGATCCCGCGCGCGTCGATCATGTCGCCGATCATCGTCAGGAAATGTCCCGACAGGGTGCGCGAAAAGGCGTGGACCCGCTCGAAATCGATCGCGGCGACGGCGGTTTCGCCCAGCCGGTCGGCGACGATGTGCCGGTAGTCGACCGCCTGCAGCGACGGTAGCGTGACGGTGAGGGGGCGGTACAGTACCATCTGCGAGGGCTGGGCGATCATCGGGCTGCGCAGCGTGCTGACGACGAACGTCTTGCCGGCGACATCGACCGCATCGTACAGCGCCTTGAACACCGCGCCGAACACGTTGGGCCGGTGATACATATAGCTGTGGGCGGCAAGCTGATATTCGCCGACGTCGTCGAAATAGACGATGTCATGCGCGTCGATCGCCGCGCGGATCGTGTCGTAGACGACCTGTTCATATTCGGTCGCGTCGACGCGGGCATGGGCGCGCAATATGTCCTCGGCATTCAGGAAACGGCCGCCGGTCGCGCGATGCATCGCCCGCAGGATGGTGGACTTGCCCATGCCGGATTCGCTTTCGACCAGCACGATCGGGTGGGCGGCGGTCGCTTCCATCGCCCTGTCGAACGCGAGGCGCTGCGACGGGGTGAGCCGTTCCGGCGGCAGCCCCTGGCCACGCGCCATCGGCGCGAGAACATGCATGTTCATCGGTGCGGTGTCCTTCTTCTGGTTTCGGATGGCCTGCGGGTCGGCTCACCCTACTGAAGGAACAAACGAGGGGGCGGCGCGGATATCGCAACGAAGGCGGGGGCGGCCGTCGTCGACCGCCCCCCTCCGCGCCGCGGCGGATCAGGTGTGCGTCACCATTTGCCGCGCACGCTGACCATCGCCGAGCGCGGCGCGCCGTACCAGTTGCCGCCGGTCGCCGAGCCGATGGTCTGATAACAGGTCTTGTCGAGGATGTTGTCGAAATTGACCGCGAACGACCAACGGTCGGACAAGCGATAATCGAGGCGGCCCGACAGCAGCACATAAGGCGGCACGGTGAACCTGTACGGAACGGTATCGGGCGCGGTGTTCGACGCGCAGCTTTGCGTGCCGGTGACGGGGTTGGGCGCGCCGGCGAGGTTCACGCAGACATTGCCCTGGCGATAGACCGACGACTGCCCGTTGGCGCCGCCGGAGCAGGCTGGCCTTGGCCGTCCAGTCGTCGCCGAGCTTCTGTTCGACGCTGCCGAACAGTTCGGTCGTGTCGAAAGTCCAGCGGCTCCATGGCATGCACAGGCAGGTCGAGCGTGGCAGTTCTACCTCACCTCCATTCAGATATCGCGGCAAGCCACTGAGCCAAGGAAGACTGTTCTGACGCGAGTAGTTGACCCCTGCGGTCAGCAGCGTGATCGGCGTCGCGTCGAGTTCCACGATGCCATAGACCAGGGTCTTGTCGTCCTTGGCGCGATCGTAGAAATAGCGCCGGTCCTGACAGGTCATCACCAGTCGGCCACGCAGCTTGCCGTCCAGCGCCAGCGGTGCACCGCCATCGAACTGGATGGTGTTGATGCCGAAGCCCCGCGAATAGAAGATCGGCTGCAGGGCGGTCGGCCCCAGTACCACCGTGATCCCCGGCAATTGTCGCACCGCCTGGGTATAATCCTGTATCCCCTGCTGCTGTATCCGCTCGCTGGTCAGCACGCTGACCGATTGCGGCACGTCTTTGATCGACTGCGGCACCTTGCTGCCGATCGTCAGTGCGCCGCTGGTGAAGCTCTTCGTCCCCTCGGTCGCGGTGACGTCGCGCGATCCGTTGATGCCGTTGACTCCCGCCGCGACGCCCGCACCGCCATAATAGGGCGACCCCTGCGCGCCCTCGACTCGCACCGCGCCCGTCACCCGCTCGCCGTCTGCGGTCGTGGCGCAGGCGATCGTCGCGGTATTGCCCGCCAAGCTGCCGGACAGGCCCGTCCCGGCCAGCAGCCGGGCCAGCCGCCGCCTCGCGCGTCATGCGGCCCGACACGCCGGGGGATTGCTTGCCCGCGACCAGCTCGCTCGAATAGACGAGCTGCACGCCCGTCGCCGCGGAATAGGCCTGCAGCGTCCGGCTGAGCGGGCCGGCGGGAATGGCGAAATCCTGCGCTTGCGTTGCCGTCTGGGCGTGCACGCCGCCGGACGACATCACGCGCCGCGTCGTACCGGGATCAGCAGGGCAGGTGGGTGACGCGCAACCCTTCGCTGCGGGCAATCGCATCGACCCCTTCGCCGACCCGCGTGGTGAACAAGGTGCCGCTGACCCGGCGGTTCGCCAACTCGCCATCGACCAGTATGATCCGCCCGGCATGGTAGCGATCGAGTTCCGCCAGCGCCCGGGCGAGCGGAACGTCGTTCAGGACGATCCGGCCCGTGCGCCAGGCAAAGGCGTCGCGCGTCGATCGGTACAGGCGCGGCGCGGGGCCGTCGAAGCGGATCGCCGCGCCGGCGCGCACGCGGACCGTCCGCCCGGCGCGCGCGACATCGACGATGCCTTGCGCGACGCTCACCTCCAGCCCCTGTGCCCGATCGACTGCGAAGGTCGTGCCGATATCGGTGGCGGTCGCATCCCCGGCCTCGACCGCGAAGGGGCGGGCCGGATCGCGTGCCGCCTCCACCGCGACCCGCCCGCGGGCGAGGGGGATGCGCCGGTGTGCGCCGTCGAAGGCGACATCGATCGCGCTGTCGCCGTCGAGCCAGGCGGTGCTGCCGTCGGGCAGCGCGAGGCGCCGGACCTCGGTCGGCGCGGTCGTCTGATCGTGGCGGATCAGCGGCATGATCGCCACCGCCGCCAGCGCGGCGGCGATCGCGGTGCCGCCGACGACGCGTAGCGACAGGCGCCGGTGACGCCGCAGCGGATCGGGCAGTTCGGCCCAGATCGCGCGGGCGGCACGATAGGCGCGGGCGTTCGCCGGATCGGCCGACAGCCAGGCACGCAGCTCGGCGACGTCGCCTGGGGGCGGGTCGCTCGCCGTCAGCCGCTCGATCCAGCGGGCGGCGGTGTCGGCCGCATCCTCGTCGGGCGGCGGAATGGGTCCGGGGTCTGCCTGTGGCACGCACTGTTCCGCGGGGTGATGTCGTCGCTATGACAGGCGAGCGGGCCGTTGCCTAACCCGCGCGGTCTATTCGGGGTCGACCGCGCGGATCAGCGTCGCCATGGCCGTGCGCATGTGCTTCTCCACCGCCGTGGTCGAAATGCCCAGCCGGCCTGCGATCTCGCGGTTGGTCAGGCCGTCGATCCGCCGCCAATGCAATATCTGCCGGGTGCGCTCGGGCAGTCCGCCGATGGCCTGCGCGACGCAGGCGAGAGCTTCGCCGCCCAGCAGCTGGCGTTCGGGCGTCACCTCGTCGACGGCGGCCCACAGGATCGCGGCGTGGCGTTCGCGCAGTTCGCGGCGGCGGCCGTCCTGGTTGCGCAGGTTGATCGCCATGTTGCTCGCGATGCGGAACAGTAGCCCGCGCGGATTGACGATCGGACGGAGCGGCCTGATCCGCGGGATCGCCAGGAAGACGTCCTGCGCGACATCCTCCGCGGTGTGCCGACACGACAGCCGGCGCGTCAGATAGCGCACCAGCATGTCGTGCGTGTCGGCGCGGCGCGAAGCGCCGCACCGCCATCGGCCGCCGTGCCGGTCACGGCAGGGCGAATCCGGGGAACGGATCGGATATCGCCGGCAAGCGCGCCTCCCTGTTGATCGATAGGAGAAGAACGATCCGGCAGCGACGGGATCGCAAGCCGGCCGGATGGTCAGAGGCGGTTGGCGAACGCGTCGACCGTCGCATAGCCCGCGCCGCCCAGATGGGCGGGATCGCCCGCGGCGACCCAGCAATGGCCCGACGGATCGCCGAGCAGGCCGATCACCTCGCCGATCGCGTCCGCGCTGACGGCGCGAAGGCGGTCCTCGGCGCGGTCGAAATGATCGGGCGGCAGGTCGAAGACGATCGACTGCACCATCGCGTCGACGACGGCCGCGGTTTTCACCCAGCGCGATGGCAACGCCACCAGCATACTGTCGCGCGCTGCATCGATCTCATCGTCCAGCAGCGGCCGTTCGCCGGTAAGCGCCCGCAATTCACCTTCGATCTCGGCCAGCGCGTCGAGCGTCCGGTCCCCCTGGACCTCGGTCTGAATCCGGAACTCGCCGATCGTCCGGCTATGCGAAAGGCCGCTGCCGATGCCATAGGTCCAGCCGCGCCGCTCGCGCAGGTTGACATTCAGGCGCGAGTTGAACGTGCCGCCGAAGATCTGGTTGAAGATCGCCGCCGCCATGTCGCCGATCCGCAACCGATCCGACGCCAGGCCGATGTGCAGCGCCGACTGCGCGCTGCCGGGGCGGTCGATCCGATAGCGTCCCGGCGCCGGGCGACGCGACGCGTCGAGACGGGACGGCGCCCGACCGGACGGCACCCAGCGACCGAACGCCCGCTCCGCCATGGCGATCGCCTCGTCGTGCGCGAAGCCGCCCGCGATCAGCAGGTGCGCGCGCGCCGGGTTCAGCCGGTCGCGATGACGCTCCACGATCGCGTCGCGGGTCAGGGTGGCGAGGCTTTCGACGGTGCCGTCGGATGAGCGGCCCAGCAGGCTGTCGGCACCGTGCATCAGCCGCGACGCCGCCATCCGCGCGGCGGCTTTCGGGTTCAGACCCTGCGTGCGGGCGGCGGCGATCCGGCGATCCAGCCGCCGGCGTACCTCGTCCGCGTCGAACGTCGGCCCCAGCAGCATGTCCGCCATCAGGTCAAGGGCCCCCGGGGCCTCGTCCTTCAGCATCGCCATCGACAGGGTGGAGAAGTCCGCCCGCATCTTCGTCGCCAGGTGGATGCCTCGCTCCGCCAGCGTCGCGGACAGCGCATGCCGGTCGTAACGGGCGCTCCCGCCGGCGAGCAGGTCCAGCGACAGCGCGGACAACCCCTCGCGTCCCGTCGGATCGGCGTCGGTGCCGTCGTCGAACAACAGCGCGATGTCTGCGCCATGCGCGCCGGGGCAGTGCGCGATCTGCACCCGCAGCCCGTTGTCCAGAGTCGCGCGCGACATGTCCGGCAACCGGCCGACGGGCGTCCGCAGGATCGCGGGCGGCGTGTCGCGTCGCGCCGGGTCGGCGGTGGCGTCGATGGCGGTAAACGGCCGCACGTCCAGCGTCAGGGCGGCGGGACGATCGAGCCAGCGGCGAGCGATGCCGCGGATCGTGTCGGTCGACGCGGTGTCGCAGAATGCGACCGGCGCGAGGTGGCCGTCCGGCGCATCATAGGTCTGCATGTTGGCGGCGAGCATCTCCGCTACCCGGCCGAGATCGTCGAGGACGCGGCGGAAACCGGCGCGGTTGGCGCGGCGGACGCGATCGAGTTCCTCCTGCGTCGGACCGCGATCGAGCAGGTCGCGCAGTTCCTCGCCGATCGCCGCCTCGACCGCGGTCATCGCCGCACCGGGGGCGAGCGTGGCGGCGATCGCGAATTCGCCCGACACCGCCCGCCCGTCCTGCCCGGCCTTGATCTCCAGGCACAGGCGATCGCGTTCGACCAGCCGGCGGACCAGCCGGCTATGGTTGCCGTCGCAAAGGATCCTGCCCAGCATGGCGAGGGCCGTCGATTCGACCTCGGCGCCCGGCGGGCTTATCCACACGGCATGGAGGCGGCGATGCGGCACCCGATCGTGCAGCACGAGCCGTCGCGGCTGCGTCACCTCCGGCAACCAGCGCGTCACCGCGCCGACCGGCGTCCCCGCCGGTATTGCGCCGAACCAGTGCTCGACCCAGGCGAGCGCGTCGTCGAAGGCGATGTCGCCAGCCAGCACCAGAATGGCGTTCGACCCGCCGTACCAGCGCCGGTGCCAGTCCGCCGCCGTCTGCAGCGTGGCGTTGTCGAGATCCTCGAACGAGCCGAGCACCGTATGGGCATAGGGATGGCCGGCGGGATAGAGCGTGGTCAGGATCGCTTCGAGCATCCCGCCATAGGGTTCGCCCTCGCGCTGGCGCTTCTCGTTCTTCACTACCTCCACTTCGGCGGACAGCGTCGCGGTATCGATGCCGCCCATCAGATGGCCCATGCGATCGGATTCCATCCACAGCAGATGGTCCAGCGCCCCGACCGGCACGGTCTGGAAATAAGTGGTCCGGTCGAGCCCGGTCGTGCCGTTGACGCCTGTGCCGCCGAGCGACTGAAGGGTGGCATGCCAGTTGCCGCGCCGGTTCGCACTCTGTTTGAACATCAGGTGCTCGAACAGATGGGCGAACCCGGTCCGCCCCGCCGGTTCGTCCTTCGACCCGACCCGGAAGCGCAGCTGGGTGGCGACGAGCGGGTGCCGGTGATCCTCGTGGACGATCAGGGTCAACCCGTTTTGCAGGACGGTCATGCGAAACGGAATGGTGGGCGAGGCGCGCTGGTCGTCCTGTCCGCTCGCCGCCGGCAATTCGGTGAGGTCGGTCGTGGTCATGATGGTCTCCGGTGGCGCGGCGGGTTCAGCGACGCTTCCTGATGTAGAATTCGACGGGCACGACGCGCACGATCCGGTCGCCCGTCACGCCGGGCGGCGGAGCGGGGAAGGGGCTCGCCCGGCGGGCGAGTTCCAGCGTCGCGTTGTCCAGCAGGGCGAACCCGGCGCTTTTCTTGAGCGATGCCTCGATCAGGCGGCCGGCGCGGTCGATCACCAGCCGGACCAGCACAGTATCCTGCTGCCCACCGGCCTGCGCCGCGGAAGGGTAGCGCTTGTTACGTTCCAGCTTGGCGAGGATCTTCCCCTCCCAGGCCTGTTCCGCGTTCGATGGCGGCGCGGCATTGTTGCCCTCGACGGGCGCGGCGGTCTTGTCGACGGCGGCGGCCTCGACCGCCTGCGGCGCGGTCGTCTCGCGCGCCTCCCTGGCGACGGTGGGCGCCTCGATGGGCTTCTGTTCCGGTTTCACGGGAAGGATAAACGAAGGCTTCGGCGCGGCGTCGACCTGCGGTGGCGGGTCGAAGCTTTTCTGTTCGACCGGCTTGGGCGCCGGCTGCGCCTCCACCTGTTCGGGGCCGGGCGCGACCTGCGTTGCCGGAATCGGCGGCGATGCGGGCATGACCGCCAGTTCGACGACCATCGCCGCGGGGGGCGGGCTGTCGTCCGCGTGCCGCGCCCAGCGCCAGTCGACCAGCATCGCCCCGACGACCGCGCCGTGCAGACCGATCGAGAAGATCAGCGCATAGGGCCATTGCCGCCTGCGGACGGGACGCCGTCCGTCCGCGGCATCGTGTCGCAGGTTGGCGGACGCCGGGCGGTTGTGGGGATCCATGGTGTTCCGTGTCTTCGCAGTTTCGTCCGCCGGGCGGCGTGGGAGGCGGCCGACGGGCGTCGCGACGGGCATCATCGCTGCGGACAGCGCCCTCGTCATTTCGCACCACCTGCGCCGCCGTCCTGCGTCACCAGCCCGACCTTGAGATACCCTGCCTTGCGCATCTCATCCATCAGCCCCATCAGGTCGCCATAAGGGACGGTCTTGTCCGCGCGCAGCAGGATGCGGGCCTGCTTGTCGCCTTTCGTCGCGCGCTGCAGTTCCGGTGCCAGCACGGCGCGGTCGATGGCACGGTCGCCGATCGACACCTTCAGGTCGCTCTGCAGGCTGAGGAACACCGGCTCCTGCGGGTCCGGCTGTGCCTGGGCGGTCGACACCGGCAGGTCGAGCGGCACGGTCGCAGTCGCGAGCGGCGCCGCGATCATGAAGACGATCAGCAGTACCAGCATCACGTCGATGAACGGCGTGATGTTGATCTCGTTGATCTCCTCCATCCCGTCGCCGTCGCTTCCAAGCTTGATCGACATCGAATGTACTCCGCGAAGGACAGGTCAGATGGCGATCTTGAGCTGGGGAACCTGCGCGCGTTCCGCATCGTGGCTGACCAGGCAGGCGACGCGCGTCGACATGTGGTGCAGGTCGCGGCGGAACCCCGCCATCTGACGCGAGAAGATATTGTAGAGCAGCACGGCGGGAATGGCGGCGACCAGGCCCAGCGCGGTCGCCAGCAACGCCTCCGCGATGCCCGGTGCGACCACGGCCAGATTGGTGGTCTGTGCCCGCGATATGCCGATGAAGCTGTTCATGATGCCCCACACGGTGCCGAACAGGCCGACGAAAGGGGCGGTCGCCCCGACCGACGCCAGCACGCTGAAGCCCGCGCGCATCGACTGCACGGCATCCCCCTCCGCATCGACCAGCCGGACCGACAGGCGTTCGGTCATCGCATCGGCCGACTTGGCGTTGGCCAGGTCGACGCAGCCGTCCACCTCGTCCCGCGCCGTCGCGACCAACATGCTGCCGATCTCGCTGCGCAGGTCGGGGACGGCGGCCAGCGTCCTGGCGGCGGCCAGGATCCGGCGGTCGTGGGCGATCGCACGACGCGCCCTGGCGAATTCGCGATACTTGGCGAAGGCGATGCCCCAGGTCGTGACCGACGCCGACAGGAGCACCAGCATCACGCTCCTGACCAGCCAGTCGGCCTGAAGGAACATCGACCAGGCGGTGAGATCGTGCTGGACGGCTCCGGTCGGAACGGCGAGCGCGGTGCCGGGCAGCGAAGCGAGGCAAAGCGGCAGCAGGAACATCATTCGGATTGGGCGCACATCAACCTCGATTCCGGCTCGTCGGGCCTAAGGGCGGATCGTCGTCATCAATGTGCCAAACGAGCGGCCCGCCCTGGAATCGCAAGGATCCTGAAAGGTCGACGCGCTCCCGGCGGATCGCCCCCGCCTGATCAGCGAATGACGGTGACGGGACCGAGCGTGGTCAGCTTCAGCCCCTGCGACGAGGCGAGCGCGGTGAGCCAGCTGTCGGTCCGGTCGAGATCGATCACCGCGTTGATCCGTCGCTCTCCCGCTTCGGCGTTGAGCAGCAGGATGCGGCCGGCGCGGTAGCGATCGAGTTCCTCGAGTATCTGCGACAGCGGCCGGTTTTCCATAATCAGCCGCCCGCGCGTCCATGCCGTTTCCAGCGACGCGTCGACGGCGCGGATCCGTCCCAGCCCCTGCGGGCCGAACGCGATCTGTCGGTCCGGGACCAGAACGGCATCGCGCGCACCCGACGTCACGCCCACACGGCCGCGCGACACGGTCACGACGGTCAGGTCGTCGTCGCGCCGGCGCACGGTGAAGGCGGTGCCCAACACCCTGACGACGCCGTCCCTGGACGATACGACGAACGGGTGCGCGGGATCGTGCCTCACGTCGAAAAAGGCTTCGCCCCGTGCGAGCGCGACGTGGCGCACGCCGTTGCGGAAGTCCGTGGTGAACGCGGTGTCCGGGCCCAACGTCACCCGGCTGCCGTCGGCCAGGGGGACGTCTTCCTGAACCCGCGCATCGCTCACATGGTCGTATTGCCAGCGGGTCGCATAACGATCGGCGGCGCCGACGCTCATCACCACGGCCGCGGCGATCGCGGCGTAGCGCAGCGCGGCCGACCGGTCCAACCGCCGCCGCGCCCGTCCGGCGCGTCGACCATCGTCCGGCTCGGCTGCCGCGTCCGGCCAGCCGGCCTGTTCGCGTTCCCGCAGGATCGGGCCGATGCCGCTCCACAGGCGCTGCGCGCGGTCATAGGCACGCGCATTCTCCGGTTCGGAACGCCAGCTTTCAAACTCGCGCCGGTCGTGGTCTCCGGCATCGCCCGACGTCAGGCGCACGACCCAGCCCAACGCTTCCTCCTCGGGGTCGCGATTGGCTGCGCCGAGCCGAAAGCTGTCGGATGGAAAGTGGCTCATGCCCAGCTATACGAATGAACGGGTCGAAACTATCAATCGAGCGCGTCGAGACCGCCCAGGACGTCGCGGCACCGCAATAGCGCCTGCAGCACATATTTGTCGACCAAGCTCTTCGACACGCCCATCCGCTCGGCGACTTCCTTGTGGGTGAGGCCGTGGAGGCGGACCAGGATGAACATCTGCCGGGTCAGCCCGGGCAGGCCGACCAGCGCCGATTCGATCTGTCGCGCCTTGTCCGCGGCGAAACTGTACGATTCCGGCGTCGCGACCGATGTTTCGAGCGCCTCGAAATAGGGTGCCATGTCGCTCAGGATGACCGCGCGCCGCCCCTCGACCCTGACATGGTCGATCGCCAGATTGGACGCCATCCGCAACAGATAGGCGCGCGCCTCGCGGCGGTTCGGGAAGTCCAGGCCGACGCTGCGGCATTTCAGGTAGATGTCGTGAACCAGATCCGCAACGATGTCGGTCGACTGCAACCGGCGTCGGATCACGCGTTCGAGATCGCCGCGCACCTCCAGGAAGACGCTTTCCAGCGTGATCCGCTCGAGCGCGGTCACCGTCCGACGTCCTGCACGCTGCTATTCCGGTCTGTCCGAGCCACAACCTATCCCCCGATCCGGATGGGCACCGCCTGGCGCGCTGCTGTGTTTCGCGCTGCAGCATATGATGATGCCGGTGAGCGCGAGCTGTCAACTCGGACCGTTTCGGCATCGTCGCCGAACCGGACCGAATGCGCGAAGGCACGATTGCGATCCGGACCGGGCGGCATCGTTCTACCTGTGCGACGCTGCACGCGCAGACGCCGGCCATCCGGGGAGTGATCCGAGCTACGAGAGGGACGATCGTCGTCGGCGTCGTGACGCTGTCGGTCGTGGCGGGGATTGCGTTGGGGTGCACCGACGCAAGTGCGCCGCCGGACAGGTCGCGGGAACCCTTCGCCTTTCCCGAAGTGCGGCAACTCGCCCGCCTGATCGCGAAGAGCGGCATCGGGCAGGGCGCGGTCCCGGTCGGGCAATTCCGCCGCATATCGCCGCGTGTCGCGCAGCAGTATCGCGATGCGCTCGTCAGGTTCGACGGCACCTATGGCGCGGGGGTCGGCCCGGCAAAGCGGACGAGCGGCTATCTCGACTGCAAAGCCGCCTTCAGCCGTGTCGCCGAAGCGATCGACGGGGTGCCGGTCGCCGACGGGGACGCGGCGCAACGCCGGTTGTGGGCGCGGCTCCAGGCCTGTCGCGGCATGGGCCAGCGTCTGTCGGGGCCGGTGGAGATCGCGACGTTCGGCAACGATCTCAAGATGATGTCGGAAGGGGCGATGCTGGTCCTCAGCTTCGCGATCACCGCTTCTGGTTCGCGGCTGGGGCCGAAATTCTACAGCGAGCTGGCCGGGACGGGCGGGGCGAACTGATCCCAGAGTGTCGCGGCCGGACTGCGGATGCGATCTCATCTTCGGGTGCCCGATCAGCCTAGCGCGGTCGCGTCCCGCAGGGCGAAGGTGCCCGCGCGGGGTGCACGCGCCGCGCCGAGCGGTTCGCGGGCCACCATTTCGATCGCGTCCGCATCCACCATCTCCCAGCCGCCGCCCGGCAACAGACGCAGCGCACGGTCATGAAAGCGCAGGATCGTTTCGCGGTGGCCGACGCTGACGAAGGTCACGCCGCTGCGGATCAGCGCTTCGTACAGCCGTGATTCGGTCGGAATGTCGACCGCGCTGGTCGATTCGTCGAGAAACACGAAGCTGGGACGCGAGATCAGGATGCGCGCGAACGAAATGCGCTGTTGCTCGCCCAGCGAGAACACCTTGCTCCAGTCCTTCTGCGCGTCGAGGCCGCCGGCCTTCTCGATCAGGTCGGGCAGGCAGACGCTGTCCAGCACCGACTGCAGCTCGGCTTCGCTCATATCCTCCCGGCCATGCGGGTAGAGCAGCTGCGCGCGCAGGTCGCCGAGCATCATATAGGGCTTTTGCGGCACGAACATCATATCGTCGGCTTGCGGCAGGATCATCGTGCCGGTGCCGCGTGTCCACAGCCCCGCCATCGACCGCAGGATCGAACTCTTGCCCACGCCGGTCTGGCCGATGATGATCAGGCTTTCGCCCGGCTCGACAGCCAGGGAGACGTTCCGGGCCAGCCGTTGTTCGCCGCCCGGGGTCTGGAAGCTGACGTCGCGCAGTTCGATCCGCGCGTCGCGTTCGATACGGATATGGGTTTCGGCCCGCGCGGCGTCGCGGTCCATGTCGTCGAACCGCTCGACGATCTGCGCCAGCCGCACCACGCGCGGTGCGACGCCCGCCAGGAACGGGATATAATCCTGAAGCGACAGGATCGACATGCGCATCTGCAGCGCGGCGTTGGTCGCCAGCGCGATCACCCCGAACTCGATCCGGCCGCCGAAATACAGCGGATAGACCAGGAACAGCGGCGCGATCGTCCAGATATCGGTGAAGGCCCGCGTCACGACGGCCGTCTTCAACTGATAGCAGAAGATGTCGAGCTGCTTGCGCACGACCCGGCGCATCCGGCTCTGGACCTGGCGTTCCTCCATCCCCTCGCCACGGAAGAAGGCGATCGTCTCCGCATTGTCGCGCACCCGCAACAGGCCGAAGCGGAAATCGGCATTGGCGGCGACCAGATCGAAATTCTTGCGGATCAGCGGCCAGTAGATCGCCGTCTGCACGACAAGGCTGAGGATCGAATAGACGATGACGAACGTCGTCATCGCCGAGGTCACCTGCGTCAGCAGCAGGCCGTTGGTCAGCATGACCAGGATCGTCGCCATGACCTTCGTCGGGAATTCCAGCACGGCCTTGACGAAGGGTTCGACATTGTCCTGGATACGCTCATCGGGATTATCGATGTCGTCCTTCATCGCGATGTCGTAATAGGTCTTGTTCTGCAGGTAGCGCGCGACCATCCAGTCGGTCATCCAGCGATACCATTGCGTCTTCATCAGCATGTTGAGCAGGCCGAGGATCTGGTCGTACCCCCATTTGCCCAGCGCCAGCGCGAACAGCAGCCAGAAGAACCATCGCCACTGCGCTTCGTCGCGCGCAACCAGCAGGTTGGCCTGCTCCGCGGTCATCTGCGCGACACGGTAGTTGTAATAGGCCCAGACCGGGCCGACGAGGATGCCGAACGCCAGCAGGAGCCAGGATTTCCAGTGCGCGCGGTCGCTCCAATAGGGCTTGGTCAGGCGCCAGATACGCCGCGCCAGCCGCCCGTCCAGCCGATAGTCGCGCGGATCGATGTGGACCGCGGCGATGTCGTCACCATCGCGGGATCTGGCAACGGCGGCCGGTGGCGGCGTGGTCGATGTCATGGGCTGGCAACCTGAAGGATGAGGTGGGGCGTCGCAGAAAGGAACGAGTGCGCCGCCGCCGGATCGCAAAGCCGCCGGTCGGTCGCGTCAGTATCCGCGCAGCGCCCTGGCGTTGAGCTGGAAGCCGGGCCGGTCCGCCGACACCAGTTCATGGCCATGGCGCCACAGTCGCAGGCCGTTGTCGGTGTCGCCCTGGCCGACCACCGTCACCCCGACCAGCAGCATCCCCGCAGATGCGAAGCGGGTGATGAGCGCGGCGGGCTTGCCGGCGTCGCCGCCGGCCTTGATCGCGGCCTGCGCCGCGGCGCGGCAGCGTTTCAGGCCGGCAAGCGCGGCGTCGCGTGCCGGCGCGCTTGCCGCCGCCGTCACCTTGGCGGCACCGCGCTGATAGGCGCTGGCGGCGGAGAAGGCCGGACGACACCGGGCGAACAGCGTCGACTTGCGGTCGACGTTCCTGTCCGCATCCAGCCGCTTGAGCAGCGTATCGTAGCTGGCGCGATAGGTGCCGGCCTGTCCGGCGGCATAATCCTGTCGCTGTTCTTCCTTCTGGCGGACATACATGAACTGGCGCGGGATCATGTAGTTGCTGTCGAGCGCGGCATAGGCATCGCCGGCGCCGGCGGCCTCCCGGTCCTTGACCGATTGTTCGAAGCCGGGGTTGGGCCGGTTGTCGCAGGCGGCAAGCGACAGCGTGGCGGCAAGGATGAAGACGGCACGGGTGGCGATCACGTCGGGGTTCCTTGGGCGATCCATCGCTCGGCGGGGCGACCGGGATCGCGAACGGTCGTACCCATGCAGGCAGAACGAGTGGGAATCGGGCGGATCGCAAGACGGGCAGTCAGCAGGGGCCCGCCCGTCGCCCTGCCCGGTCAGGCGCGCGTCACCATTTGCCGCGTACGCTGAACATCGCCGAGCGCGGCGCGCCGTACCAGTTGCCGTTGTTGACGCTGCCGACCGTCGCATAATAGGTCTTGTCGAGGATATTGTCGAAGTTGACCGCGGCCGACCAGCGATCGGACAGGCGATAGTCGATCCGACCCGACACGAGGACATAGGCCGGCAGCATGAAGCTGAACGGCACGCGATTGGGCGGCGCGCTCGACGCGCAGCTCTGGGCACCCGTGACCGGATTGGGGGTGCCGACCAGATTGACGCAGACAGTGCCGGATCGATAGGCCGACGACTGGCCGTTGGCACCGCCCGAGACGCTCAGGCGCGACAGTGCCCCGGCATGACCCGCCGCGCCGAAATCATGGCTCGCCCACAGCTTGTACAGGTGCCGGGGCGCAATGGTCAGGAGCGGCAGGCCCTGGTTCGTCCCGGTCCCGCTGCCTTCGTACCGGTTGCGATTATAGGTGTAGCTGGCCGAAACCTGCCAGCCGCCCCCGATCGCGCCGGTGATTTCGGCGTCCACGCCGCGGCTGACGTTGGTTCTGTCGGGGTTCGCGACGTAGCAGCAATAGCGCCCGCCGCCGAGATCCTGGCGCGCACCGTCCAGCACGCCGAAGCCTTTCTGCCGGATGAGATAGGCGGCAAGCGTGACATTGAGCCGGCCGTCGTTCGGTGCCCATTTGAATCCGCTCTCGACATTGGAGCCCGTCACCGGCGCGAGCGCCGCGCCATCGGCGGTGACAAGGGACGACTGGTCCTGATAGATGTCGGCGTAGCCGATATAGGCCCTGAGCGTTGCGGTGACGTCGGCGGACAGGCTGCCCGAGGGCGGCCAGCTGACATGACTGGTCGCATAGGCCTGGCTGGTCTGCGAATGGACCGCTCCGATGCCGAGGGTCGCACAGGCCGTGGTCGACGTGTTGACGCACAGCCGATTGTTGGTGGCGCGCGTATCCGACCGGTTCCATCGTATCCCGGCATCGACATGGATGCGATCGATGGGCGTCAGGCTGACGGTCGCATAGCCGACCGACTGGATGATCTTGTTCACCGGATAGACGCTTGCCGGCAGCGAGTTGCGCGGTTCGCTGTACAGCGGGTCGGCGGCGTTGAAGGCGAAGACGGCGATCGCCGGCCGTGTGCCGTTGGGCGACCCCGGATAAAAGTTCGGCCCCCCGGCATAGGGTTGGTACGGGGCGGCGGCGGTGCCGAGCATCAGGCTGTTGTAGCTCCTCTGTCCGCTGGCATCGTTTACTGCCTTGTTGGCGCCGATGGTGATCTCCTGCCGCTGGCCGAACAGGTAGAAGCTCCCGCTCACCATCGCTTCGAGCGACAGCTGATCGCTGAAGTGGTCGACGAAAAGGCTGTCCATCATCGGTCCACGTTGATTCGTCGGATTGACCGCGCCGTTGGAAAGGCCGACCTTCTGGGTGCTATCCTGGCGGTTCCAGGTCAGGTTGAGCTTCGCGGTCCAGTCCCCGCCCAGCTTCTGTTCGACGCCGCCGAATATCTCCGTGGTCCGGAAATCCCACCGGTTCCACGAAAAGCAGAGGCAGGTCGAACGCGGCAGTCGAAGCTCGCCACCGTTCAGATACCGCGGCAAGCCGCTCTGCCAGGGAAGACTGTTCTGCCGGGTATAGTTGACCCCCGCGGTCAGCAGCGTGGTCGGCGTCGCGTCCAGCTTGGCGATGCCGTAGACGAGGGTCTTGTCGTCCCTGGCGCGGTCGTAGAAATAGTGCCGGTCCTGGTAGGTCATCACCAGCCGGCCGCGCAGCTTGCCGTCCCATGCCAGCGGCGATGTCACATCGGTGACGACGCGGTAGTCGCTCCAGCTGCCCGCCTGCGCATCGACCGTGAATTGCGCGTGGTCGAGCGGCTTCTTGCGCACCAGATTGACCGTGCCGCCGGGCGTACCGTAACCGTTGAACCGGCCGGCCGCGCCGCGCAGCAGCTCGACATGATCGTAGACCGACATATCGATCTGGGGAACGAAACTGATGTTCGTCGAGAGCGGGGCACCACCATCGATCTGGATGCTGCCGACCTCGAAACCGCGCGAGTAGAAGATCGTTTCGAGGCTGCTCAGCCCTTGTACCAGCGACACCCCCGGCAATTGCCGCATCGCCTGGGTATAATCCTGCACCACCTGCTGCTGCATCCGCTCGCTGGTCAGCACGCTGACCGACTGCGGTACGTCCTTGATCGACTGCGGCACCTTGCTGCCGATCGTCAGCGCGCCGCTGGTGAAGCTCTTCGTCCCCTCGGTCGCGGTGACGTCGCGCGATCCGTTGACGCCGTTGACCTCCGCCGCGACGCCGGCGCCGCCGTAATGGGGCGACCCCTGCGCGCCCTCGACCCGCACCGCGCCCGTCACGCGCTCGCCGTCCGCCGTGGTGGTCGCCGCGGCTTCGATCGTGACCACGCCCGTGCGCAGCCAGCGCCAGCGCAGGCCTGTCCCCGCCAGCAGCCGGTCCAGCGCCTGCGCCGGGGGCAGCGCGCCGTCCACCGCATTGGCCTGCACGCCGCCGGTCGTATCGCTGTCGAACACCACCTGCACGCCCGCCTGCTCCGACAGCGACAACACGCTCTGCGCCAGCCGTCCGGCGGGAATGTGGAACGTCTTCGGACGGGCGGCGTCGGCGTCGGCGGTCTGCGCGGTCGCCGACGAGGCGATGGTCAGCGCGGACAAGGCGACGGCGGATAGCAATAGGCGCGTGCGTGTGGTCATCGTGAGCGTTCCCCCCATTTCCCTCGAAACAGACCGCCTGTTCGCGTGCCTGCCCGATGAAGACGCACCGGAGCCGCTCGACCATTAGCGGGGACGTGGAAAGTTTTCGTCTTCGCCCCGGTCAGCGTCGCGCGACGACTAGCCACGGCCCCAGCCGATAGGCACGCGCACCGCTGCGGGCGAGGATCGCGTCGGCCGCGGCCCTGGGGCGCGACAGGTCGATGGCGCCGGTGATGCGATGGCGCGCCAGCGCCCCGTCGAGCATGACCGGCCGACCGCCGCCGTGCCGGGCGAGGTCGTCGAGCACGTCGCCGATCGGCACGGCGACGAATTCCAGCCGGTCGCGCTGCCACGCCAGCGGGTCGGACGCGGGCTGGACGAGGCGGCCGTGCCCGTTGCCGTCGAACCGTGCGGCCTGGCCCCGTGTAAGACGCATGGCGCGCCCGCGGGGCGCGGTCAGCTCCACCGTCCCCTGCGTGACCGCCAGTTCCCCGCCGTCCCCGCGCAGCGTGACCGCGAAGGCCGTGCCGATGTCGCGGATCTGCGCCTTGCCGACCGCGACGACGAACGGCCGCGCTTCATGGGCGACGGCGAACCATGCCCGCCCCTTGAGCAGGCGGATGCGGCGATGGTCGGCGTCGATATCGGCGGCGACCGCGCTGTCGCCGTCCAGCACGACGCGCGAGCCGTCGGCCAGCGTCAGCCGGCGGATCTCCCCGGTCGCGCTACGGGCATCGGCGGAGAGCGCGAGGCGGACCTGCGGCGCGACGACCGCCAGCGCCACGGCGATCGCAACGGCGCCTGCCGCGCGGCGGCCCCGCCCGTTGCGTCCCGCGCGGCCACTTTCCTCGCCGGCCATGACGGGCAGGGGCGCGGACAGGCCGTCGAGGCCGGACCATAGGCCTTCGATCTCGGCATAGGCCTGCGCATGACTCGGATCGGCGGCAAGCCAGCGCGCGAAATCCTCCCGTTCGCGCGCGGTAGTCGCACGATCGCGCAGGCGAACGAACCAGTCTGTGGCGGCTTCGCTTGCCCGATCGGGTTCGGAACCAGGGTCGTCACACGTCATGCTGGCGAAGACGCACCACGACCGCCGGACCATTAGTCTCCGCATCGTCGCGATAGCGTCGCAGCGCATCGCGACACTGGCCGAGCGCCTTCACCATATGGACCATCACCGTATTCTTCGCGATCCCCAGTCGCTGCGCGATGTCGCCATAACTGTATCCGTCGAACTTGTGCAGCCGGAACACCTCGCGGGGCCTAGGCGGCAGCGCTTCGATCGCGGCGGCCAATACCCGCAGTTCCTCGCGTGACAGCAGGATCGCTTCGGCGGCAGGCTGCAGATCCGGAATGCGCGCCAGTTCGTAAGTATCGCCCGCACCGGTCGCGTGGCGCACCCGCTGTCGCCGTGCATGATCGACCAGCAGGTTGCGCGCGGCGGCGAACAACCAGGCACGCGGGTTGATGAGCGTCGTATTGCCCGGCAGTGCCGCCGCACGCAGATAGGCTTCCTGCGTCAGGTCGGCGGCGACGGCGGCATCGCCGGTGCGCCGGGTCAGGTACGCTGCGAGTTCGTCCCAGTGATGCTCCAACGCCTGTCCCGCCGCCTGCGCCATCGTCCCGTTCGAACCTCCGTCGGAGCCATTGCCCTGACCGATAACGAGCTGGCAGGGCGGCAATCGCAACCGGGCGGCCGGATCGAGGGCCGCTCAATGGGCAGGTCCCCATTCCTGCATGTTCAAGGGCCATCGCCTGTTTGATCGTCCCTCGGATCGACGGACACCGATGATAGGCTCTGCGGAGCCGGTAGGTGTATGATGGCGAGTAGGACGAAGCGTCGGTTCACGGATAAGTTCAAGCGCGAGGCGGTGGCGCTGTGGGAAACCAGCGGCCGACTGCAGACCGAGGCGGCAACCGAGTTGGGGATAGTGCCGGCGATGCTGCGTCGCTGGCAGCGCAAGCGCAGGAGATCGGTGCCCCGCCGACAAGCCCGGCGGCGAAGCCGCCAGTATTGACGATGGCGTCGCCAGCGGATCAGGCGTCCGAAATCGCGCGGTTGCGTCGCGAGCTGGATCGGGCGCGGATGGAGCGTAACATCCTAAAAAAAGCCGTCGGCATCTTTGCGGAGATGCCGCGGCGGAGTTCGCTTTCATCGAGCAGCATGCGTTCACCCGGCCGGTGAACGTCATGTGCCGCATGCTCGGCGTGTCGCGCCGCGGCTGTTACGACTGGCGCGGTCGGGCGCCGATTGCGCGGACGACGGCGAACCTGGCGCTGCTTAGTTGTTTGATCCCATGGTTTGATGGTGCGATCCTTTCGTTGGAATGGAAGGAAATAGCCGCGGTCATAGTCGATCCACGGCGTCCACCCGAACGCACCGGGACTGGAGACGAGGCGCGGCGAGGCGCAGCGGCTGGTGAAGGTCGCGTCGTCGCATTCGCGCCACGACGCCAGCGCATAGTGCCACGGGCCGGCAGCAGTTACGGCATCGGGGCGTTGAGGACCGGCAGGCTGGCGGTGCGATCGGCGGTCCAGCCGTCATGTCGGCCAGTAGCTCAGATATTTTTGGGGATGGTCGGACGGGGTCATCCGTCCCGCCTCGACGAGCCGCAGGATGGTGACGCCCGACAGCATCTTGGTCGCCGAGGCGATCGGCGTGATCGCGGTCGGCGAGAAGCCGCCCGTGCGATAGCTGTAGATCGCGCCGCTGCGCGTGCCGATGACGACATAGAGTTCCGAGACCGGCGAGGCGTCGATCGCAGCCTGAACGGCGGTGAAGTCTGTCGTTGGTATGGGCGTGGGTGTCGTCGCCGACCCGGAATCGCTACCGCCACATGCCGAAAGCCACGCGCTGGCGAGCAGGATGAAAGCGAAACGGCGGAGACATCTGGTCATCGGCAATTCCCCGCGCAGGCAATACGATAGCGAGTGGGAGTTGTTCGACCGCGAGCCTTACCGCGCATGCGCCTGGAAGAAGTTCCAGATTGCGTCGGTCGCGTCGATCGGCGCGGGGCCGTCGCCGTCGCCCATGCGCCGCGTGCTGCCCGATCCCGGCCAGCTATGGCCGCCTCGCGGCAGATCGTAGAACAGCACGTCCGCATTGCCCCGGCAGCCGGTCGAGCTTTCCGTTGTCACGCCCGTTTGCGACTGGACTGCAGGCGCGGCGGTGCAGCCATTGGCGGCACGCCAGAAATCGACCGAATAGCGGACCGGCTCGAACGGCTGCGTCTGCGCCTTGGCGACGAACCCGGTCCGGCTCATACCGCCGGTGAAGCCCACCACCGGGTCCTGCTCGCCGTGCATGACGAGCATCGGCACGGGCGTGCGCGGCGTGGCCTCGTTGCCGAATAGCGCGCCTGACACGACCGCCGCCGCTGCGATCCGGTCGCTCAGCGCGATGGCGACGCGATGGGTGAGCATCCCGCCGTTGGAGAAACCGGCGACATAGACGCGCTTCCGGTCGATCGGCACCTGGCGCGCGACGTCATCGATGACGGAGGCGACGAAGCCCACGTCGTCCACCTTGCGCGACACCGCCTCGCCGCAACAGCCTCCCGCGTTCCAGGTGCCCATGCGATCGTTGCGGCCGATCCCCTTGGGCGCGGCAACCACGAGGCCGGCGGCCCGCGCCCTCGCGGCCCAGCGCGGGATCATCGTTTCGGGGCTGCCGCCACCGCCGTGCAGCACGATCACCAGCGGCGCGGGTTCGCTGCCGCGATGCGCGTCGAGCAGCAGATAGCTTCGATCCAGCCCGCCGAGCTTGAGCGTCCTCGCGACGGCGCCGGCGGTGTCGCCCGTAGACCGCGCGGCACGCGCCTCGCGCAGCCGCTCGAACAGGCGGGGCCGCCCGTCGACGACCGTGGGCAGCGAGGCGACGACGACGCCGCAGGAAACGAGGATGGCAAGGCTTTTCATGACGCGCGGCTCCGTTCCGACAGCAGGCTGGTTCGATGATGTTACCGTTCAGTAACGCCTTGTTACTTTCCGGGTGATGAATAGCTTTAGGAGATGACCGGCACGTATGCAGACATGCTGGAGGAACACCGCGTGTCGAGGCGAGCGGTGCTGCTCAGCGAAGCCGCGAGGGCAATCGACGCGCATGGCCTGCGCAGCGCGACCATTGAGGGTATCGCCGCGCAGGCGGGTGTCGCCAAGGTCGTGCTCTATCGCTACTTCAAGTCAAAGGACGGTCTGATCGATGACATGCTGGCGGACCTGGTCGAAGCGCTGCTTCGGGCGGACGAGATGCCGGCGGCGCGTTGGAGCGAGCGGCTTCCCCACACGCTGGCGCTGGCCCGGGAAAAGCGCGCGGCCCTGCGCGTGCTGCTACGGCAGACGCCACATGATCCCCGCTTCGGACGGCATCTCCAGCATCTTCATGCCGTGATGACAGAGCGAACCACCCTGCGCATTCGCGAGGCGCTGGGCGAGCCGGGCGCGATGCCGGGAGACCCCGCCATGCTGGCGCGCATGGTGTCGACCTTTCTGCTCGACGCGTATCTCAACTGGCTGGATGATGAAAATCCGGCGCAGGAGACGGCGTTTCTGGAATGGCTCACTTCCAGCGTGCGGTCGATGACACGGCAATGGTGGGGTAGCGCGAAACGTTGAAACCGGTCCGGCTCAACTTGCTATCGGAGTTCTGGTCGCATCAAAGGTAGACCCGGATTGGTTCCGCCGGTTCGATATCCCCACAGCTCGGCGCAGTTGAACATCTTTTTGAGGCACGCAAGGGTCGTGTTGGCTGCTCCGGGGGTGTGAGCAAGCTGGAGCATCAAGGCGGCTACGTCTGGCCGCGTGAGGTCGGCGACCTTGATCTTCCCGAGCGCGGGAATGATGTGATTCTTGATATTCCGGCGGTTCCGGTAGCCGGTACCCGGCTTGTTGTGGGGTATGGAATGCTGCTCGATGAACTGGGCGCAGAACTCCCGGATTGTCGGGTTAGTCCGGGCTCGGATTTTGCCGAGTGATGGATTTCCGCCGGCACGAACGCTGGCCTGCCATTCCTGAGCCAGGGCTCGGGCCTGCTCGACGGTGAGCTTTCCAAATCGACCAATGGCTGGCTTTCGCCTGTTGCCGCCGACGGTTCGGTAGGAGAGCATGAAGACCTTGCGCCCGCTCGGGGTGACCGTGCATAGGAAGCCGGGAACGACGCTGTTGCGAAGGTCTTGGTCGGTCGTCTCCGGTCGGGCGCTTTCGATGGCAGTTTTGGTGAGCTTGAGGGTGGGCATTGCAGTCTCCGGACTGCCCATTTTCGAGGTGCCACATCGGAGCCACGGAAAAGTGACGCAGGGCGCACCAGGTTTCGGCCAGGAGCATCATAATGCCGGATAAGTACCTGTTATAGAGGCACTATTCCAACTACAGCGCGACCTGGCGTAAGCGGTGGTATCACCGATTCCGAAGCTCGAAATCGGATTCCGCAAGGAGTGCTGGTTCGAGCCCGGCCAGGGGCACCACCTACCCGCCCGGTTTAACGCCGCGTTAAAATCCGGCGTGCGACCCTCTTCGTCGATGACCGAGTCCATGCCCGATTCCGTGCCGGCGCGCGAACGTCGCAGCAGTGTCATCCTCCGTGCGCTGGTCGAAACCGGTACGGATGCGGTCGAATGTCGGGTGCGCAACCTGTCGGCGTCGGGCGTCTGCATCGACAACGACGCCGCCCTGGCGCCGGGTGCACGGGTGCTGGTGTCGATGGGGTTGCACCACCGGATGCGGGGCGAGGTGATGTGGACCGACGATCGCTTCGCGGGCGTGCGGATCGACGGGGGGCGGATCGACATCGACTCCGCGCGCCGCCCGCGGGGTACCATCGCCACCCTGTCGCCCACGGTCGCGGGGTGGCTGGCGCAGATCGACGATCCCTATCATCGCCGCCAGCGGTGAGGACCGGCCGGGTCGCCCCGGCCGATCCTCCTGCGCTCAGGCAGGCACGCGCAGATCGGCGCGCAGCGTCCGCGCCGCCGCGACCATCGCCTCGATCGCCGGCTTGACCTCTTCCCAGCGGCGGGTCTTGAGGCCGCAATCGGGGTTCACCCACAGCTGTTCGACCGACAGATGCGCCTGGGCCAGCCGGATCAACTCGACCATCTCGCCCTCGCCCGGCACGCGCGGGGCGTGGATGTCATAGACGCCCGGCCCGATCGCGCCGGGATAGCGATAGGCGGCGAAGCCTTCGAGCAGTTCCATCTGCGATCGCGCCGTCTCGATCGACAGCACGTCGGCGTCCATCGCGCCGATCGCGGGCAGGATGTCGTTGAACTCCGCATAGCACATATGGGTGTGGATCTGCGTCGCATCCGCCACACCCGCCGCGCTCAGCCGGAAACAGTCGACCGCCCAGCCGAGATACGTTCCCCGGTCGCGGCGGCGTAAGGGAAGCCCTTCGCGCAGCGCCGCCTCGTCGATCTGGATCGCCTTCGCGCCCGCCGCCTCGAGGTCGAGCACCTCGTCGCGGATCGCCAGCGCGATCTGGCGGCAGCTGTCCGCGCGCGGCTGGTCATCGCGCACGAACGACCAGTTGAGGATGGTGACGGGGCCGGTCAGCATGCCCTTCATCGGCCGGTCGGTCAGCCCCTGCGCATAGCGCCACCAGGCGACGGTCATCGGTTCGGGCCGGGCGACGTCGCCGTACAGGATCGGCGGGCGGACGCAGCGCGAGCCGTAGCTCTGGACCCAGCCATGGACGGTGAAGGCGAAGCCCGACAGCCGCTCGCCGAAATATTGCACCATGTCGTTGCGCTCGAACTCGCCATGGACGAGCATGTCGAGCCCGACCTCCTCCTGCCAGCGCACGGCGCGTTCGGTTTCTTCGCGCAGGAACGCTGCATAGGCGGCATCGTCGATCCGTCCGCGACCATGTTCGGCGCGGGCGTGGCGCACCGCCGCCGTCTGCGGGAAGGATCCGATGGTGGTGGTGGGGAAGGGGGGCAGGTCGAGCACCGCCGCCTGCGCCGCGATCCGCGCCGGGTGGTCGGATGCGCGGGCGTACATCGCCGGGGTGACGGCGGCGGTACGGGCGGCGACCGCTGCGTCATGGATGCGCGGCGACACGCGGCGGGCGGCGGCGGCGCGGGCGGCATCGGCCAGCGCGTCGGCGACGCTCTCGCGCCCTTCGTTCAGCGCCTCCTTCAGGATCGCCAGCGCCTCGATCTTCTGCACCGCGAACGCCAGCCACTGGCGCAGTTCGTCGTCGAGCTTCGGTTCCGCCGTCAGGTCCACCGGGACATGCAGCAGCGAGCAGGAGGGGGCGAGGATCACGTCGCGCGCGGCGGCTACGGCCTCGATCCGTTCCAGCACCGCGTCGAGATCGGCGCGCCACACGTTGCGCCCGTCGATGACGCCGAGCGACAGCAGCAGGTCGCGCGGTGCTGCGGCCAGCACCGCGTCGAGCTGTTCGGGCGCGCGCACCAGATCGACGTGCAGCCCCGCCACCGGCAGCGCGGCGGCGAGCGACAGATTATCCTCCAGCCCGCCGAAATAGGTGGCCAGCATCAGCTTCGGCCCGGCGCGCGACAGCCGGGCATAGGCGCGGGTGAAGGCGGCGCGTTGCCGTTCGGTCAGGTCCAGCACCAGCAGCGGCTCGTCGATCTGCACCCACTCCGCGCCCGCCTGCGCCAGTGCGGCCAGCAGGTCGACATAGCAGGCGAGCACCGCGTCGAGATGGTCGAGCGGATCGACCCCGCGCCCCTTGGCCAGCGCCAGCCACGTCACCGGCCCGAGCAGCACCGGACGGGTCGCGATCCCCTGTCCTTGCGCCTCGCGGAAATCGCCGAGCGGCTTGGCGGGGTCGAGCACGAAGCGCTGGTCCGCGGTCAGTTCGGGGACCATATAGTGATAGTTGGTGTCGAACCATTTGGTCATCTCGCACGCGGTCACGTCGCCGTGCGCGCAGGTGCCGCCGTTGCCGGTGCCGCGCGCCATCGCGAAGTAGGTGGCGAGGCCGTCGCCCGCGTCGCGGTAGCGCGCCGGGATCGCGCCGAGCATGACGCTGGTGTCGAGCACATGGTCGTAGAGCGAGAAATCGCCCGACGGCACCCAGTCGACGCCGAGGTCGCGCTGCCGCGTCCAATGGGTGCGCCGCAGGTCGGCGGCAGCATAGGCGAGTTCGGTGGCGGTCGTCTTGCCCGACCAGTGGCTTTCGAGCGCGAATTTAAGCTCGCGGCGTGCGCCGATGCGGGGGAATCCCAGCGTGGCGATGGTGACGGTCATTGCTTCATACCCCGTGTGAAGGGCGGGCGAGCAGGACGGGCACGCGCGCGACCGCGCGGACGGTGACGACCGGCCGCGGGGATGCAGGCGACCGATCCGACATCCCCGCCGGTGGACGTTATCGCGTCGAGGGCAGGTCTCCTGGCTCGCGGGTCGTCGCGCACGGTCGGGCCTTCCCGGCGGATCGCTCCGCCAGTGACGCATGATGACCGCCGCTCGCCGCTTACAGTTGCGGGGGCAGCGCCGGCCTTGGCCCTGCAAGGGCCGCACCGGCTTCCCGTCTTAGCTCCGCCGGTCCGGTGCGGATCGGCGAAGAACCTTCGACAGCGGCGATATCCACGATCGCGACCGGATCGTCAATCAGGATATAAAGACTTCGTTATATCGTAAAATGGCGTTCGCGCGTACTGCGCCGCAGGATCGCCCAGCCGAGCACGCCCGACAGCAGCGACCCGCCGAGCACCCCGATCCGCACCGAATCCATCACCGGTCCCTCGCCGAACGCCAGGCCGCCGATGAACAGGCTCATCGTGAAGCCGATCCCGCACAGCACCGTCATGCCCCAGAGCTGGCGGACGTTCGCCCCCGCGGGCGGCGGAGCGAAGCCGAGCCGCGTCAGCAGCTGCACGGTCGCGAATATCCCGGCCTGCTTGCCGAGGAACAGCCCGGCGATGATCCCGATCGGCACCGGCGCGATCAGGATCGCGGGCGTCAGTCCGGCGAACGACACCCCGGCATTGGCGAAGCCGAACAGCGGCAGCACGAGGAAGGTGACCCATGGCTGAAGCCCGTGCTCCAGCCGTTCGAGCGGCGGCACGGCGCCGGGCGTCCGCAGCGGCACGGTCAGCGCCACCGCGACCCCGGCCAGCGTCGCATGCACCCCCGACAGCAGCACCGCGACCCATATCCCGGTCCCGATCACCGCCCATGGCCACAGCGACCGCACGCCTGCACGGTTGAGCGCCACCAGCAGCGCCAGCCCGGCCACCGCCAGCCCGAGCGGGACCAGCGCGATCGAACCGGTATAGAAGATCGCGATCACCACGATCGCCAGCAGATCGTCGATCACCGCGATCGCGGTCAGCAGGATCTTCAGCGACAGCGGCACGCGCGATCCCAGCAGCGCGACGATGCCGAGCGCGAAGGCGATATCGGTCGCCGCCGGTATCGCCCAGCCGCGCGCGGTCGGCATGCCGCCGTTGAACGCGGTGTAGAGCAAGGCGGGAACCACCATCCCCGCCACCGCCGCCGCCCCCGGCAGGATGCGCTGCGACCAGGTGGCGAGCTGGCCGAGCAGCAGTTCGCGCTTCACTTCCAGCCCGATGAGCAGAAAGAACAGCGCCATCAGCCCGTCGTCGATCCAGTGGCGGGCGGTCAGCGGCCCGACATGCTGCTCCAGCATCGCGGCATAGAGCGGTGCGAGCGGCGAATTGGCGACCGCCAGCGCCAGCACCGCCGACAGCAGCAACAGGATGCCGCCGGTCGCCTCGCCGCGCAGCAGCCGGTGGATGCCCCGGGGGGCGACATGGGGCATCGCGATAGTCCTGTGGTGGTGGTGCGAACCCCGCATCCCTATCGCGCGGGGGGCGGCGTTCCTATACCCCCTCGGCACAACCGGTTTGAAAGGCCAGCCGCATGTCGTTGCCCGACCCGCATATATTGATCGTCGGCGGCGGGGCGTCGGGCACGCTGCTCGCGCTCAACCTGCTGCGGCAGGAGGGGCCGCGCGTCACGCTGGTCGAGCGGCGGACGGCGCAGCTCGCGCGCGGCGTCGCCTATAGCGCGGCGGACGACAGCCATCTGCTCAACGTCCGCGCCGCCAACATGAGCGCCTTTCCCGACGATCGCGACCATTTCGTCCGCTGGCTGGGCGCGCGCGGGCTAGGCGGTCCGACCAGCTTCGTGCGGCGCACGGTCTACGGCGCCTATCTCGCCGACCTGCTGGCCGGGGCGCGGGCGCAGGCACCCGACCGGCTGATGCTGGTGACGGGCGAGGTCGTCGCGCTGGACGACGGTGCGGATACGGTGACGGCGCGTTTCGCCGACGGAACGCACGCGACGTTCGATCGGGCGGTCCTCGCGCTCGGCAACCTCCCGCCGCATGCGCCCGAGGGGATCGACCTGTCGGCGCTGCCGCCCGGCGTCTATCGCGACGATCCCTGGGCGGGGGATATCGCCGAGGGCCTTGCCCCCGGCGATGCGGTGCTGCTGCTCGGATCGGGGCTGACCGCAGTCGATGCCGCGCTGCTGCTCGACCGGCGGGGGTTCCGCGGAACCGTCACCGCGCTGTCGCGCCGGGGGTTGCGCCCGCGGGTCCATGATCCCGAACAGCCGCCGGTCGATCCGGCGCGCGAGAAGCCTGCGCGCACCCTGTCGGCGCTGGTCCGCGAGGTGCGCGGCGAGGCGGCGCGCAGCGGCTGGCGCGGTGCGGTCGACGCGCTGCGACCGGTCACGCAACTGCTGTGGGCCGGGGCGGACGCGGGCCAGCGGCGGCGGTTCCTGCGCCATCTCCGCCCCTTCTGGGACGTGCATCGCCACCGCCTCGCGCCGGAGATCGGCGCGGCGATCGACGCGCTGGTCGCCGCCGGGCGGCTGCGCTTCCTCGGCGGGAAGGTGCAGGCGGTCGCCGCCGACGGCCGGTGCGCGACCGTGACGTGGCGACCGCGCGGGTCGGACGCGCGGCGGACCGAAGCCTTCGCCCGCATCGTCAACTGCACCGGTCCGCAGGGCAATCTGCTGCGCAGTCCCGAGCCGCTGCTGCGCCAGCTGACGGCGGCGGGCATCGTCCGGCCCGATGCCTGTCGGCTGGGGATCGACGTCGATGCCGCCACCCGCGTGGTGGCGGCGGACGGGCAGGCGCACCCCCGGCTCCACGCGATCGGCCCGATGACGCGCGGCATGTGGTGGGAAGTGGTCGCGGTGCCCGACATCCGCGTCCAGTGCGCGACGCTCGCCCGCGCGCTCTCCAACGCCCATTGGGTCGGCGGCGAGGGGCTGTAGCGCCGGACGCGCTTGCCTTTGCGCATATCCTATCAGTATAGTGGGATTATGAGCAAGGCGATCAGGCGGGTCGAGTGGCCCACGCTGCTGCTGGCGACGGCGGTCTATGGCGGCTGGGCGGCGGTGACGCTGTGGTGGGCGGTGCTGCCGGTCCCGCTGCTGGTGGTGCTGGGCGGCTGGTTCCTCGGCTGGCACGGGTCGTTGCAGCATGAGACGATCCATGGACACCCGACGCGGGTGCGCTGGATCAACGATGCGATCGGCGGCGTGCCGCTGTCGCTGTGGTTGCCGTACGGCGTGTATCGCCGGACGCATATCGCGCATCACCGCTCGCCCGAACCGACCCATCCGCATCATGATCCGGAGTCGCGCTACGTCGCGGGTGACGGACTGACCGCGCGCCTCGCCCGGATGCGCGCGACGCTGCTCGGGCAGATGCTGCTGGGGCCTGCGGCGGCGATCCTGCTGTTCCTGTCCGGCGAGGTGCGCCGCGCATGGCGCGAACCCGCCGCCTTCGCGCGCGAATGGGGGCCGCACCTGATCGGGGTCGCGCTGGTGCTCGTCTGGCTGGACGCGGTGGCGCTGCCGATCGCGACCTATCTGCTGTGCTTCGTGCTGCCGGGGCAGGCGGCGTCGCTGCTGCGCGGGTTCGCCGAGCATCGCGCCGACGCCGCCGGGCCGTCGCGCGCGGCCACCGTCACCTCGCACGGGCCGCTGGCGCTGCTGTTCCTCAACAACAACCTGCATGCCGCACACCATGCCTTTCCCGCCGCGCCGTGGTATCGCCTGCCGTTGCTGGAGCGGATGCGGACCGATCGGGCGGAGCCGCGCTATCGGGGGTATCGCGAGGTGGTGCGCCGCTTCGCGCTGCGCCCGCACGACCGGGTGCTGCATCCGGCGCTGGCGGCGGGCGACCATGGCTGAGATCGCATGGCTCGGCATGTACGACCACCCCGGCCAGCATGCCGCGAATGACGCGCTCTGGGCGGGGATCGCCGAAGACCTGCGGTTGCGCGGCGTGCGGGGGGTGCCCGCCCGGCTGACGCGCGGCGTGGGGACCGGGGAGGTGTGGTCGCATCCCGGCCTGCTGCTCGGCATGATCTGCACCCGGCCATGGGCCTTGGCGCATGACCGGCTGCGGCTGCTCGGCCATCCGGTCTATGCCGGGACGGCGACGCCGGGCACGCATCGCAGCCGGATCGTGGTGCGGCGCGACGATCCCGCGCGCGCCCTTGCCGACCTGCGGGGACGGCGGGTGGCGATCAACGACGCGGGATCGAACACCGGCATGGCGCTGCTGCGCGACCGGATCGCACCGCTGGCAGGCGGCGCGCCGTTCTTCGCCCCGGTGATCGAAACCGGCGCGCATGCCCGCAGCGCGGAGGTGGTGGCCGGGGGGCGGGCGGACGTGGCCGCGATCGACGAAGTGACCTTCGCCGCGCTCGCCCGCTTCGCGCCCGACGTGACCGGCGCGCTGCGCACGCTCGACTGGAGCGCGCCTGCCGCGACCCCGGCGTTCGTCACGGCGGCCACGACGCCGCCCGAGGTCGTCGCCCGTCTGCGCTCCGGCCTCGACCGGGTGCTCGCCGATCCCGTGCTGGCCGAGGCGCGCGCGGTACTGGGCCTGACCGGGATCGTGCCGAGCCGCGCCGACCTGCGCGCGCATGTCGCCCGACAGGATGCGGCGGCGGCAGCGGCGGGCTATCCTGCGCTCGCCTGAGCGCTACCGCCTGTCCGGAGTGGAGTCGGGGGACGTGCCGCAAGCGCTGCGCAGGGTGTCTCGACTGCGCTCGACACGAACGGTGGTGTGGTCGAACGACGCGCTATCGCTTGGTCACCACCGCTTCGGGTTGCAGCACCAGACTGCCCGGCGCCACGTCGCTCAGCAGCCAGACGTTGCCGCCGATCACCGTGCGGTCGCCGATCCGCACCCGGCCGAGGATCGTCGCCCCGGCATAGATCAGCACGTCGTCGCCGATGATCGGATGCCGCGCCTCGCGCTCGGCCAGCGGACCGCGCGGGGGTTCGTGGCCGTTCGGTCGCCGCCCGCGCCCGCCGAGCGTGACATGCTGGTACAGCCGCACCCGCGCGCCGATCACCGCCGTCTCGCCGATCACCACGCCGGTGCCGTGGTCGATGAAGAAGCTGGGGCCGATGGTGGCACCCGGATGGATGTCGATCCCGGTGCGTTCGTTGGCCAGTTCGGACACGATCCGCGCCACGATCGGCGCGCCGAGCGAATCGAGTTCATGCGCGATGCGGTGATGCAGGATCGCGGTCGCGCCGGGATAGCAGATCAGGATCTCGTCCACGCTGCGCGCCGCCGGATCGCCGCGAAAGATCGCCGCGACATCGGTGTCGAGCAGCGAGCGGATGCGCGACAGCGTGCCCGCGAACAGCCGCACCACCTCGCCCGCGCGGCCCGGTTCGGCAACCAGCCCCTGCACATCGTGCCAATAGGCGAGTTCCTGCTCGACCTCGCCCGCGATCAGGTCCAGCGCGGTGGCGATGCGATCGGCGACGAAGCCGTCCTCCGCCGCCGCATCGCCCCGGAACCGCCCGAGCCGCGCCGGGAACAGTGCCTCGGCCAGCAGCCGCACCGCGCGGTCGAGCGGATCGCGCGCGGGGAAGCGTTCGGGTGCCGGGCGGCTGGGCTGGGCATGGCGCCATGCCGCCCGCGCCGCCGCCAGCGCGCGGGTCGCGTGCGTCACGGCACGATCGCGTTCGGGGTCGAGGGTCATGCGCGGTCCTTCCAGACAAAAAGGCGGCCGGACGACGGATCGCCCGGCCGCAAGGCTACGCTGGTCGCTTAGGGAGCTACACCGAGCGTCGCAGGACACGGGCGGCGGGTGCCGCCCGCGAAGGTCAGAGGGCGGAATTGCCGATGGCGTTGCCGAGCGGTTCGGGCGCGGGCAGGTCCGCGCCGTTCAGCGTGCCCGCGTCATTGCCGAACGCCTCGTCCGCATAGGTGGCATCGTTGGCCAGCAGCGTATCGTTGGCGGGCAGTTCCTCGACGTTGCTCAGGTTCGCCTCGGCGGTCGCGCCGTTGTCGACCGCGTTCGATCCCGAACAACCGGCGACGCCCGCCGCCAGCACCAGCCCGAATGCCGCAAGTACAGTCTTCAAAATTCGTCTCCCGAATATCGCCGGTCGCGTTCGCCGACGGCGTCGCGAGCCGCCCCCGTTGGCGGTGCGGTCATCCTAGCCGGATGCGGCTGCGGTGCACCATTCCTATTCTTTTGGTAGGATAATGTTTATCTTTAGCCGGGCCGGGATGCGGCCCCAAGAAAAGCTACGCTGCGACAAACCGGAATCGAGTTTGCCGCATCGCAGCATTATCCTACTCGGTATGTGGGATAAATCTCGCCGCCGGGCCGGTCGTCCGGCGGCGTGCGCCATCGACGGACGTGGGATCACTGGCATGCGGCTACGACTACCCGGCTTCGGCATCCAGGTGCTGTTCGGCATGATCGCCGGACTGGCGCTGGGCTTCCTCGCGCAGCAGCTTGGGGCGGACGGCGGCGCGGCGCTGGGGCAGGGGCTGCGCACCGTGGGGCAGGTGTTCGTGCAGCTGCTCAAGGCGCTGGTGCCGCCGCTGGTGTTCACCGCGATCGTCGCCTCGGTCGCGTCGCTGCGCGAGTTGCAGGACGCGACCCGGCTGGTGGTGCGCACGCTGCTGTGGTTCGCGATCACGGCGGGGATCGCGGTGTCGATCGGCATCGCGCTGGGCCTCGCGGTCCAGCCGGGGATCGGCGCGGGCGTTTCCGCCACCGCCGCCAAACTGCCGCAGACGACCGGGTCGTGGCTCGATTTCCTGACCGGGCTGGTGCCGGTCAATTTCCTCGGCCTCAGCGCAGCGACGACCGAGACCGACGGCGTGCTCAAGACCAGCATCGCGTTCAACGTGCTCCAGATCATCGTCGTCGCCATCGCGGTCGGCGCGGCGGCGGTGCGCGTGGGGGAGGCGGGGGCGGCGTTCCTCGCCTTCAACGAATCGGCACTCAAGGTTTTTCGCCAGCTGCTGCGCTGGGTCATCGCGCTGACCCCGATCGGCACCGCCGGGCTGATCGGCGACGCGGTGTTCCGCTATGGCTGGCACACGCTGTCGGCGCTGGGGGCGTTTACCGGCGCGGTCTATGCCGGGCTCGGGCTGGTGCTGTTCGTGGTCTATCCGCTGCTGCTGCTCGCCAACGGCCTGTCGCCGCGCAAGTTCTTCGCCGGGGCGTGGCCCGCGATCCAGCTCGGCTTCGTGTCGCGCTCGTCGATCGGCACGCTGCCGGTGACGCAGGACGTGACCGAGCGCGCGTTCGGCGTGCCGCGCGCCTATGCCGCGTTCGCCGTGCCGCTCGGCGCGACGACCAAGATGGACGGATGCGCCGCCATCTATCCGGCGATCTCGGCGATCTTCGTCGCGCAATTCTATGGCCTGCCGCTGCACTTCGGCGACTATGTGCTGATCGTGCTGGTGTCGGTGCTGGGATCGGCGGCGACCGCCGGGCTGACCGGGGCGACGGTGATGCTGACGCTCACCCTGTCCACGCTCAAGCTGCCGCTGGAGGGCGTCGGGCTGCTGCTGGCGATCGATCCGATCCTCGACATGGGTCGCACCGCGGTGAACGTCGCGGGACAGACGCTGGTGCCATGGATCGTCGCCAGGCGGTCAGGCCTGCTGGCCGCCGGGGATCAGGATGCGCCCGCTACCGCCTCAATAACTTAAGTTATTCAACAAAAACATCTTTTTTGGAACGCTGTTCTCCGGATCGGGTTGATTGGGCGAATGTCCCGAACCCACCGGAGGAACTGCCGATGCCCGCCGACCACGACACCCTGCGCGACCTGTTCGTCACCGGCCTGAAGAACGCCCATGCGGTGGAGAAGCAGGCACTGTCGATCATGACGCCGCAGATCGAGCGCATCACCAACTATCCCGAAGTCGCCGACCGGCTGCGGCTGCACGTCGACGAGACGAATGCGCAGATCGCGCGCATCGACGAACTGCTTGCCGGGTTCGACACGTCGGGTTCGTTCCTGAAGGACACCGCGCTCAGCATGTCGGGCGGCATGGCGGCGATCGGCCACAGCGTGGCGGGCGACGAGATCGTCAAGAACAGCTTCGCCAACTATGCCTTCGAGCATTTCGAGATCGCCAGCTACAAGTCGCTGCTGGTGCTGGCCGAGGACGGCGGCTTTACCGACGCCACGCTGCTGCTCACCCGGTCGCTGGAGGAAGAGCTGTCGATGGCGCAGTGGATCGACGAATCGCTGCCGCTGGTGACGCGCCGCTATGCCGAACTGTACGCGACGGAGGGCAGCGGCACCGCCAAGGTGTGACGCCCGCGCCGCTTTCCCCGTGACAGCGTCCCCGCTTTCGGGAAGATTATTCCCGACAGCGAAACGGGGACACGGGAATGCGGACACTGGCATGGGCGATCGGGCTGGCGGCGGCGGCCCCGGCGGCGGCGCAATCCGTACCCGTCGAGGAACGCAGCGCCGCCACGCTCGCCGACGCGCTGGCGAGCGGGCGCACCACCGCCGAGGCGCTGACCCGCGCCTATCTTGCCCGCATTGCCGAGATCGACCGGACCGGACCGACGCTGCGTTCGGTGATCGCGATCAACCCTGATGCAGTCGCGCAGGCGCGCGCGCTGGATGCCGAACGGCGCGCCGGGCGGGTGCGCGGGCCGCTCCACGGGCTGCCGGTGCTCATCAAGGACAATATCGAGACGCGCGAGAATGCGACGACGGCGGGCAGCCTCGCGCTCGCCGACAACCGCACCGGGCGCGACGCGCCGGTGGTGGCGCGGCTGCGCGCGGCGGGGGCGGTGATCCTCGGCAAGACCAACCTGTCCGAATGGGCCAATATCCGCTCCGATTCCTCGATGAGCGGGTGGAGCGCGGTCGGCGGGCTGGTGCGCAACCCCTATGCGCTCGATCGCACGTCGTGCGGATCGTCGTCGGGCACCGGCGCGGCGATCGCCGCCAGCCTCGCCGCGATCGGGGTGGGGACGGAGACGGACGGGTCGGTCGTCTGCCCTTCGGCGATGAACGGGCTGGTCGGGTTGAAACCCGGCATCGGCCTCGTCAGCCGCACCCATGTCGTGCCGATCAGCCACAGCCAGGACACGCCCGGCCCGATGGGGCGCAGCGTGCGCGACGTCGCGCTGCTGCTGACCGCGATGGTCGGCAGCGATCCTGCCGATCCCGTGACCGCCGAGGCGGACGGCAAGCGGCGCGACTATGCCGCCGGGCTATCCGCCGATGCGCTGAAGGGCGTGCGGCTCGCCGTCCTGCGTCCCACGATGCCGCCTGCGCTGGCCGAACGCTATGCCGCCGCGCTCGACCGGCTGCGCGCGGCAGGGGCGGTGCTGGTCGAGGCGAAGCTGCCCGACCTGCCCGGACTGGGCGCGAACGAACTGACGGTGCTCAAGGCCGAGTTGAAGGCCGACCTGAACGCCTATCTCGCGAGCGTCCCCGCCAACGGCCAGCCGCGCACGCTGGCGGAGGTGATCGCGTTCAACGAACGCGAGGCGGCGCGCGAGATGCCGTTCTTCGGCCAGGAACTGTTCGTCGCGGCGCAGGCGATGCCGGGGCTGGACGATCCCGCCTACCAGCGCGCCCGTGCTGACAGCCAGCGTCAGGCGGCGGCGGCGATCGACGGCGTGCTGCGACAGGCGCAGGCGGCGGCGATCGTATCCCCGACCTATGGCCTGCCGTGGCTGTCCGATCCTGCGAACGGCGACCAGTTCTCCGGCCCGTCGGCCAGCCAGCTGCCCGCGGTATCGGGCTATCCGCACCTGACCGTCCCGATGGGGCTGGCGCGTGGGCAGCCGGTCGGGCTGTCGTTCATCGGCACCGCCGACAGCGAGGGCACGCTGTTGCGCGCCGGTTACGCCTATGAAGCCGCCGCCCGTGCCCGCGTCGCGCCCACCTATCCGGCGAGCGCCCCGGCGATGCTCGACGGCAGCGTCGGCGCACGCTGATGCACGGCTGGCGCAAACCGACGAAGCCGGTGGGCGAGGAGCGGCTGCTGCTCGACGCCGTCCCGGGCGACGACGATCCGATCGCCGACCTCTCCGCCGCCGCGCGCCACGGGAGCACGCTGTTCCTCGGCAGCGACGAGGGGGTGTGCATCGAACGGCTGTTGCGCACCGAAGGCGGCTGGGACCGGCATGCCCGCATCCCGCTCGACAGCCTGTTGCCCTTCGATCCGGCGGGCGAGGCGGATATCGAGGGGCTGGCCGAGGACAGCGGCTGGCTGTGGGTGCTGGGATCGCATGCCCGCACCCGGCCCAGGATCGCGACCCGCGACGACGAGCGGATCGACCTCGCCGACTTCGCCAAGCTGAAGGACACCCGCCCGCGCTGCCTGCTGGCGCGGGTGCCGCTGGCCCCCGATCCGGCGCTGCCCGGCGCGATGCTGCCGGTGCCGCGCGACGGCGACCGGCGGGCGGGGATGCTGCGGCTGGGCGAGCGCGGCAACCGGCTGGCGCGGCTGATGGCGCTCGATCCGCTGCTCGGCCCCTTCACCCGCGTCGCCGTCAAGGAAGGCGGCGTCGATCTGGAAGGCATCGCGGTCGCCGGGGACCGGATCGCGATCGGCATGCGCGGGCCGGTGATCCGCACCCATGCCGTGCTGCTGGAATGCACCCTTGCCGCCAAGCCCAAGGGACGGCTGGTGATCGTGTCGCCGCTCTCCAAGCGGCTGCTGGCGCTCGACGGCCTCGGCATACGCGACCTGAAGCGCGACGGCGACGACCTGCTGATACTGGCGGGACCGACCACCGGGCTCGACGGGCCGTGCCACATCTATCGCTGGCAGGGCTGGGCGGGCGATCCGCCGCGCGACGCGGAAATCGTCCGGCTGCACCGGCCCGAACGGATCATCGACCTGCCGTTCGGGCGCGGCGACGATCATCCCGAAGGGCTGCTGCTGCTCGACCGGGCCGACGGTGGACGCGACGTGGCGGTGATCTGCGACAGCCCGGCGAAGGCGCGGATGGGCGACGGCGGGCGCAGCGTGCGCTGCGACCGCTTCCGGCTGCGATAGCGACCCGTCACCCGCCCGTCCGGGTAGCCGCCGGCACCCTTTTCCGCGTCTTCCACAACGACCACGCCACGCCGGTGCCGAGGATCGCGAAGGTGATGCCGAGCGACGCGGCGGGCGGGAACTTGGCCAGACCCAGCAGGTCGGCGACGAAGACCTTGGAGCCGATGAACACCAGCAGCGCGGCCAGCGCATACTTCAGGTAATGGAACCGGTCGACCATCGCCGCCAGCGCAAAATACAGGGCGCGCAGGCCGAGGATCGCGAAGATGTTCGAGGTATAGACGATGAACGGATCGGTCGTGATCGCGAAGATCGCAGGCACCGAATCCACCGCGAAGATCACGTCGGCGCACTCGATCATCACCAGCGCCAGCAGCAGCGGCGTCGCGATCCGGCGCATCCGGCCGGTCGCCGGATCGGCCTCGCGGACCCAGAATTTCTCGCCGTGCAGCCTGTCGGTCACGGCCATGCGCCTGCGGATCCAGCGCAGGACCGGCGAATCGGCCACGTCCTGCTCGGTCTCGGCGGTGCGCCACATCTTGATGCCGGTGAAGATCAGGAAGGCGGCGAAGACATAGAGCACCCACTCGAACCGATCGACCAGCGCCGCACCGAAGCCGATCATGATCGCCCGCAGCACGATCACGCCGAGGATGCCCCAGAACAGCACCCGGTGCTGGTACACGCGCGGGATCGCGAAATAGCCGAAGATCATCGCGATGACGAAGACATTGTCCATCGCCAGGCTCTTCTCGATCACGAAGCCGGTGACATAGTTCAGGCCCGCCGTCGGGCCGACATACCACCATATCCATGCCCCGAAGGCGAGGCCGAGGGTGATATAGCCCGCCGACAGGGCAAGGCTTTCGCGCACGCCGATCTCGCGCTGCCCGCGATGCAGCACGCCGAGGTCGAGGACGAGCAGCGTCGCGACGACGCCGAGGAACGCCAGCCACATCCAGACCGGCGTGCCGAGGAACAGCGAGGTGAACATTTCCATCATCGGGTTTCCCAGAGGAATTGCGGGGTCGGGCACCCCGGATCGTCACGACGCAACGATCCGGGCGCGTTCGGGATCATTCGGCGTTCGGCCGGGAAGCGATGCGGTCCGGCCCTCCGGCCATCGGCGGCGTCAGCGCCCGCAGCCGCGCCTTGACGCGCTGGCGCAACCGCCGGAGCCGGAACAGGTCGAGCGGACGCGGGACGCCGCGATCCGTCGCTCGGCGGATGTGGTCGTCCAGTCGCTGATGCAAGCGGGTCATTCGGAAGACGATGGTGCGCAATGCCCCTCTCCAAGTCTGCAACCGGAAGATCGGGTCGACAGCGATGCGCAGCGCGGAAAGCCAGGCCAGATCGAGACAACCCGATGCGGTCCGACATCACGATCGTCCGAAGGAGGATCGCCAGAGGGGCCCGGCCCGCACCTCGGACATAGGTCGATCTGCGAAGGGTTGCAACGCTGCGACCATGCCGGTCCGCCGCACGCGGATCGCTGCCGCGGGCGTCGCCGCCAAGGTTCGTGGCGTGTGGTCATGGCTTGTTGCGGGGTGGAAAGCTGGTTGGAACGAAAAAACCTGCAGAAAGTTATTGACGCCTCTGAGCGTGGTCCGTATATGGCGTTTCACCGGACGGGGAGACGCTCTTTGCTTCTTCGTTCGGTTGCCTCGCTGATCTTCGGGTCGTG
>NZ_JBDZDK010000034.1:0-34941 GCF_040049155.1 Sphingomonas silueang
CGACGGTGAAGTCGTCGCCGACCATCCCCGGTTCTTCGGCCGCGACCGGACCATCTACGACCCGTGGCATTATCTACCGGTGTTGGCGACCAAGCCGGGTGCCCTGCGCAACGGCGCACCGTTCCAGGGCTGGCAGCTGCCGCCTGCGCTGGCACGACTGCGGCGCAAGCTTGGCACCGGCGACGATGCCGACCGGCGGTTCGTGCGGGTGCTGGCAGCCGTGCTCGATGACGGGCTGGGGGCTGTGGAAGCGGCCGTGTGCGAGGCGCTGCTGGCCGGCACCGCCAGCGACGACGTCATCGTCAACATTCTGGCCCGCAGGCGAGAACCGCCACGACCGCTGACCATTGTCACGCCCGAAGATCTGGCGCTGCGCCACCCACCGCGTGCCGACTGCGGTCGCTACGACAGCCTGCGGGGACTCCATGCAGCGGCATGAGATGATGGCGGCCATGGCCGAGCTGGGGTTGAAGGGCATGGCCGGTGCCTTCGACGAGGCGGTGACCACTGGGCTGCAGCGCAAGCGCACGACCATGGAGGTCCTGACAGACCTGCTGCGCGCCGAGGCGACGCACCGCCATGCAGCGTCGGTTCGTTACCGGATGTCAGCCGCCAGGTTGCCCGCGGTGAAGGACCTCGACGCCTTCGTCTTCGACGACACCCCCATCAACGAGGGACTGGTGCGCTCGCTATACAGCGGCTCGTTTCTTCCGGGCCGGCGCAACGTCGTGCTGGTCGGTGGGACGGGCACCGGCAAGACGCACCTCGCCACCGCCATCACCGCCAATGTGGTAAGGGCCGGCGCCCGGGGGCGCTACTTCAACACGGTTGATCTGGTGAACCGGCTTGAGGAGGAAACGCGCCTTGGCAAGGCCGGCACGCTGGCAGCCCAGCTCTCCCGGCTCGACCTGGTGGTGCTCGACGAGCTTGGCTACCTGCCGTTCGCCCGTTCGGGCGGCCAGCTGCTCTTCCACCTCGTCAGCAAGCTCTACGAGCAGACCTCGGTCATCGTCACCACGAACCTCGCCTTTGGCGAGTGGCCGACCGTCTTTGGCGACCCCAAGATGACCACCGCGCTGCTCGACCGCATTACCCACCATTGCGACATCGTCGAAACGGGCAACGACAGCTGGCGCTTCAAGCACCGCAGCTGACGCCCAGGACCACCGGCAGAGAACGCTTCGCGCTGGTTGCGCCTCCGGTCGGGCTACGCCCGCCCTACGCCGCAACCAGCGCGAACGGTGCGCCCGTCATACCCGTCACGCTGCTCGACGAAGGGGGTCCCTTTTGCACGCCGATAGGGGGTCCTTTTTGGACGCCGATTGACAGCCTCGATCCCAACCCGCGCATAATCCCCGCCGACCGACGTCAGCAGCACGGCAATGTCATCCGGTTCGGTCGGCACTTTGCGCTCGCACACCACCTTGCCGGCATCGTCCACAACGCACACTGACGTCTCCTTCACCGAGACGTCCAGACCTACGAAATGTGCCATCGCTCTCACTCCTTCCCTCGATGCGCGAGGTCAGGCTCGACCCCGATCCAGGCATCGTATGTGAAGGGGCTGCAATCTCACCATCCAACGGGCGAAATGCAGCCGCCGCGATACACCATCTTTGGTCGAGGCTGTGTCGAAACGCTCCCGAGGTGGATGCCGTGGGCAGGCATTCCGGTGATCGGTGCGGGCGGACACCCGGGAAATCCGCGACCGGTCAGGTCCGGATTGCTGCGATGAGGGGTTGGATGCCCATGATTTGGATCATCCGCTTCATGTTGTAGGCGAGTACGCAGAGACTCATCTCGGTTCTGACGTTCTTGAGCGTTTTGGTCAGGAAATGAGTACTTCCCATCCAGGACTTGAGTGTGCCGAACACATGTTCGGCGGTCCGGCGCCGGATGCCCATGGCATTGGGCAACATATCTAGCCGCCGCTGCATGGCATCGATCACGGCTTCATGCGTCCATCGTTTTACGCGCTTCACTTTCTCGGTCGTGCAGCGTGGGCGCAAGGCGCAACCGTGGCATGCGGCGAGGTTGCGATAATGGTCGATGTCGCCATGATGGTCGGATCGCGAGCGCGCCTTGGTCAGATGGGCGCCGGCCGGACAGGTATAATGGTCGTGGTCGGCATCGTACGCGAAGTCGGCCTTGGTGAATAAGCCGCGCTGGGCTTTGCCGGATGTGTCGGTTCTGGGCACGCAGGGTAAAATGCCCGTGCCTTCGCATTCCAGCACGGTGATTTCCGGTTCGGCGATGGCCGCTTGGGCTAGCCGGCTCATCGGCGCGAGTTGCGCTCGGTCGTTGCCCTCGTTCACCACCTCATGCGCGACGATGAGGTGGTGTTCAGCATCCACCGCTGCCTGCAGATTATAGCCGACAATTCCAGTGCCGCGACCGCTGCTGTTCATGGACCTAGCATCCGGATCGGTCAGCGATACCTGATGATCGGGCGCAGCTTCGACTTGCGCGGCCATCTCCTTCAGGAACCGCATCTGGCCGCGCAGGCCGGCGATCTTTTCGCGGAGTTGCTCCACTCGTCCCTGCGGCACGTCGCTGGCTTCCCGATCGGCACGGTCGAGCGCCGCGAGATACCGGTCGATGCTCGCCTCGACCTGCTCGATCCGCTTGGCCGCCTTGTGCGCCGTGTAGTTTCGATCGCGGTTGTTCACCGCCTTGAACTCGCTGCCGTCGATGGCGACGGTTGCCTGCCCGAACAGGCTCAATTGGCGGCACAGCAGGACGAACTGGCCGCAGACTGCGCGGATCGCCGGACCATTATCCCGGCGAAAGTTGGCGATCGTCTTGAAGTCCGGCGCCAGTCGGCCGGTCAGCCACATCAGCTCGACATTGCGCTGCGCCTCACGCTCCAGCCGCCGGCTCGACTGGATCCGGTTCAGATAGCCGTACAGGTAGATCTTGAGCATCGTCGCAGGATGATATGCCGGGCGCCCGGTATGTGCCGGCGTCGCCCCGGCAAAGCCCTTTGCGACCAGATCCAGCTCGTCGATAAACGCCTCGACGACCCGAACCGGATTATCTTCGGCTACATAATCATCGAGCGATGCCGGCAGCAGAAAATCCTGCCGACGGTCTTCTGCTTCCACGAAACGGCCCATCATCAAGCCTCCCGGAACCCGGAAAACTCTACCATCAAACGGCGTTTTTACACAGCCTCGGTCGGTAGCAGTCACGAGGCGCCAGCTGTTTTCGGCAGGGCAAAAAGGTGCATCCTGCGCTTGTTCTTAAAGGAGGGATAAGGCAACATCTTTGGGATAGCTGTCGTTCAAGGTTGCGAAAGGCAGAGTGCCCGCCGCAGGCGAGCATGCCGGCGGCAGGCAAGTCAGGCCGTATGGTCGGGTCAGGCAGCGGCAATCCGGACGGCGGTCTCCCGATAGCTGTGCAGCGGCCGATCGAGCATGTTCACCAGGCGCTCGCGGTCACCGTCTTGCGGGATCATGCCGTCGTTGACGTAGCGCTCCGCCATCAGCCGCATCTCATAGGCCGTCCATTTCGGCAGGAACGTCGCCATGTTGGCCTCGAACCCGCGGGGATCGTCACCGCCATAGACCACCGGGCGCCCCAGCAGGTCCGACCAGATCGCCGCCACGTCGGTGCCGGTCAGCGTGTCGGGGCCGACCAGATTGATGGTCTCGATCGGTAGCTTGCTCGGCGTGGTTTCACGACGGACCAGCTCGATTGCCGCGATCTCGGCGATGTCGCGGGAATCGACCATGGCGAGACCCTTGCCCCCGATTGGCATAGGATAGACGCCGTGCTGAAGGATAACGTCCTTCACCATCACCTCGTTGTCGATGAAGTAGGTCGGACGCAGGATGGTGGCGCCGAAGCCCATCACCTCCAGCATCCGTTCGGCGCCGCGTTTGACCGCGAAATGGGGGACGTTGACCGCCTCGTCAGCGCCGAAGACGGACAAATAGACGACCCGCTCGACGCCCGCCTCGCGTGCGACGTTAAGGGTAATGATCGCCTGGGTGAATTCGTCGCCCGTCACCGCGTTGAGCAGGAATAACGTGCGAATGCCCGAGAAGGCGGCGCGCAGTGCGTCGATGTCGAGCAGGTCGCCCTGCACCACTTCGACGCTCGGCGGGAAGCCGGCCTTGGCGGGCTCGCGGGTCAGGACGCGCACGCCGGCGTCGCGCTTCATCAGCTGATCGACGACATGGCGCCCGACGCGGCCGGTAGCTCCGATTACGAGAATGGTCATGATGTTCGCTCCTTCATTTGTCTTGCTGACTGGGCCAAGATGCGTGATCCATCGCGGCGCAAATAGACGCGTAATCTGGACTCAGCGTCTCACTGGTGGAACGACATGGACCTGCTTGCGCTTGCCGACTTCACGCTCGTTGCCCGCCACGGGGGTTTTGGGAAGGCCGCGCGCGCCGCTCGCCGTCCCAAGGCCACGCTGTCCCGGCGGGTGGGGGATTTGGAAGCGGCGCTTGATCTGCGGCTGTTCGAGCGCGGACGGCGTGATCTCAAGCTGACCGAGGAAGGACGCGCGCTGTTTGAGCGCGCCGGCGCACTGCTGACCGAGTTGGAGGAGACCGCCGCTGCTATCGCATCCGGTAGCGAGCGGGTACGCGGGCGCCTGCGGATCAGCGCGCCTTTGCTGTTTGCGCAGACGGCGATGGGGCGGCTGGCGGCCGAGTTCGCACGGGCCTACCCAGACGTCCGGCTAGAGGTGACGACGGAAGATCGACCGGTCGACATGATCGAGGAAGGCTATGACCTGGTGATCCGCGTCGACCCCGCGCAGGAAGAGTCGCTCGTCGGTCGGCCGTTCCTGCACGATCGATTGGTGGTGGTAGCCGCCCCCGACCTGCCGAGCATGCCGGGAAAGCGCGTGCCGGCTTTGGTGCGCGGGAGCGACGCGGCCCGAAGCTGGACCGCGGTTATGCCGAGCGGGCCCAGGGAGATCGAAATCGAGCCGGCGTTGCGCCTGTCGTCGCTGGTCATGATCCGCGACGCCGTGAGGGCGGGCGCGGGCGTGGCGCGCCTGCCGCTGTCGTTGGTGCTCGGAGACATTCACACCGGGCGACTGGTGAACTGGGGCGACGTGGCGGGATCGGAAATCGCTTTATGGGCGCTGTACCCGTCGCGCCGGCTGCTCAACGCCAGGGTGTCCGCCTTCCTCGATCACCTGCGCCGCGCCTTTCCCCGCGCCGCGCCGGAAGAGCTTGCCGCCTATCTCGACGCCTGAGCGCGCCGGGCTGCGTTCTGGCCAGCATCGTAGCGGCCGCCCGCGTCGTCTATCTCGCGACCATGAGCGAGCGCCCAACCGCACAGCGCTTCGAACGGCTGCCGCAGCGAATGGCCAAGCGGCGTGATCGCATACTCGACTCCGATCGGAGCCGTAGGGAGGACGGTCCGCGTGACAAACCCATTCCGCTCGAGGCGCTTCAGCGCGTCGGCCAAGGCCTTGTGGGTAATACCGTTCAGCCGTCGCTTGATCTCGTTGAACCGCGCAGGCTTGGGGCAGATCGCGATGAGGATCAGGACCGTCCACTTGTCCGCGATCTTGTCGAGTACCGGTCGGACTTGCGCCATCTCCGACAACGCCCTCTGCGCCACACAGGCAAGTTCGGTATCCTCGGCTATATCTACGCTAGTCATAGTGCGTTCTTGATAGCAGATATTCATCATATATCTAGTGGCCCGTCTTTTTTATGACGGAAAGCGCGAATGTATCGAATGGCGGACAAGGCGGCTCTGGTGGTGGGCGGTGCAAAGGGTATCGGGCTGGCGGTTGCAAAGCGGCTTGCGGTGGAAGGCGCCGCCGTCATGCTTACCGGTCGCGCAGCCAATGAGATCGATCTGGCGGTCGAGGAGATCGGCCACGGGGCGACCGGCCTTGTCGCAGACGCCGCATCGCCGCAGGATCTGGAGCGCGTGATGGCCACGATCCGGGACGGGCATGGCCATATCGACGCCTTGGTCCTCAACGCCGGCATCAGCGAACCCGCATCGCTGGCCGACATCACGACCGATCATTTCGACCGGCATTTTGACGTGAATGTGCGGGGGACCGTATATGGTCTCAAGGCTGCGCTCGATACCCTGCGCGATGGGAGCAGTGTCGTGCTGATGGGGTCGGTGGCCGGATCAATCAGCGTCCCCGGCTACAGCACTTACGCCGCAACCAAGGCCGCGCTGCGATCCTACGCCCGTACCTGCGCGACGGAGCTCGCGCCGCGAGGCATTCGCGTGAACGTGGTCGCGCCCGGTCCGACCGACACGGAGATGATGGCGCGCGTCCCCGACGAGGTGCGCGCGACGCTGATCGCACCGATCCCTCTCGGCCGCATGGCAAGACCGGAAGAGGTAGCGGCCGCGACCGTGTTTTTGCTCAGCGATGAGGCGAGTTTCACCACCGGAGCGGAGCTATTTGTGGATGGAGGAATGGGACAGGTCTGACAAAAGCTGCTCGGTGAGCAGCGGGCGATATGAGTGGAACAAGTGAATGGCAGTTCGTGGCGGACGCTGCCGTTCAAACGCCGATCGGTGAACGATGCATTTTGGTCGATAGCCGTCGCGAGTGATCTTCATTCGTAGCGGATCGTTTTCGCGCAGCCTGGGGCAGGCTATGCAGAAATTCGCAGCGCCCCAACTACCCAACTACAGAGCCGGCCCGAAGGGTCGGAAGATCAGACGACCCCGATCATTTTCGAATGCCGGAGGCGTCCACGGCATGGAGGACGTTGGATGCCAGGATCGATAGAGCGGCTTCCGCTTTCGATGACTTCAACCCTCGCGTCAGGAACCTGCCGCCGCCCGACATTCGTTTGATCGTGCCAAAAGGATGCTCAACGGTACATCGCCTGATCTCCATCAGACCTGAATTGGATTAGATGCGGTTTTCCATCCGGTCCGACGTGATGGGGTGGTCGTTTAGCGGATGGCTACGGCTTACTAAAACCGGTCGTTTCAGGCGGTCGCAGCAGTGCCGTTTCTCCATCTTTGACGGGCCGTTTCGCCAAAATACATTCGGGGACAAGATGTTGAGAAGTTACCTCAGGGACAGGAGCGAAAAGGCTGATCCCGCCTTGGCTTCCAGCCCATCCTTCCTAATCGGAAGTTGTTTGATTATATAAACGGGCAACATCCTCGGCGGACCAGAAGCCGGCATCACCAATGACTCGATGTGTAGGTCGAGCGAATGAACCGCGTCTTCGATGCCGGGCTCGAATATCTAGACCGTCAACCCCTTGGCGAATGCCTGCCAAGCGGGAGTGACGTTGAGAGCGAGCCGTAGAGCCTGAGTTGCGATGAAAAAGCCGCCACCCCAAGTCGTCGCTAGATGTAGCTTGCCGCGCGTCTTGATGTCGTGGACCGCCAAAGCCGTCAGCAAGATGTCCGTCAGGATCATTCCTCCCAATGCCGGGCTCAGTGCTACATGGGTGAAGCGCGTAATTCGTGCGAGCGGCGTCGTCAGGATCGCTGTCGTTCCGAGCAGCATCAGCCGTTTGTGCCATGCCGGCCGCTTGCGCGCTGCGAAGCCTGCGCAAGTCAGCACTGTGAACGTTAGAATAGCACCCAGCGGAAAAACCAAAGGTGGCCCTTGCGGCGGCATATGATGGGCCGCTGCGACTTGCTTCGTTATTATCGCGGTCGCGACGCCCAGCGGGATCATCGCGATGGCCAGCACCGCGGCGACCGGCCCGACGAAGCGATGGATGTCAGTGCATTTCGCTGAGACCAGCAATGTCTGTGCGACATAGATCAATATCCAGGCGGTAAAGACAACGCCGTGGATGTGGAGCAGCGCCGACAGCGGCTTCGCCCCGAAGACCGGAGCCAGATAATAGCTCGGGGCGAACCCTACGAAGGTCGCTGCGGCGATCACGAATGCCATGGCCCCGAAGAATCGATGTTCCGGGTCGTGGGCCGCGCGTGCATCATTCGCTAGCGTCGCCATGCCTAACTCCTTGATCTAAAGAACCTTCTTCCGATTGAGAAAAAACAAAGTCTTAGGTATGTCTGTAAACATCGGCTAATCCGTTGCATCCCACTCCATTAGTTTCTCGAGAGACCTACTGCGACACAAATGTACGTATTGCGAGCGCTGATCTCAGTCGCAAGAGCGCGTCGGAGGGTGGTCGTTTCAGCCGGCTTTCGCTGATCAGCCGAATATGGCAGCAAGTCTTGTACTATCATGGGGGGTGGTGTGGAACTGAGTCGCCGATCTTTTATGGCGTTGGCGAGCGCGTCGATGGTGCCCGCCTTCCCAACTTTCGCAGCCGGTACGTTTCCGGTCCCGGTAGTGGATCGCCTCCAGCTGACCGTCCTCGCGGACAGCACGACGAGCGTTTTCGGCGCTTCTATCACGCGGCCCGACATTCATGTCGTGCCACCGCCGATCACAGCCGATTACCATACCGCGTTTGCCGGCCAATGGGGCTATTCGCTTCTGGTCAGATCGTCCGCCGCCGACATAGCGCGCACCATTCTAATCGACTTTGGGTACACGTCGGCCGCCCTGCTCAACAACATGGCCCTCCTCGGCGTAGCGCCGGAGATGATCGACGCGATGGTTCTGAGCCACGGCCATTACGACCATTTCGGCGGTCTCGATGGCCTGCTCGCGACCGGGAAGATACGGCGCGGTACACCTTTGTTCGTTGGTGGAGAGGAAGCGTTCTGCGCCCGCATTCGCGGCACCGATCCTGATGGCTCATCCTTCGGCGCACTTGATCGGCCTATGATCCGGAAAGCCGGCATCGATCTTCTCGTGTCCGGTGATCCCGGAATCGTAGCGGACCAGGGCTTCACGACGGGCTTCATACCCTTCGTGTCGTCCGAACGTCCGCGCGTACCGACCGGAATGCTGCCCGGCCAGAACTGCGCCCGCAACCTGCTCGACCCCCCGAAACGCGATAAGAGCTTCGTCGTCGACGATGCGCAACATGAGCTGGGCACCGTCTTCAACGTAGCTGGACGCGGCCTTGTCGTTATCGGCTCGTGCAGTCATCGCGGCATCATCAACACCATCCGGCGGGCACAAGCAGTGTCGGGGATCGACAAGGTTCACGCGATCGTCGGCGGATTCCACCTTGTGCCGCCGCAGACGCGCGATCAGGCGCTGGAGACGCTGGCCCTGATGCAGGCGATCGATCCTGATTATATCATTCCCGGTCATTGCACCGGCGAGACGTTCATCGCCGCGGCTCTTGCCGCCATGCCGCAGAAAGTGATCCGTTCGATCGTCGGCGCCAGCTATACATTTGGTGCAAGCTGATGCCGTTTGATGGTCGATAGACACCGGGCTGGGATATGAATCCACCGTCTTCGCAATCCGAACCGGCCTAATAGCTGCGTTCCCGATCAACCATCGGACTCGCTGGTCGAGCGAGAAGCTGATGGTGGGTTCGACAGTTTGCATATTGCGACCTCCGGCATGGGAGGTGGATACTTTTCCCGCCTGAATCTCCTCAAGACGCGGATTAGGCCTAGTGTGCTCACTCAGCCTTCTGTCGAACGCAATATCGGCCGCTAGACTGCCGCTGCAATGCGCCAAATGGATCGCGCTGAGCCAGCGGAAAGGTCCTGAGAACAGCCGACTCAATTTGAGCTGGATCGTTCAAGCACGGAGCTGCAGACCCTAATGTCGCAGCCGTAGCTTTCAGTTCTCCGCCGTGTCTTCCATCAGGCAGTACGAAGGAACGCGAACGCCACCGACCTGTCCCGGTTGCCGAGTAAGACCAAAGTATTACATCGACATCAAAATGCTATTGGGTTGCCATAATCAACGTTAAGCAAATTTGCTTAGTAAGGAAGCGCTGTCTGGCGCGTTTCCTGCCAATGGTGAACGAGATCTGAGTTGCGGGAGCATCATTAAATGAGCGATGAACAAAGCCATGCGGTGGAGAATTTTCCAATCGTCAAGGCTCTGCGCGCCTTAGACCACATGCAAATCGCTTATCTTTTGCTAAAAGACGCGGGAGCACAAAGTGCAGCCGACGCTGTCGCGCGAGCTATTTCTGTTCTCGACCCTAGTAAGTATCCTAACGTCGAGGTATAACGCGCATAAAGCAAGTTGGAGAATATTGCGTCAGATAGCGCCAGTGCAGCTCAAGAGTAAAGTCGATATATAATGCGCCGCCGATTGAGAGGATGTTGAGAAACCCTGTCAGATTGCCCTGCTATTTTGACAATTTGGCGTCTCTCCGGGGACAATAATCGCAATGTAGCTGCCTATGGCAGCTACTATCGCAACACCGCCTGATAAAGAAGGCCGGCGCAAGGCCGGCCAAAGTTTAGGAGAGGATGCCTGAAAGGCATACGTTTGATGCGCCGCAGCAATTAATGTTGCAATTGCGAAGATTGCAACCTTATCGTCAGTAGATTGACGATTACGTCTCAAAATGGTGGTCCCGGGTTGCCAACAAGCTGAACCGTCCGCTTCAGAGACCGAGGCATGCCCGAAATCCTAGCACGCTTTAAACTGACGTCCTCACTCGTCACGGCCCTTTGCTCCCTCAGGAGGGAGACGGTTGAACAACGTCATGTATGAGCGCGTTTCGAGAACAGTTCGCCTATCATGCCTCATCGCGCGCGAACCCCAGCCTGCAACGACCTTGTGACTGTCAGCGCTCGGGCAGAGTGTGGGTTGGCCGGATAGTGGAGGATGGGTAAGAAGTCGCGCCTCGGCTTCTGCCAAAGCGTCATCAGCAGCATCGGCGGCCTCGCCTCGGTTCAACTGCGAATTCCCCGGCCCGCAGCGAGATGCTCCTCAGAGGAGCAAACCAATCCTGGATCGCCGGATCACAGCATGCAGGTCAGGCGGGTAAAACTATTTGCCGCGCAATTTCGCGATTGCGTCCTTCTCGATTGACGTGAGTTCATCGATAGTCAGGTCGAGGGCGTTACGCTGCTGCTTCAGATCAACCAGCCTTTCCCGGATGCGGGCGACCAGCCGTTCCATCTGCTCCTTGTGATCGGGATCGGCGTCATAGAGATCAAGAAACTCCTTGATCTCCTTGATCGAGAAACCCAGCCGCTTGCCACGCAGGATGAGCTGGATACGTCCGATCTCGCGCTTTGAATAGGCCCGCGTATTTCCGACCCGCTGGGGAAAGATGAGTCCCTCGTTCTCATAAAATCGAAGCGTTCGAAGTGTGAGGCCGAGTTCCTTGGCGACATCCTGGATGCCCTGCACCCTGTTGTCCGCCTCGACCCGGTTTCGACGCTCGCGGACAGCCATCGACTCATCCGCAGACGCCACAGAAATTTGACCATTGTCCTGACCAAGGCGGAGTGCTCTCTCCATAGCGGGTACTCCCATCCTCCAAGCCACGCCGACATCTAAACTTGCCAGGCAGCTTGGCAGGGGATCGATGCGCACGCGAGCTATTTGTTTTCTTCTTCGATCAGCTCTTTCTTGGAGAGCTTTCCGATCAGCGTCTTGGGCAGGCTATCCCGGAATTCAAACGCTTTGGGCATCTCAATCTTGCTGAGGCGATCTTGGAGGAACGCCTTGAGCTCGTCGGCTGTCAGGCTCGCGTCCTCGTTGAGGGCGATGAAGAGCTTGGGCGACTGACCACGATATGCGTCGGGTATCCCGATGGCGACAGCTTCCTTAACCGCGGGATGCTGATAGGCTGCGTCCTCAATGATCCTTGGGTAGACATTATAGCCACCGCAAAAGATGATATCCTTGATGCGATCGACCAGAAACAGATAGCCGTCCTCGTCGAGATATCCAATGTCGCCGGTGCGTAGCGCGCCGTCGACGAATACTGCAGCTGTCTCGTCCGGACGCTGCCAATAACCCTTCATCACCTGCGGACCACGCGCACAGACCTCGCCCCGCTCGCCTTGGTTAAGCATGCGCGAGGGGTTTTCTGGATCGCGGATCTCGATGACGGTGCCGGGGAAGGGCTGGCCGCAGCTATTGTCCTTGACCAGCCCGAACAGTGGGTTGCAGGCGATGATCGGAGCGGTTTCGGAGAGGCCGTAGCCTTCGACCACCCTGGCGCGCGTGCGCGCCTCAAATTGCTCGCGCACCTCGAGCGGCAACGGCGCGCCACCGGAAATGCACGCGCGCACGTTGGAAAGATCGGGTACTTCCTCATCGGGAAGACCGTTCAGGGCCACGTAGATCGTCGGTACGCCGAAGAACTGTGTCGGGGGTTTGCGCTTCATGGTGTTGAGCACCTGCTTCATTTCGAAGCGGGGGAGGAGGATCATCTCGGCGCCGATTTCCACCGAGAAGTTGAGGACGGTGGTCAGCGCGAACACGTGAAACATGGGCAGGACGCCCAGGGTCCTTTCCTGCTGAGGGCGAAGGCCGCCGACATGCACGACCATCTGCGCGCTGTTGGCGGTCAGATTAGCGTGAGTGAGCATCGCACCCTTGGGAACACCGGTCGTGCCGCCGGTATATTGCAGAACGGCCACGTCGTCCGGATCGGTCGCGACGGGGTCGGGTGATGCCGGATTGGCGAGCAATGCATTGAGGCGGACATGCAGGCGCTCGTCGAGGATTGTCGCATGCTCCTTGCGCTTGAAGAGCATGAAGCCAAGCCCCTGCAGGCTGGGCAACATGTCGCGCATTCCGCAAAGCACGATCTTGTCGATATCCGCGCGGGGCGCGACCGCCTGCACCTTGTCGTGGATCATGCGGATGTCGGGCACCGCGATCATGCGGGTGCCTGAATCCTTGATCTGATGCTCGAGCTCGCGCTCGGTGTAGAGCGGGTTGAAATTGACGATGATCGCCCCGACGCGCAGCGCGGCGAAGTAAAGGATCACGAAATAGGGACAATTGGGCAGGCACAGGCCGAAGCGGTCGCCCTTTTTGAGGCCCTGATCCTGCAGTCCCCGTGCGGCACGCTGGACGAGCTTCGCCACGTCGGCATAGCTCCAGCAACGCCCCATAAAGTCGATAGCCGGGCGCTCGGGATACAGCTTGACCGCGTTGTCGAGCAGGTCGGTCAGGAGCCGCCGGGGGATCGGCGGCTTCTCCGGAAGGGGCAATTCGCTGAAGGCGGGCTCCACCATGGCTGCCTCCAGCATCAGAAGTGGAAATGTCCGCCGAGCGACAGCACCACGGCATGCGCATCTTCGAGCTTGCCGTTGACGATGATCGGGGTCTGCACGGCTGTTCCAGCGTAGGCTGCGGTTGTCCTGTCGATCGTTGCATCCTTGAAGGCAATGTAGGCGGCAGCCGCGTCGATCGTGAAACGGGAGGAGACCGCGTAGCTTGTCCCCGCAGCGAAGTTCCAGCGGTTACTGTCAGGCACACGCGCGTCGCGGTTGCCGTCTTGCGTGGGGGTCTGCCCATGTTGCACGCCAGCGCGGACGGTCCATTGCGGCGAAACCGCATAATCGACGCCGCCCGCCAGGCTCCATGTGTCGCGATAATTCTCCGGGATGGCGGCGTTGAGCGGCGCACCGAGCCGAATCGCATCGAACTTAGACCAGCCCATGCGCACCGCCTGGGCGTTGAGCGTCAGTTTTGGCGTCACGGCAACCCGTGCGCCGAAGATCGCCTGCCAGGGCGTTCGGAAGGTCGCGTCGGTGTTGATCACGCTATTCTGCCCAGCGAGCGGTCCCAGGAGACCCGTGGTCGTGATCGAGCCCTTGAGCGTGTGCTTGACGCTCGACTTGTAGCTTGCGCCGAGGGACACTGGACCCGCGCGATACTGAACGCCTGCCGACCAACCCAGATCCCAGCCATTGCCGTCGAGTTCCTGATGGCCATCGGCGAGGAGCGGCGAGAGGTTGGGCAAATAGTTGGAAAGGGTCGCATCTGCATATTCGACGTTGAGCGCGCCGCCGATGCTCAGATTGGGCGTCAGCAGGAAGGCGACCGAGGGTTGAATGTCGTATGTGCGCAGCTTCGTTTTGTCCGCTGTATAGCGCACCCAGCTCGTCGCTTCGTAATCGGTCGTGAAGCTGTACGGCGATGCGATGGTGAGGCCAACGGCTAGCTGCGGCGATAGCGCGACCGCGATAGCGCCGGAGGGCAGGAGTCCATTATTGATCGGGTTGCGCGACCGCTGGTCGCCACCGATGGCCGCGGGAGCCTGGCTTGGACGGACAATCGCTGTACTGACGTTGTCGACCGAGCCTTTGGGCAGGATGGCGCTCGCAGCGATATGCGCGTCGATCCCCTCGATGCCGGCGATCGCGGCCGGATTCCACCAGAGGGATTGCGATCCCTGATCGGCGACCTCGCCGGAAAAAGCGCGGCCTGCGCCACGCGCCGACTGCTCCTGCAGATAGAAGCCCTGTGCCTGCGCCATGTGCGGCACCAACAGACCGGCCATCAAGGCCGAACTTGCCGCCCCGATCTTCAGACACTTACCCCGCATGCTCCACCTCCCTTTTGTTGAACCTTGAAATCCTTGCAGACTAGCGAACCCGGACCCAGGTTTGCGTCTTGCAGAGCGGCCAGACGATGCAGCCCTTGAGCTTGAGATGATCGCGATCGACCATCGTCACCGTTGCGCCATAGGTGCCGCCGTCCTCGGCATTGTAGATGCTGCCCCCCGACCAACTGTCGGAACTCCAGTGGAAGCCCTGGAGAATCTGCAGGCCGCGTAGTTCGCGTGTGCGCAACTCTGGCTTCTTGTTCTTCTCGTCGCGCAACTGCGGATTGCCTCGGATGCCGTCTGAACTGATGAGCGTGCCGCAGATCGACGCGCCGCAGCGCGTGATCTCGACGATCCCGTGGCGGCTTTCGGTCTGCCAGCGGCCCACGACGGTATCCGCGGGCAGGATCGCTGCTGCTGCCAATGCTATCAGGACTATCGACATACCCTCTCCGTGGATTGTTGCGCCGCTTTGAAGTGGCTGTCTTGCTCACGATCGATGCGATTTTCGGCGAATCGACCTGCCCCTACCTTCTAAGTGACGTATAGGTTAGTCAAGCGCATAAAGCGTCAACAAGATGCCGATTAGGTCTCAGTCGCCTTGCTGCGGTGTCAATCGCTGCTGCGAGCGGGATGCACGGCAGACGGAAGGTCTGTGGTTGCACGCTTGCGCGCCTGCGCCATTGCGACAAAGGCGCCTACACACAGGAGGGGCGCGAAAGCCCCGAGCACCAATGTCGCGGAGAAAGTCGGTACGAGCTTTTCGATCGCTTTGAGCGGGTAGCTGGCGAGGCCGAGCGCATAATAGCTCACTGCGATGGCCGAGAGGCCTTCGACGAGGTGTTGCAGGCGCAGTTGCATCCGCGCGCTGCGATCAACCGAAGCCAGAAGCCTGGCATTCTGGTTTTCGATCTGGGTTTCGATACGCGCGCGCAGGAGCGCGGTGAACTGCGCAGCCCGCAGGTTGATCTGGGCAAGCCGCGCCTGGAAATCGCGGCAGGTACGCACGGCCGGGTAGAAGCGGCGTCCGATAAAATCGCCCAGCGATTGATGATCGGCGATCGCTCGGACATGGAGCTCAGCCAGTCGCTCGGTGACGATTTTGCCATAGGCGGAGGTGGCGCTGAGGCGCTGATCGGTCTCGCTCGACAGGGCAAGGAGACGAGCGGTGAGGCTGGACAGCGACGCGAGCAGCATGTCGTCGCTCTGACCGGTTCCAACAAGTGCGCGACCGGTTTCGTCGAGATCGCGTTCAATGACATCCAGCCTTGCCCAGCCGGCGCGCGCGACCGGGAGACCGAGCAGGGACAGATTGCGATAGTTACCGAGTTCCTGGAGCCGCTGGATGCTGCGGGAGAGCTCGCCGTCGCCCGCTCCGTTGGCCGATATGATGAGGCGCCCGAAGCCTTCATCGTGAATACGAAAATCGGTCCAGATACGAATCTTTTCGCCCACGAGGCAGGATATGAGGTCGGAGGGATGAAAGCTTGCACGCTGCGCCAGAGCTTCAGCGCCGCTGTCGTCCGTGACGATGAAGATCTGGGTCGCACGGACGACATACCCCGGAAGACATGTCATCCAGTCGACCGCCGCGGCCAGAGGACCGACGCCGGGCAAGGTCCATGGCTCCTGCTCCGTTGCCAAATGAACGCCGGTCACGGTCGTCGTTATGGCTTCGCTATGCTTTTCCCAGCCGATCCGACAGCCCTCGGACCATTCCAGTTCGAGGTGCCGGGTGCCCCGATCCAAAGAGGCGCCGGAACATCGTTCGAGCGCGTCCCATTCCTCGTCCTGCACGGCATCACCGACGAGCCTGACGATCTGATAAGCGACCGCCGGCGGATCGAGGCGCGGAAATCGGCGCAGATGCATCTCGTTGACGATCTGGCGCCGTTGCGGATGCTCGGAGAAATGCATGAGCGCCTTCCTTCGTCGGACCTCGGCCAGGTCTGGCGCGGGCGTCCGCTCTGCGCGACTGCCCGCCGGTCGCGCCACCGTCTTCCCCCCCCCCCGCACGCCTGGGCTTCGAATCGCTTGCGCACGTCCAGACGTACTCCATGTGCCAAAGATTCTAGTTGACGTATAGGTCATCATGCGCACCATTAGGTCAATGGCAATGTGCGATTCTCGGAGAGGTTACGATCGATGCGTAATGTGGTAATTGCGGGCTATGCCCGGTCTCCCTTCCATCTGGCGGGGAAGGGCGCTCTTGCTCGCGTTCGTCCTGACGATCTCGCCGCCCAGGTCATCCGCGGTCTAATCGGGCAGACTGGCGTCAAGGCCCAGGATATCGAGGATATTGTGCTTGGCTGCGCTTTCCCAGAAGGTGAGCAAGGCCTCAACGTGGCGCGCCTGATCGGGCTTCTCGCCGATCTGCCGCTTTCGGTCGGCGGCATGACCGTCAATCGTTTTTGCGGCTCGTCGATGAGTTCGGTGCATATCGCCGCCGGCCAGATCCAGCTTGGCGCGGGCGAGGCGTTCATTTGTGCCGGCGTGGAAGCGATGAGCCGGGTGCCGATGATGGGGTTCAACCCCTTGCCCAATCCTGAGCTCGCGAAGAAGAACTCCGGCGCCTATATGGGCATGGGCGACACGGCTGAGAATGTCGCCACCAAATATCAGATCAGCCGTGCGCAGCAGGAAGCCTTTGCTGTCGCCAGTCAGGACAAGGCGGCCGCCGCGATCGCGGCCGGCAAGCTCGAGGCCGAGATTGTGCCGATCACGACCAAGGCGGGCGTGGTCGACAAGGACGGCACGCCGCGCCCTGGCACGACGACGGAAACCCTCGCTGGGCTGAAGCCGGCCTTCAGCCAGGATGGCACGGTAACAGCGGGAACGTCCTCGCCGCTGACCGATGGCGCAAGCGCAATCCTGGTCACGAGCGAGGATTATGCCCGGGCGCACGGCCTGCCGATCCTCGCGCGTATCAAGTCCGTGGCCGTGTCGGGCTGCCAGCCGGAGATCATGGGCATTGGACCGGTCGAGGCCTCGCGCAAGGCGCTGCAGCGGGCCGGCCTTACTGTCGACCAGCTCGATGTTGTCGAGCTCAATGAGGCCTTTGCGAGCCAGTCACTGGCCTGCATCAGCGATCTGGGCCTCGACCAGTCGAAGGTCAATCTCGACGGCGGGGCTATCGCGATTGGGCACCCGCTGGGCGCCACGGGTGCGCGGATCGTCGGCAAGGCCGCCGCTCTGCTGAAGCGCGAAGGCGGCAGCTATGCGCTTGCCACCCAGTGCATTGGCGGCGGTCAGGGCATCGCCACGGTGCTGGAGGCGGCGGAATGAGCGAGCAGGCCATCAAGCCAGTCGGCGCCCCGCCGGAAGCCATCAGTAAGGTCTGCGTGATCGGCTCAGGCGTCATGGGCGCCGGCATCGCAGCGCAGGTCGCCAATGCCGGAGTGCCGGTGCTCCTGCTGGACATCGTGCCCCAGGAGGGCGGCGATCGTGACGCCGTGGCGAAGGGCGCGGTTGCGAAGATGCTGAAGACCGATCCTGCGCCCTTCATGTCGAAGGCTGCGGCAAAGCTGGTCGAAACGGGCAATATCGACGACCATCTCGAGCGGGTGGCCGAATGCGACTGGATCGTCGAGGCGATCGTCGAACGGCTCGACATCAAGCAGGCGCTCTACGCGAAACTGGAGAAGCTCAAGCGCCCGGGCACCGCAGTCTCGTCCAATACCTCGACCATCCCGCTTGGTCACCTGATCGAGGGACGGAGCGATCAGTTCAAACAGGATTTCCTGATCACGCATTTCTTCAATCCGCCGCGTTACATGCGGCTGATCGAAATCGTGACCGGCCCTGACACCGATGCGGAGGTGGCGCGGCGCGTCTCGGATTTCGTCGATCGCAAGCTGGGCAAGCGCATCGTGCCGGCGCGCGATACGCCGGGCTTCATCGCCAATCGTATCGGCACCTACTGGCTGGCCGTCGCGATCAATGCAGCCATGGATCAGGGGCTGACGGTTGAGGAAGCCGACCAGATCGGTGGCAAGCCGATGGGCGTGCCCAAGACCGGCATTTTCGGCTTGGTCGATCTCGTCGGCGTCGACCTGATGCCGCTGCTTACGAAGAGCCTGTCCTCGACCCTGCCGGCAGGCGACGCCTATTTCGACACGGTGAGGCCGATGCCGCTCGTCGACAGGATGATCGCGGAAGGCTTTACCGGCCGCAAGGGCAAGGGCGGTTTCTACGCGTTCGACAAGGCGACGAAGACCAAGAAAGCGCTCGATCTCGCGACCGGCGAATATCGCGTATCGGTGAAGCCGGCTTCGTTGCCGGGCCGGGCCGAGAAGGATCTGGCTGCACTGGTCGCGGCGCCCGGCAAGGTCGGCGCTTACGCCTGGGAAATCCTCGGCAAGGTTCTTTCCTACGCCGCGGGGCTGGTCGGTGAAGCTGCGGACAGCATCGTCGCCATCGATGACGCGATGAAGCTCGGCTACAACTGGAAGTTCGGGCCGTTCGAACTGATAGATCGCCTCGGGCCGGGCAAGCTCGCCGAACGGCTCACCGCCGAGGGGCGCAACGTTCCCGCAATCCTCAAGGTAGCTGGCGAACGGCCTTTCTACCGGGTGCAGGATGGCCGTCGGCAATATCTGGATGCCGCCGGCGACTATCGCGATGTCGTGCGGCCCGAGGGCGTTCTGCTGCTGGAGGATATCAAGCTCCATAGCCAGCCGATCCTCAAAAATGGTTCGGCGGCGCTCTGGGATGTCGGCGACGGCGTTGCCTGCCTTGAGTTCACCGGCAAGATGAATGCGCTCGACGGCGATGTGATGAAGCTGATCGGTCAGGCGATCCCGGTGGTCCAGGAGAAGTTCAAGGCGCTCGTCGTCTATAATGAGGGCAGCAATTTCTCCGCCGGCGCCAATCTCGGCCTTGCCCTGTTCGCGCTGAACATCGCGGCATGGGGCGAGATCGAGAAGCTCGTCGCGGGCGGCCAGCAGGCGTACAAGGCGCTTAAATATGCGCCGTTCCCGGTCGTAAGCGCGCCGGCCGGCATGGCATTGGGCGGTGGTTGCGAGATCCTGCTCAACAGTGATGCCGTGCAGGCCCATGCCGAAAGCTATGTGGGTCTCGTCGAATGCGGCGTGGGCCTAATCCCTGGCTGGGGCGGATGCGGTGAAATGATCGATCGCTGGCGCTCCAATCCGGGCATGCCCAAGGGACCGATGCCGGCCGTCGCCAAGGTCTTCGAGACGGTATCGACGGCCACCGTGGCAAAGTCGGCCGCCGAGGCAAAGGAGCATGGTTTCCTGCGTCCGTCGGACGGCATTACGATGAACCGCGACCGTCTGCTGGCGGACGCCAAGGCGAAAGCGCTGGAACTGGCGGACGGTTACAAACCGCCTGTGGCTCCGGAATTCCGCCTGCCCGGCGCGGGAGGCAAGGCCGCGCTTTCGATGGCCGTCGAAGGGTTCCAGGCGCGTGGCCTCGCGACATCCTATGACGGCGTCGTATCCGGAATGCTGGCGGACGTTCTCACCGGCGGCGAGAATGATCTAGTCGACGTCGTTTCGGAAGCGGACATGCTCGCGCTTGAGCGCAAGGCTTTCATGCAGCTGGCGCGTGATCCGCGGACGCAGGCGCGTGTCGAGCAGATGCTCGTAACCGGAAAGCCGTTGCGCAACTGATTGGCGGCCGGCGGCGGCGACCGGCCGGCCAGGAGATACGAACATGCAAGTCTATGATGCTCCGTTGCGCGACATGCGCTTCGTCCTCAATGAACTCCATCAGGATGACGGTTTCGGCGAGATTCCCGCGCTGTCGGAGTTCACGCCGGATTTGACCGACGCGATCCTCGAGGAAGCTGCCCGCTTCTGTCGCGACGTCCTGTTGCCGATCAACCGCTCGGGCGACGAGGAAGGATGCCACCTGGAAAATGGCGTCGTGCGGACACCCGCCGGCTTCCCGGAAGCCTATAAGCAGTTTGCAGAAGGGGGCTGGACCGCGCTCGCATCCGATCCCGAATGGGGCGGGCAAGGGCTACCCGAAGCGGTAAACAAGCTGGTGGAGGAGATGATCTGCTCGGCTAATCTCTCTTTTGGTCTCTATCCTGGGCTGACCCATGGTGCGACGACGGCCATCGAAGGTCATGGGAGCGACGATCTCAAGCGCGCCTATCTTCCCAAGATGGTGAGCGGCGAGTGGTCTGGTACGATGTGCCTCACCGAACCACATTGCGGCACTGATCTTGGGCTTCTGCGCAGCCGCGCGGTGCCGCAGCAAGATGGCAGCTACAAGGTCACTGGCTCGAAGATTTTCATCTCAGCCGGCGAACATGATCTGACCGACAACATCATTCACCTCGTGCTCGCCCGCCTGCCCGACGCCCCTAAGGGCGTGAAGGGCATCAGCCTGTTCCTCGTGCCCAAATATCTGCCTAGGGAGGATGGAACGCCAGGGCCATCGAACGGCGTCGCCTGCGCCGCGATCGAGCACAAGATGGGGCTCAAGGCCTCTGCGACCTGCCAGATGAACTTTGACGATTCGATTGGCTGGATCGTCGGTGAGCCTGGCAAGGGCATGGCCGCCATGTTCACGATGATGAACACGGAGCGTGTCTCCGTCGGCATCCAGGGCCTGGGTGTAGGCGAGGCGGCGTACCAGGCGGCCGCCTGGTACGCCAAGGACCGTATTCAGGGCCGGGCGCTCTCGGGACCCAAATATCCCGATCAGGCAGCCGATCCGATCATCGTCCATCCCGATGTTCGCCGCATGTTGATGACGATGCGGGCTTATAATGAGGGATGCCGGGCGCTCTCGGCCTGGGTCTCGCGCGCTCTGGACGCGGAAAAACATTCACCCGAACCCGAAGTGCGCCAGCGTGCGAGCGATTTCATCGCGCTCATGACCCCTGTCGTCAAAGCGCTCTTCACCGACCTTGCGTTCGACAGCGCGAACCTCGCGGTCCAATGCTATGGTGGTCACGGCTACATCCGTGAAAGCGGTGTCGAGCAATATGCCCGCGATGCCCGGATCACCATGATCTATGAGGGAACGAACGGCGTTCAGGCGCTCGACCTCGTCGGCCGTAAGCTCGGCGCGCATATGGGACGCTATCTGCGCAGCTTCTTCCATCCGGTATCCGCGTTCATCGAAGAAAATGATGTCGACGGACCGATGAAGCCGATGATCGAGGCGCTCGCCAAGGCGTTTGGCGCGCTGCAGCTTTCGACAGCCACGGTCGCGCAGCGGGCACTCAAGGATCCGGAAGAGGCGGGCGCGGCGTCGGCGGACTATCTGCGTCTGATGGGCTTGGTGGCAATGGGCTATTGTTTTGCCAAGGCAACCAAGATCGCGGGTTTGCAGCTCTTCTTCGGCAGTGAGGACAAGCGCTTCTACGATGCCAAGATCAAGACGGCGACGTTCTTCTTCGAGCGTATCCTGCCTCAGGCAACCGCCAGCTTCCTGGCGATCAAGGCCGGCAAGAAATCGCTGATGGCATTGGAAGACGAAGCGTTTTGACCGACCGACAAGGCTGCATCGCAACTCAAAGTAGGATTGTGCCATGAAGGTGCTTGTGCCCGTTAAGCGGGTTATCGATTACAATGTGAAGCCGCGCGTGAAAACGGATGGGACGGGAGTCGACCTCGCAAATGTGAAGATGTCGATCAATCCATTCGACGAGATTGCCGTCGAAGAGGCGATCCGTCTCAAAGAAAAGGGTGTCGCGACCGAAATCGTCGTGGTGTCGATCGGCGCTGCCAAGTCGCAGGAGACGCTCCGCACCGCGCTCGCAATGGGCGCTGATCGGGCGATCCTCGTCCAGACCGACGACGAGGTCGAGCCACTTGGCGTGGCCAAGATCCTCAAGGCGATTGCGACCGACGAGGCTCCAGGACTCGTCATCCTGGGCAAGCAGGCGATCGACGACGATTCCAACCAGACCGGCCAGATGCTGGCGGCGCTGCTCGGCTGGGGGCAGGGCACGTTCGCGAGCAAGGTCGAGGTGTCGGGTGATGCCGTCGCGGTGACCCGCGAAGTGGATGGCGGCCTCGAGACGGTGAGCCTCAAGCTCCCCGCGATCGTAACGACCGATCTGCGCCTCAACGAGCCGCGCTACGCCTCGCTTCCCAACATCATGAAGGCTAAGTCCAAGCCGCTCGCGCAGAAGACCCCCGCCGATGTCGGCGTCGATATCGCGCCGCGTCTCAAGACGCTGAAGGTGGCCGAACCGGCCAAGCGCTCGGCTGGCGTGAAGGTCGCCGATGTCGATGAACTGGTGGCAAAGCTCAAGGTATTGGGAGTGGCGGCATGAGCGTACTGGTTTGGGTTGAGCACGAGGGTGGCGCGGTCAAGGACGCGACGCTTTCGGCCGTCACCGCCGCCGCCAAGCTCGGCGAGGTGGCTCTGCTCGTCGCCGGGACGGGCGTGGGCGGCGTCGCGGAGGCGGCTGCGAAGGTCGCCGGCGTCGCCAAGGTCATCGTGCTGGATGATGCCGCATTCGCACATGCGCTGGCCGAAAATGTCGCGCCCGCGATCGTGGCGCTGATGGGCGGCTACAATGCGTTTCTCGCGCCTGCCACCTCGAACGGCAAGAATATTGCGCCACGCGTCGCCGCCCTGCTCGATGTGATGCAGATCAGCGACATCCTCTCGGTAGAAAGCGCCGACACGTTCACGAGACCCATCTACGCGGGGAATGCGATTGCGACGGTCCAGTCGTCGGACGCCAAGAAGGTCATCACCGTTCGCGGCACCGCCTTCGAGAAGGCGTCCCGCGAGGGCGGCTCGGGCGCGATCGAGGCGGCGTCGGGCGGCGATGCGGGTCTGTCGAGCTTCGTCGGCGCCGAGATCGCCAAGTCGGAGCGTCCGGAGCTCACGTCCGCCAAGATCATCGTTTCCGGCGGCCGCGCTTTGGGCTCGGCGGAGCAGTTTCACAAAGTTATCGATCCGCTGGCCGACAAGCTGGGCGCGGGCGTCGGCGCGAGCCGCGCCGCGGTTGATGCGGGCTATGCGCCGAACGATTATCAGGTCGGGCAGACCGGCAAGATCGTGGCGCCGGAAGTCTATGTCGCGATCGGCATTTCGGGCGCGATCCAGCACCTCGCCGGCATGAAGGACAGCAAGACCATCATCGCCATCAACAAGGACGAGGATGCGCCGATCTTCCAGGTCGCCGACATCGGCCTTGTCGGCGACCTGTTCAAGATCGTTCCCGAACTCACGAACAAGCTCTGAGGTAATCGATGACCGGTCTGGAAGAGATCGAACAGTTCATGGCGGCCGGCGAGCGGCCGCCAATGATGGACCTGTTCGACATCGATCTGCTTGAGGCGGAGGAGGGGAAGGTCGTCTTTGTTGCGACGCCGACCTCACAGACTTACAATTTCATGGGGATCGCGCATGGTGGCTATGCCGCGACACTGCTAGATTCGGCCTGCGGCATTGCGGCCAATTCAGCGGCGCAAGTCCCGATCAATAGCGTCACGCTGGAACTCAAGATTGCTTATCATGCGCCCTTGAAGGAGGGGGTGGGGATGATCCGCGCCATCGGCCAGGTGGTGTCGATGGGCAAGAGAGTAGCGCATACCGAAGCGCGTCTGATCGATGCGTCTGGCAAACTTTACGCCTCCGCGACATCGACCTTGCTGCTCGTCGATCGGGCGGCCTGAACAGGAAGGAAGATATGGAAGTCGTTATCCCGCACAGCCTTGGTGCAGCCGAAGCCAAGAGCCGGATCGTTGCCGGCTTGCCCAAGCTTGCGGCGCATATCCCTGGAGGCGGTTCGCTTACTTCCGAGTGGGCATCGGACTACTCGCTGCGGCTGGTCATCGTCGCAATGGGGCAGAATATCCCGGTGCAGCTCGACATTAAGGACCACCAAATCCGCGGCGACGTCAGCGTGCCACTTTTCCTGAAAATGATGTCCGGGCAGATTTCGGATTTTATTAAGACGAGCGCCCAGAAAATGCTGGCCAAGACATAAAACTGGATAGCCGCGCCAATATCATATTTTGCCGATTTTTGTTCACGCGGAAAGGATCATGCTCTGATCTTAAATGTGGCTGAGGTCGTCGATATGGATGAGATTGTTCATGCCGTCCTTGAGGTCATTGTCCAAAAGCTTGGCATCTACACTGATAAAGTTGCGCTGGGCGCCTCTTTCTATGAGGATATCGGTGTAGACAGCCTGGATGTCATGGAACTGATGATGGCGCTGGAAGATCGGTTCGAGATCACGATCCCTGACGAGGCGCTGGGTGAAATCAAAACGGTCGAGGACGCCGTGAACGCGGTCAGGGCTTACGGCTAAGCGGTAGAATATCAGGCCCGGCCAATGTCATCGAGGGAGGGCGATGGAGACCAGCGCAAGTACGAGGATCACGCGGTATGCGATGTGCCGCAACGTCATTTCGAGTACGCTGTCTTCGTAAGTGACGAGAAAGGGAAACGCTCTGAGCGGAGTGTCGAGGAAATTTCGTGTGGGACGTCTACGGGCTTTGGGATTGAGCGCAGCCTTATTTCCCGGTGCGCTGATAGCACAGAATGCCCCGGCTCCCGTCGCACTGAGCTTCTCGGCTGCAAGCGAGAGGCTGACACGAACGTCCCCGGCGCTGTCAGGCGCAGATCATGCCTCGACGGCCGCCAGAGAGGGCGAGGCGGCGCTTAAGGCCCTCCACAGGCCTATTGTTACGGTATCCGCCCAGTATATCGAATATCAAAAAACCTTCTCGCTCGATGTGGGCGGCGTCAAACAAGCCGGGCAGGAGGCGGTGACGAACTATCTCGATACGCTGCCGGATTCGGTGGCTCCACCCTTTCAGCAGGTCGCAGCCGAGATCGCGGCGCGACTATCGCAGGCGCTGCCCGGCCTGTATGCTCAAATTCCCGATACATTGTCCTACCGTTACAGAGCCGATGCCTTCAGACCGACTGTGCAGGCGGTCCTTCCGCTATATTCCGGCGGCGCGATCCCGGCCATTCAGAGAGGGGCGGCAGCCAATGTGGCATTGGTTGATGCGCGCTCGGCCCAGGCGCGTGATCTCGCACAAATCAACCTCATCCGGCTCTACTTCGGGCAGTTGACCGCGCAAGCGCTGGTAGCATCGACAAAGGAGTCGCTTACCGCCCTCGACAGTGTTTATAGCGATGCGGTCAAGCTCGAGAAGGCGGGCGTGACGCCGCGTGCATCAACCCTCGAGGCGCAGGTTGCCCGGGACACCGCCGAGCGTGCCTGGCAGCGCGCCGTCCTGGCGGAGCGATCGGCCAGCGATGATCTTGCCCGCACGCTCGATGCCGATGCCGTTGTTGCGACCACCGCCTTGTTTGTGGACACCCGTTCGCCAATGCCGGCATCGGCATTTCTGGGCCGCGAAGGCGATCTTCCGCAGACCCGTCAGGCCGACGCGAGCAGAGACCTTGCGCGTGCGAGCGTCGATCTGGCGCGTTCACGCTATCGGCCGCAAGCCTTTGCCTTCGGCGAGTATAACCTCAATCGTAACAGCGCCTTGCCGACGGAACCTGATTGGGTGGTGGGTATTGGTGCGCGCTTCACGATCCTGTCGAACGTCGATCGCGGTCATAGTCTGGCTGCGGCGCGCGCGCAGGAAGGTGCCGCGGCCGATGCGGCCCGCGAAGCGAGAAAGCAGGCGACATCCGCTACATTTCGTGCATGGAATATGATGGAAGCCGCCCGGCGCTCCTTCATCCTGCTCGACAGCAGTATGGCCGCGGCGAACGAGAATCTCCGGGTCCAGCGAATTTCCTATTCGGAGGGCGAGGCGACCGTCACCGCCGTCTTGGGGGCCGAAGCCGCGCTGGCTTCTGCCCGGTCGCAGCGGGCCGCGACCGCGTATGAATATGTCCTGGCGCTTGCCGGGCTGCTCGCCTCTTCCGGCCAACTTGACCGCTTCCCGGACTATATCGCTCGGGCGAATGTTCGCCTTCCCCTGGAGCCGGCACGATGAGCGAAAGCGAGATCCGTGAAGTGCCCTCACGCAAACGCCCCATACTCTATGGCGGCCTCGTTTTTATCGCCGTTGTTCTCATCGCAGGGCTGTGGCTTGCCAGCCGCCCCGCCCGCCCGGCGCTTCAGGGCGAGGTCGATGCCGATTCGATCAATATCTCGACCAAGGCCCTGTCGCGCATGGACCGACTATTGGTCCAGGAAGGGGACCGTGTTCGCGCCGGACAATTGCTTGCCGAATTGTCGAGCCCCGAGATCGTGAACGGTCAGCGGCAAGCCCAGGCGGCATTGGACAGCGCGCGAGCGGCACAATCGCTGACGAATGAGGGGACGCGGTCCGAGGACATAGAAAGTTTACGCGCGACCTGGCTGGCAGCGCAGGCGAACGCTGACCTCGCCCGGACCAGCAGCGTCCGGGCTGACAGACTTTATGCTCAAGGGGTGATCGCAGCCCAGCGCCGCGATGAGGCGAACGCTGCCCGCGATAGCAGTGCGCGGGCCGCCGAGGCCGCGCGCGCCCAATATCGCAAGGCGCTTACCGGCGTTCGACCGCAGAGCCGCGACATCGCACAGGCACAAGTTCGTATCGCGGCGGCTACGGTCGCGAGCGCCCAGGCGTTGACCGATGAAACCCGGCTCGTGGCCCCGATCGCCGGGGAAGTGGCGCGCCGCTTCGTCAATCCCGGAGAGTTGGTCAGTCCCGTGATCCCCGCCCTCCAACTGATCGACATCGATCATCCCTACGTCCTGCTCAACATACGCGAGGAGGATTATGCGGGTCTGCGTGCGGGGGCCGTTCTCGAGGGGGAGGTTCCGGCGCTGCGCCGAACGGTGCGTTTTCGGGTCCGCCATATCGCGCCCCAGGGAGAGTTCGCGACCTTTCGGGCGGAACGGCAGACGCGCGGCTATGACATGCGCGCCTTCGAGGTGAAGCTCGTCCCGGAAGGCGAGGGGGTTGGACTGCGGCCCGGCATGAGCGTGCTGTTCAACTGGCCGCGATGAGTCCGTTCCGTTCGGCGCTCGGGAATGAAGTGCGCCGTTTGGCAAAGAGTCCCCTCGACCTTAGTCTTCTCACTCTTCTGCCGGCGGTTATGCTGGCGCTAATGGCGGCGATGATCTCACCGGGATCGCTCAGTCATCTTAAGGTCGTGGTGGTGGATCGCGATGGTGGCGCGTCGGCGCGCAGGATCGTGAGGGCAGTGGAGGCGTCTCCCCATCTGGAGCTCGCGCGCGTAACCGGCAATATCGTAGAAGCCTTGTCAGCAGTGCGTCGGGAGGATGCTTTCGCAATATTGGTGATCCCCCATGGTCTTGAGGACGTCTCACCCAAGAGCGCTCCGATCGAAATCTTCTATGAAGGTCAATTTCTGGCGGCTGGAAACCTCGCCGCGACCTACACGGAGCTAGCCGTACAATCTGCCCTTGTTAGCGGGGCACCGCAGCACCTGGGCATCTCGGGCGCGCAAGCGCTGCGCCTGGCGAGGCCCGGCGTGAAGATCTCGCTGCTAGGAAATCCGACGCTCAGTCTTGAGTGGTATTTGGGTTTGCTGCTGGGACCCGCCACGCTTCATCTTCTTATTGCCGTTTCGGTAATCGGATCGATCGGAACGGCGCTGTGCGAAGGCTATCTCCAATCGGAGAGTCGCGGCGCTTTGACGCTGCCCTGCTCGTTTGCAGCGCGGCTTTCTCCTCATATTGCGGCTGGAACGCTGTGGGGCATAGTCTGGATGCTCTGGCTTACACTGGCGCGCGGATATCGGTTCGAGGGCAGTCTCATCGCGGCCGTAATCGGTCTTTTTCTTCTCTTTTGTGCTACGGCGGCGATCGGTCTGCTGTTGATCATCGCAATCCGCAATGTCGCGACCGCACTGTCGGGGGCTGTCATCATCGCCGGGTCCGCTTTGGCTTATTCCGGCGCTTCGCTGCCGATCGCCGGGGCTCCTGTGATCGCGCGCTTCTGGAGCGCGGTTCTACCGCTAACCCATTATCTGAGGCTGCAGATGGCCGTGGTGGCGGGCGCGGGAGCCGCGCCCATCGTGCGGGAGCTGCTCCTGCTCCTGCTTTATCCCATCCTTGCCGGTGGCGTCACAATCGCGCTGATCTGGTATCGCCAGGGCTCTGAGAGATGAGCATTTGGGCTGCCTTCGAACATACCTTGCTGCAAATTCTGCGCGATCGCGCCCTATTGTCGCTGACAGTCATATCGGTCCTGTTCTACGCGTTCTATTATCCTGCTCCCTATGCGGGCCAGCAGGCTCAAGAGCTGCCGCTCATCGTGGTTGATCAGGATGGATCGCCGCTGACGCGGGCGCTGGGACGCAAACTCGAGGATACCCAGGCCGTGCACGTAGTGCTTACCACGCGGGATCTTGTTGAAGCGAGGACCATGGTCAGTGCGGGCCGCGCCGAGGGTTTCATCTTCATTCCGCGCGGCATGACCGCCGATCTTTCGGCCGGCAGGCCTGGGGCGGGTGTCGCGGTTGCGCTCAACGCCGCCTATTTCGCGAGGGTGGCCGCAATTGCGCGCTCCATCGCCAAAAGCGCCGAGGACCTTGCCGCACGGACGTCGCGCCTACAACCTTCCGATCAGAAGATCTTGTCTGCGCCGACGATCATCACTCAGCCGCTGTTCAACACAATCGGAGGCTATCGCGACTACGTATTTCCAGCGATCGCTACCATCATTCTCCAGCAAACTTTGCTGTTTGCGTCTGCCCGGTTGGTGGCAGAACGCCGCCGGCGGGGTATCGTGACGACCTCTCTTGGCGAGAAGCTGGGAACTTGGTGTGCCTGCACCCTGCTCGGCGTATTCGCGGCCGCCTTCGTGTTCGGCTTTGCCTTCTGGATTCAGGACATTCCTCGGGCTGGCAACGTCGGCGGGCTCCTGATCGCCATGCCCATCTTCGCGGCGACGGTATCGGCGCTGGGCCTCGCGCTGGGCCGCTTGTTTTCGAACGGCGACGATGCGCTAAAGCTGCTTATGCCGACTTCCCTTCCGCTGGCTTTTCTCGCCGGCTTTGCCTGGCCGCTCGATCAGATGCCCGCTTTTGTACATATGGTGGCCTCATTGTCCCCAGCGACTGCGGCCATGCATTTGTTCATCCGCTTCAATCAAATGGGGGCGGCCATGCAAGAGGCGCTAATCCCGATGGCGGTGCTGATTGTACTTCTCGCCGCCTATGGAGCGTGGTGGCTGCTGGGAGATCGAACATCCGTATCCGTTCCGGCGGAATGACGGCCGAACTGGTGGTCGCTGACACCCGCGCCTTCTTTTTCGAGGTCAAACAAAAGCAAGTGAATCGAATCATGGCGCCGCACCAAGCGCGTCTCAATTCGCCGATCGACGGCAAAACTCCGTCAGCGCTCGTGTAAGTCGATCTCTCGCACAGCCGTCAGGTCCAAGCGCCAGCAGAAATCCACCGCAGTGCCGTAAGAGACGGCATGAACATATATTCTCCACCGCGCAGCCGGTTGAACGTCGTCACCCCGTCGACGCGCTGCCGGACAGGGCTGGCGGGGATGGTAAAGCTGCCCGGCTCCTCGTGAAGGCCGACAATAGGGTCGCGTTCCTCGGCGAGATCGATGAAGTTGCCCCGGTTGATCCATTCCTGCTGGAAGAATTCGATCGTGTCATAGGCGCGCGCGCTGATGAAGATGAAGAAGATGCCGCGATCCCTGGCAGCGTCGTCGTCGGCGGTCACCTCCGGCGTCCACTTCGGCCCAAATGTCGAAGAGCGGCGGATGATGCGGTGGATGTTGACGTCGGTCATGATCGTCAGTGCGCTATCTCGCGGATTGAGCCGGCGCATGTGCGCTGAGTGCGGGCAGACGAGGCCGCGCTTATCCTCCGAGAAATCGAAGTCATTGTTGCGCGTCGAATCGGCGCCAAGCGCTTCGTCATCCCTGTCGGGGGAAAGGACGAGCGGGGCGCCACTGCGCCAGCGCCCGAACATCTTGGCGCCGAGGAGTTCCTGACCTTCCTCGTCATCCGCGCGGGCGCGGATGAAGTCGTTGAATGCACCGACGCGACTTTGATACTTGCGCAATACCACGAACGAGCCGTTGCGGCCGAGTTCGGCCGGCTCCGGCATTCCTACCGGCGCGCCGGTTTCGCTGTTCTCGCCGAGGATGAATTCACCCGGTGCGACGGCGCGTTCCTGGCCCGGCTGCGGGTCGACGCCGCTGCCCTTGATGCTGGGCTGCGAGATCGAGTCGCGGAATCCGAACGGGTTTTTCGCATCGGCATCAGCACCAAAGCGGTGCGTGCCGACCAGCGTGACCCCGTGCGAGCGTTCGAACTCCCCCATCGCTTTCTCGACTGCGGCGTCCAGTGCCACATCATCGCGGGCATAGATGGTCAGCGCGATATGGCAGGTGCCAGGGCGGAAGGCGTCTTCCCAATGCTCGGGCGCGTTCTCGCCGAAATCGCGCAGCTGCTCGGCTCGAGCGGCCATGCCCTGCTTGAAAGGAATCGGGAAGCTGTCGAGCGAGGTTTGAGGCACGCCCAACGCCTTCAGGCCGGCATGGCTAATCGCGACCCCGGTCCAGGCGGTCAGTTCCTCGGTCCAGCCCGACGCCGCCGGGATATGCGGCGTGAGACGGCCGAGAAGATCGCGCCCGCCCGCCGCTTCGTCGACATGCAGCATCGCATGGATGCCCACATAAGGTTCGGGCCGAGAGCGCAGGATCAGCGCCTGGATGTCCTCCAGCGCGAGGGTGACACGGTCCCGGCGGAAGCGCGAGGCGAGGTTGGCGAGAACGCTCATGTCAGTAATCCACGCCTTCGGGCTGGGCGATCGCGGTGCTGAACCGATCGAGCGCGGCGCGGGTGGCCGCGTCCATCCCCGCATTCTTCGCCATGTCGTCCATGAACGCACCGAGCGCTTCCTCTTGCCGCTGGTAACGCCGCACGTCGACGACGGTGATCTGTGGATTAGCGACAAACCACCCGGCAGCGTCGATCTGATGGTTGGCGATGAAGTCCTTCACCGACGGGCTGTCGATTCCCGGCCAGCCTTCCACATTGGCGAACAGAAGATCCATCAGCCCAGGGATCTTGGTCGCGAAGTCGTTGATATAGGTGTCCCAGTCGCCATCATAGGTGGTGGCGAACAGGATTCGCGTGTCGTCGTCGAAGAACACGAAGCGCATATCATGGAGGGTCGAGACGCGCTGCGCCCCGTCCATATTGCCGTTCGTCAGGTCGAAAATCTTGCGCAGCCGGTCCGCGCCGCCGGGCTTCAGCGTGGCGATCGCCGTCAGCTCGGAGACATTGCCGGACTGCTTGCCCGCGCGGCCTGCTTTGTTCGCGCTACCCTTATAGGCCGGATTGTGGTCGCGGATCATCGCTTCCAGTGCGATCTTCGCTAATTGAGGAAGATCCTGCGCGAGTTCGCCGGCGCGTCGGCGCACCTCCTGAAGTTTACTCTCGTCGGCGAGGCGCGGATCCTTGGATTCTGTCATGACTGGTTCCTCAATCTGGGATTTCGTTGACGCTCGCCGGCTCGTGACGGGGCCGAGCGTTCATCTCGTGGCGGAAACGAGTTGAGCGTTCATAGGCGAGACGCCGAATACGCATGATGCCGCCGAGCGGGCGGTGCCCTTCGATGCCATTCCATGGGTTGAACGACAGGACATCGTCGCCATAGACTTGGCGCTCCGGACCGTAGGGGCGCTGCAGCGGAAAACGCAGCGTGGCGACCTTTCGGTGCGGCGACCGCGTCTCGTCCCACAGTACGGCCGCATCCTCGACCGGCATTTCCTCGAGGTCGTTGCATAGCTGCGCTCGCAGCTCGTACACGGCGCCGTGATTTTCAAAGAATGAGCCGATCGCGTCGCGCATTCCGGAATATGTCATATCAGCCACGGTCTGGCCGGTGAGCGCGGTAACCTCAGGCGAAGCCGGTGCCAGGGACAGCTTGACCACGTAATCTCCGAAGCGCAGCGCACCCTGCGTGTGGTAGGTTTCGCCGAGGGGATGATGATTGTCCCGCGCCAGACCCTCTAGCGTCGCACCGGCCGTTCCGCCGAGCGCCTCAAGCGCGCCTTTAGCGCCGCGGGCGGCGCCGGCGACCATGCGCTGGAAGATGTCCGGCGCGTGGGCGTTTGCCTCAAGCACCCCGAGCAGTGTCTTGTATTTCGGGATCGTGCCGAACGCGAGGGTCGGGAAGTTCACCATCAGAAAGTCCTGGTTGGCCCCGCCGATATCGCCGGGCAGCCGGTCGCCGGGAACGTTAATGACCTTGATCGCGAAACCGCGAGGGGCTGGTATCTCGTCGGAATGAATATCGCTCGGCGCAGACGAAAGCCGCGCCACCACGCCATAGTTGGCTGGCACTGCAAAGATGCCTTGCGCGAGTTCGGGCGGAAGCCCGGGGGCAACCACCATCTCGCCCTTGAGGATCGCGTGCGACTTGGCGTGGGCGTCGCGGATGGCGTGGCGGTGCCGTTCGAACGCGCAGCGGCTACTGGCTGCCATCCGTCCAACGATCTCTTCCATGAGCGCCGCTTCACGCTCGCCAGTTACCTCGATCGCCGGATCGTAAAGAACCGGCGCCGCTCGCGTACCTCCAGTGCTTGCCAAATCATCATTCATAGGCGGCGCCTTGCATCATTTGAAATATCAACTGATATCTCAACGATCGGTTCCACCAGGTCCTCATCCGCGCATTCTCAAGATTGGCGCAGGTCTTACGCGTCAATCTGATACTCGGTTCGCCGCGCCTGGCGAGGTGAAGGGCCTGTTGATGTGGCAAAGGCGGATTGCGATTCTAGATATCAGGTGATATCTGAGTCTGTAAAGCGCTGCTGAACCTGCGAAAGGTTTCGGTGTCCCGTTTGATAGTCGGAGGATTTTTCCCATGCGCCTCACTCGCAAGGACACGCAGCGTCAGACGCGCGACAGACTGATCGCTGCCGCGCATTCCTCGATCATCGAGGAGGGGGTCGCGGCCATGTCGATCCGCAACATCTGCAGCGCCGCAGGGCATTCGCAGGGCGCCTTCTACTCGAACTTCGCGAGCAAGGACGATCTGCTGGTCGAGATCCTGCAGAGCCATATCCAGGATGAGGTCACACTGCTTCGTGATCTGGTCGCGCAATGCGCCGGCGATGACATCGAGGCGACGCTGCAGGTGTTGGCCGCCCGGCTCGCGAAGCTTGCCGACGAGGCACAATGGTCGCTGCTCTCGATCGAATTGCAGCTTCATGCCCGGCGCGATCCGGCTTTCGCCGAGCGGCACCGGGAAGGCAAGGCGGCCTGCTATCGGATGTTCGGTGAACTCGTCGCCGATCTGACGCAACGCTTCGCACTGCGTCCGGCCTTGCCGCCGATGCAGACCGGTATCGGTCTTTACGCGCTCTGGATGGGACTGGCGGTGCAGGGCGATGTCGAAGGCGCCATGCCGCGCGACGAGATGCTCGTCGGCTTCTTCCGCGCCATGGCAGGACTGGGTTCGTCGCATGAGGAGCAGGCGTATTCGTGAGCGGGATCGTGTCAGATCGTCGACGCATCGGCTGCGATGAGCACGGACACCCACTCGTCGGCGAGGTGGATGAGCATCGGCGCTTCCATATCCGCTTCCGCGCCCGGGATGCCGACATCGACGAACTCGGCCATGTCAATAATGCGGTCTGGGTGACGTGGATTCAGGATGCGTCGGTGGCGCACTGGCTGACGGCCGCGCGCTCGCAGGATCGCGACCGGTTCGTCGCGGTCGTGCTGCGCCATGAGGTCGACTATCGCGGCAATGTCCGGGCGGGAGACGAGGTCAGTGCGATCACCTGGGTCGTCGGAGCGCCGCGTGGCGCGCGCTATGCGAGATGCGTCGAATTCCATGCCGAAGACGGCCGGACGATCGTCGCCTCGCTGACCCAATGGGCCCTGGTCGATCGGGAAACCGGCAAGCTGGCCCGCGTCCCGGTGGAGGTGGCGGCTCCGTTTCTAAGTGACGATACCGCGCAGAAGGAAATTGGATGAGCGATATCAGGAAAGTGGCGGTGTTCGGCACGGGGGTCCTCGGGAGCCAGATCGCCTTCCAGACGGCCTATAGCGGCTTCGATGTTGTCGCCTACGACATCAGCGAGGAAGCGCTCGAACAGGCGCGCGCACGGCTGGCGGCGCTCGTCGAAACCTACACGAACGAGGTGTCGGGCGCGGCTGGCGGCAAGGCGGCCGGGGCGCTCAAGCGGATCGCTCTGCTGAGCGATCTCGGCGCGGCCGTCGCGGACGCGGACCTCGTGATCGAGGCGGTTCCGGAGGTTCTTTCGATCAAGCAGGCGCTCTACGAGAAACTGGCGGGGCTCGCGCCGGACAGGACGATCTTCGCCACCAATAGCTCGACCCTGCTGCCGAGCGACCTGAAGGCCTTCACCGGCCGACCGGACCGGTTTCTGGCGCTGCACTTCGCCAACAGCATCTGGAAGTTCAACACCGCCGAGGTGATGGGCACGGATGACACTGATCCGGCTGTGTTCGATGCCCTGATCGCCTTCGCCTCCGCCATCGGCATGGTGCCGATCCCGGTGCGCAAGGAGAAAGCGGGCTATGTCCTCAACTCCCTGCTGGTGCCGTTCTGACGTGACCCCCTGATTTTCCTCCAAGTGCGATTAGAGTCCGGCCCTGATGGAAGGACGGACAATGAAGCGACTGAGGTTCACGGAAGAGCAGATCATTGCGGTGCTGAAGGAGGCCGAGGC